>MVQH01000060.1 GCA_002067755.1 Methanosaeta sp. PtaB.Bin018
CCACGCTTGACAAGAGCCTCGTTATATTCTTGCCAATTGCGTTTTTTGGTTACCGCATATCCCTCCATGCTGCTATCCCCACTTAATAAATAGTAGTGGGAATATTTAAACATTATTCAACACAGCATCTCCATTCAAAAAGTTTTTAAGTGCATAGGAAATACAACTGTAATATAGGTCTGTGGTGGGGACATGTCGGGTTGCGAGCATAAGGTCTCAGGCAGCAAGGAGAAGGTATGGTTGCCTTACTATTATGAGGGCAGAGAGCGAGGGCTCAAGCCACACCCATACTGCGTCGAGTGCGGGCTTATCAAGAATCTGTCATCTGAAAGGCCGCACACCGTTGGCTTTTTTATGAACATAGTCGCGGAGATGGCCAAGCACTATAAGATCACACAGGTCCAAACCAGGCTAATCGCTTTGGAGATGGAGAGGCAGGCGCTGGATGACCAATTTGGATTAGATCGACTGCAGCAGGAGAAGCTATTCATTGATATGGCAACGCGGATCCTCAATGTGCCTGCCAGTGTTGTATCTGGACTTCTATGAGTAGAACAAACTAGTCTGAGCAGAGGGCTACATTTTTTGTTTGTGGAGATTATTAAAATCAGGTTCTGAGTTGAGATCAGTTTATTAATTCAGTTTATTAATTAAGTTTGTTAATTAAGTTTGTTAATTAAGTTTATATAATAAGATGTGATCATTCATGATTTCTTAAATTCTAATAAAGATACTAATCTGCCATAACAAAGGTATGGTATAAAGATTCGACCGGAGAGCGAAAAAGAAGGAGGATAGTCATGATATTGAATTTCAATTTGGAGGAGGCCAACACAATTTTGTCAGCATTAAGCGACATGGACGATTTTTATTTGCCAAAATCAATATCCAGAAAGGATCTGTATACGTTGGCGAGGAAATTTGCTGTCGCGATGGGCTTGAAACTCACTGAAGATGGCAAATTGCCACTTCCAAATCTGTTTCAAGACAGGTTTGACACCTCCATAATCATAGTGGTAAATATTACGCAAACAGAGATCGACTACATTATCTGTGCCCTGGCTGCGATGAACTTTGAGAAAACTGGCCATCCCAAGAATATAATTTCGGCCACCAGAAGGGCTTACAATAAGCTAAGCGCCGTTTATAGAGATGGCTTATTTGACGACCATGAGAGGGAAATATGGGAAATAATTGTCACAAAGCGACCAGCTGATAGAGATTAATCTGCCAAAAAGCTGTCTAAAGGAGATCCTCACCTTTTGCTCGATCTTCAATTAGATCAAGCTCTCTGTCAGATCAAGCTCTCTGTCTGGGAACTGGCCTGCCAGCAGATCAAAAGCAACGAACTCCATCCCCACTCTTTCGGAGACGGCCCTCACCACCCAAAGATTTTGCAGCCCTCGCATCCCTTCGCTCCATCAACAGGAGAGCGGCACAGCCGAGAAGGCAGAGCGATCCTGCAAGGAGGAATGTGGCGGAAAATCCGATCAGGCTGGCAACAGCTGCGCCCAAGGCTCCTGTTGCTGCAGTCCCAATGCCGGTTGACGTAGAGTAGACTGACCACTGGAAACTCTCCTTTCCCTTCTCCAAATTTGCGGACCACAGGCCAAGCCAGGTCGGATAAGCCAGTCCACTTCCCAGGCCGTATACAATCTCCGCCAAGTATATCTGGTAGATGCTGTTCGCAGTCACATAGATAACTGGCACCAGGGTCATGAGCAGCGTCCCTAAAATCAACCATTGCGTCTTCCTGGACTGGCTGTCTACGTATTTGCCAAAAGGCAGTTGCACTAGGGATTTGGTTAACATGAACAGGGCGCTCGCTATGCCTGCTGAGAGCATACTACCGCCAGATACGCCTCCGTCGATGTATATGGCAAGGATGGGCTGGATCAGCCCGAATCCAGTGAGTACGAAGATGTCAGAGAGCAGGAGCAGCTTCATAGTACGATTCATCATCATAGCGAATCACCTCCAATATTTATAATGTTTATTTTATAATTATATTCGGCGGGATAGATATCCTTCTGGATGGATGATATGAGAATATCTACGGCTGTAGCTAATGCTAGAAAAGTGTCCGTTCTAAACCGGACTTGATGGTTATACAGTAGACGATTGCGCTTAGCTCCATCGACAATTGTGCATGTTGATATTCCATATAAAGCTTTCTCCACCATGCTGTGTTGACCAAATAGATAAATAGTTTGACTACATGACTATTATAATAATGATGATGTAGTCAATCACAAGAAGAGAATATGTTGCCAAGCAAGACTGGATCGAATACAATGAGAGATTAGTGCGCCGTGGCGAATTATATTTTTCATTTGAATTTTTAGATAGCTGGTCAAAGGATCTCGCTTTGGCGAATGAGGGCAAAGTAGGACGCAGATATGAATTTCCTGAACCATTCATCCAGCATTTAATGATGTTGCATATTATTCTCAAGGTATCCTATAGGTCGCTCGAAGGAATGGTCCGAAAATTATCCACATATATCCCAGTGATTCCTACGATTGATTATACCACTATCTGGAAAAGGGGCACCAAATTGGATCTCAAGCTGTCAGACACGATCGCAGAGAGTGACGAACCAGTGGTTATCGCGATAGACTCCACTGGCATAAAGGTAACGAACAGCGGCGAGTGGATGAGGGAAGTTTGGAAAGTACACAGAGGATGGATCAAGGTCCATATTGCAGTAATTGTTAAGACAGGGGAATCTGTATCTGTTACCAAGATCGAATATATATTCCATGAAGTAGGGTTGAAATTCAAATTTGTAAATATATTAATAAACGCTTAGAAATAAACGCTTAGAACAAAAATATTAACAAGACAATCATAAAAAGACCTCATTAAAATTGATCAACACAGCAGGCCAGGGATAACTGAAAATGTTTGAATATGCCTAAATTATGGGGAGCTTAGGCTTCAAAGCTCCTGCCCATCTACTCACCAACGCAAAACGCCACAGGCCATAGTCTCTTCGTACCAGCTCCTCTCCACCAGCCTCCTCTGTATCATCTCCTCCACCTCACCCGGCCGGGCATCGAATACCTCTGCTAAGATCTCCTTGGCCGTCTGCAGCTCCATAGCCCTGCTGCTGATAGCCAGCCTGGGCTCGATCGGCCTGGCAGCCTTTCGCCAGGGCCACCTCATGAGTACGCCTCCAGCATGGCCTGTGCTCCGGGCATTCTCACCTCGGCCTTCTGACCCCCGGACTGCTCCTCGTAGAAGCAGAACATTCGATCGGCCAGCTCGGCCATCTTCTGCAGCTGAGGATCCAGAGCGTGCGCATAGAGCAGGACCGTCGCCTCCCGGGAGGACTGCTTGAGGGCACCGGCCAGCAGCTCCGCAGGAGAGATGAGGACGTTGAAGGTCTCTTCGAGCAGGGAGGCCGCGGGATGAAGTTCGATTTCCATGATAGAGAACATAGGGCTTTGAGGTTATGAGGCTGAGGCGAGGGAGCGGGGCGAAAGTGATCTACGGTGCCGATGAAATGGATTTCAACCTTATACCAAATGGGAGGCCCCATCCTTCAGTATGGTGCAGTTAACTTATCAAAAAAATGTGTGGAGACTGCGCACCACTATGCGTATAATGTATCATCATAATGAGCTTCTTGCTCATTTTCGGGACTGAAAGCGGTTTTGGGCATATATTGCTGCAGATATTCCCACACATTCATAGTGTAGGGATCCTGATAGTGTATAAATATCCCACTGGTGTTGATCTGCGTCAAAGGATTGATCTCTTCTGGCTTTACAATACTGCGATCGATGTTGGCATTGCCCAAGTAAGAGTGCCGGTCATGATCACCGTAATATGATGCCACGCCGCTTGATGCTAGCATCGCCGCCAACATGACGGCAAGCGCTGATAATTTTAGCGCAATTCCGATATTCGACAAACACATCCCTCCGTTTTATTTGGTGCTACTAAAAATGCATTCATGTGATATAAATTATCTGCTCGGTCTTTGGACCGTTGGTTTAACTTGTGGGATTACGAAGGACTGACCGGGAAGCTCCGCCCTTCAGGGTGTGGGAGGAGTTCACATGAGTTCTCCAAAACCCATGGCTGGCTTTTAAGGCTAAATGAGAGCAGATCTTCAATTCCGGGGCCTCCCAGAGGCTCGAACAATCACGGCCTCGGCATTGAAAAAGGATAATGGCTCTTCACTGAATTGTGTGGGTGAGATCGGGCATGAGATATCTCCTCTGCGCCTTCGTGTCTCTGTGGTTGAGTTAGTGCATCACGTTTCAGTACATAGTCACGAAGACAAGAGAGATTTCGCGATTAAAGTTCACCCATGCTAAACAGCTAGGAACCAGAAAAAGGATTGATGGCTAAGGGCTTCTAGCCATCATCGTGCGACCATCGATACTAGCCACCGATCTTGAGATCGCCATGGCGAGCAGCACCCTGAGGACCTCAGCCAAAGCTCAAGATGTCAGCTTCAAGGGCTTGACGTAGATGTTCTGGCCTGCCGCATCCTTTGAGGAATATGCCACCCAGTACATCCTATCAGCTGAAGAGAAGACCATCGAGGACGAGGTCTGATCGCCTTGAGCTGCTACTGCGGCTGTGCTGTCGATGAGCTTTCCATCCTTCGAATACCTATCCAGCATTATGTCATAGCTGCCTGTCTTCTTGGAGGCATACAGCAGCAGGAACTGGTCGTTCAGCCATTTGAGCGACGGATAATCCTGATCAGACCTGTCCAGCGTCATCCTCTTGGTCTCAACTACCTCCAGATTTTCATCCAGCTTCTTTTGGAATATATCCAGATTGCCACTCTCTTTAGAGGCGTAAGTCACATAGAAGTTGCCGTTGGCATAAGCCAGCGATGGATGATCCTGATACGACTTCTGGTCCGTCAGCTGTACAGTCTCCACAAGCTTCCAGTTCTGGTCGTACTTGTTGAGGAATATATCTCCACCGCTATCAGCACCAGTATCCCATGACTGATACGCCAGGTAAAAGTTGTTGCCCGTGGCGATAAGCGATGGAGAATCCTGGTTGGTAGGCGAGCTCGTAAGCTGCTTGGTATCGATCAGCCTCAGGTTGTTGTCATATTTTTTGACGAATATCTCCCTGTTTCCATACAATTCGGATGTGTAGGCCACGTAATAGTTTCCGCCTGCTGCAATCAGCGATGGTGCGCTCTCATTGGCCCTGCTGCTCGCAACCCAAATGGTTCTCTGCTTGTTCCAGGCCAAATCCAGCTTCTGCAACGCAACATCTCCCAGGTTCGCTCGCCCTAGCTCCTGCGACTGGTAGGCCAGTAGGTAGCCGTCGCCCAAAAAGACGAGTGACGGCATGGTTCCAGCGGCACTTCCTGTTGTGAGCGCCTTCGTTGTCATCGGACTGTTCAGCGTGTATGCCTGGCCTGCAGCGCTGTCGTATCCCGTCGCAGGGGCGTGCTTTCCGTCCCTGGCGTAAACGTAGACGCTATAGCTGCCAGCATCTGCAAGAGAGCTCGTCCATACCCACTGATTGCTGGTGGACCAGTCCTGCACTATCTTCCAGGCATTGCCAGTTGACGGGCCCTTCAGCCAGAATCGGTAGAGGATCGGGTCAAAATTCGCATCAGATGCCAGAGCAGTCCATCTCACAGTCGTTCCGGCGCTCTGCGGGCTGGCCCTGTCGGGCGTGAAGGCCGTGATCTTCGGCGGCTGGTTGGTGCTCAGGAGCATATACTGCGCTCCCAGGGCGCTGTCGTATCCCGTCGCAGGGGCGTGCTTTCCGTCTCTGGCGTAAACGTAGACGCTATAGGCTCCGGCATCAGAAGGAGCATTGGCCCATGTCCATTGGTTCTTGGTGGACCAGTCCTGCGCCACAACCCATACGTTCCCGGTGCTCGGGCCTTTCAGCCAGAATTTGTAGAGAACTGGCTCGCCATCAGGATCTGAAGCGACTGCAGTCCACCTCACAAGTGTGCCCGTGCTCTGCGGGCTAGGCCTGTCAGCCTGCAATGAGACCAGTTTGGGTGGCTGATTTGGCAGAAGCACAGTGAACAGAGCCCCTGCATCATCATCCCATCCGGTGGGGCTTGCATGCAGGCCATCCCTTACCTGTACCTGAACCTCGCTGGTGCCTACATCCGCTAAGGACGTCGGCCAGGTCCAGGTCGGATCTGTGGACCAGTCACGCACAAGCCTCCAGAGCCCTCCTGTGGACGGTCCCTTCAGCCAGTACCTGTAGAACACGGGATTGCCTTCCCTGTCGGCGGCCGTGGCCCTCCACTGGATTGTAGCCCCCACAGGCTGGGGGCTTGGGGCGCTGGTACCAATGCTCGTGATAACCGGCGGCTGGTTCAGGTTTACGATGAAGTAGCTGGCAATATCATAGTCGTCCGAACCTGCAGGTCCTGCATGCTTGCCATCCCTGACTGCCACCAGCACCTCGCTGTAGCCGACATCCAGAGGATTGGTCCTCCAGATCCATCTGTTGTTCTTGCCCCAACCAGTCTGGTCTACCCAGAACCCGCCTGTGGACGGCCCACGCAAATAGAATTTGTACTGCAGTGGATCACCCTCAGGGTCTGAGGCCAGAGCAGTCCACTTAATCCAGCTTCCTGCAAACTGGGGGGCCGGACGGTCTGCGAAGAGCACGTTCACCACTGGTTTATGATTGGTGCTGGTCAGTGCAAAGGATACCGTCTTCTTGACGTCGAAGCTCTCAGGCCCCGCATGCTTGCCGTCTCTTATCCATACCTCCACTTGATAGCTCCCTGGAGCAAAGACGCCTGTGCTCCATGTCCAGGTGCCAGAAGAAGTCCAGTCCGTTTGAGGCTGCATGTGCTCACCCGTGGAAGGACCCTTCACAAAGAACCTGAACTGCAGAGCATCTCCATCAGGATCGGTGGCGCCTGCGGTCCAGACTATTGGAGTTCCGACCTTCTGCGGGCTGCCTTTGTCTGGGACGAGCGTTGGGTCCTTGGGCGGCAGATTGTTATTGAAGTTGCCGAAATTCTTGCCAGTGGCCACTGGATTTGTGGCGCTCAGAGTTACTGTGTAGCTGCCTGATGCAGGCTCCTTGACCGACCAGCCGCTCTGGAGATCTTCGCTTACGACCCAGTCGCCAAAGGCCAGATCCTCGAATATATAAGATCCATCTGCACCAGTGGTCGCGGTCTTGACCTTCGTTCCTGCAGGCTGTTCCAGGTTGATGGTCCAGTCCTTCACCCCCGGCTCTCCGGGATCTCTCTTGCCATTGCCGTTCAGATCGTTATATTTGACGCCTGAGATGGATCTTTCGGATGGCTGGTTGTAGAAGTCGTTCTTCTTAGCCTCCCTGGAAGGCTCCCCTAGCGCAAACGTCACTGAGTATGATCCGCTTGCTGGAGAGGTCAGGGTCCAGCCAGGCCTTGCAACCTCCTTTACAGTGTACTTGCCATGGAGCAGTCCAGTGAACTTATAGAATCCATTGGAGTCCGTGTATATCGTTCTGGAAGGCACTGGGTTCAGCCAGTCGGGCCCAGTTAGCACAATCTCCCAGTTCGGCTCACCCTTATCGACTGAATCCAAGGCACCATTTCCGTTGAAGTCCTTGTATTTTGTGCCTGAGATCGCATAGGATCCTGTCACAGGAATTGGTCCGACGATAACTGATTTCACACTAACTGTTACGACTATTGGATCATCGACCTCATAAGTTCCTGGCTCTAGGTTGCTGAATGTGAATGAGCCATCACTGTCAGTCGTAGTTTTAGCTATCTCTTTTCCATCTTTCACCAGCTTTACTTCCTGCCCTGGAAGCGCAGGCTCATCCTCATCCTGTACCCCATTGCCGTTTAGATCATAGAACTTCTTGCTAGATATTGTGAAATTGCCTCTATTGCCGAAATCCTTGCCGATTACATCCGCATCCTTCAGGTCCACTGTGTAGGCCCCTTGAGGAACTGTCTGGGCCCATCCTTCCTGAGCGCCCTCGCTCACAGTGTATGTTCCAGGCGCAAGGCTCTCAAACTTGTAGGAGCCATCTTGGCCGGTCGCAGTGACATTGACGACGCTGCCCTCTTTGGCAAGCTGGACATTCCAGCCGGCGAGGCCAATTTCATCTGTACCCCTTGCCCCGTCTCCGTTTAAATCCTTGAAGACCGTCCCAGAGATCGACCAGGACCCATGGTTTCCGAAGTCCTTGCCGCTCACATCTGAGTCCTTCAGCTCCACGAGATAGGAGCCTTCTTTTGGAGCTGTTCTGGTCCAACCGGATTGCTCTACCTCTGCTACAGTATAGCTTCCAGGCTCGAGGCTCTCAAACTTGTAAGAGCCGTCCTGGCCGGTCGTAGTGGTGCTGACGATGCTGCCGTCTTTGGAGAGCTGGATTGTCCATCCCTGCATGCCTGGCTCGCCGTCGTTTGCACCATTGCCGTTGAGGTCGTTGAACTTCATGCCGAAGATGCTATAGGATGTCAGCCTATTGGCAAAGTCCTTCCCAGTGACGTCGGCATCTTTCAGATCGACTGTATATGATCCGCTTTCTGGATTGATGGCGTTCCATCCTGAGGGAAGTGCCTCGCTTACAGTATAGCTCCCTGGAGATAGCTGCTCGAACCTGTACGATCCATCGTCCTTGGTCATCGTGCTGACCTCGCTGTTGTCAGGCTTGACCAGTTTGATCGTCCAACCGGCAAGGGCCTCGCCTCCGTCCAATTGGCCATTGCCGTTCTTGTCGTTGAACGCAGATCCGGAGATGTTGTGGACAGGCTCGATCAAAGAGAAGTAAGCGGACTGCTCAGCATCGAAGCTATCCTCGCCCGCATGCTTGCCATCCCGTATCCAGACGCGGACCTGGTTTTCACCTGCATCTGCAGAGGAGGTGCTCCAGGTCCAGGTGCTTGTCTCGCTCCATTCTGTCTCCGGCTCCCATGACCCGCCAGTTGCAGGGCCTTTGTGGAAGAACCTGAAGAGTATTGCGTCCAAATCAGCATCTGTGGCATTGGCAGTCCAGATGATTGTCGTGCCGGGCGTTTGAGGACTTGTCTTGTCCGGCACCAGCGCATCGAGGACTGGAGTTTGGTTCTGAGCCACTGGTGCAGCAGGCTCAGTTACATTCGCAGGCACCAGGGGTTGAGTGACATTCTCGGCCACAGGCGCTGTTATGTTCTCAGGGCTTGGCAAAGTCACATTGCCAGGCTGCACGACTGCTGGCGCAGTCACATTCTCCTCGGCTGCCTTTGCCTCCGGTGCGGTTATGATGAACTCTGCGCTCATGTTGCCGCCCGCACCCTCGGGGAGGTCGTGCTTGTCATCCTTCACCTGCACTTGGATCTGGCTGGCTCCAACCTCATTGGCCGTCCATGACCATTGATTTTGTGTCTGCCAGTCGGTTACAGGAGTGCCATTCAAGAGGAACCTGTAGGCGATAGGATCGTTTTCCGGATCGGAGGCGGTTGCGGTCCAGGTCACTACAGTTCCTGCACTCTGGGGGCTGGCCTTGTCTGCCACGAGATCGCTCAGACTAGGCGATTCGTTCAGCTTGGCAGGCGCTACCTGCTGCACAGGTGCTGTTATTGTGAACGACGCTGTGCGGCTGTCATCGAAGCTCTCCTGATCGGCATGCTTGCCGTCCAGGATCCTGACCTCCAGCTGGTTCTCGCCGACATTTGAGTCTGTGCTCGTCCAGACGAACTGGTTCTGAGGCTGCCAGTCGGTTACAGGCTGGCCGTTCAAGATGAACCTGTAGGCGATAGGATCGCCCTCAGGGTCTGAGGCCTGGGCAGTCCAGGTTATGACAGACCCCGCTTCTTGAGGACTTGCCTTGTCCGAGACCAGGCTTGCGATCGAAGGCTTCTGGTTTGGTGCTGTTATTGTGAACGACGCTGTGCGGCTGTCATCGAAGCTCTCCTGATCGGCATGCTTGCCGTCCAGGATCCTGACCTCCAGCTGGTTCTCGCCGACATTTGAGTCTGTGCTCGTCCAGACGAACTGGTTCTGAGGCTGCCAGTCGGTTACAGGCTGGCCGTTCAAGATGAACCTGTAGGCGATAGGATCGCCCTCAGGGTCTGAGGCCTGGGCAGTCCAGGTTATGACAGACCCCGCTTCTTGAGGACTTGCCTTGTCTGAGACCAGGCTTGCGATCGAAGGCTTCTGGTTTGGTGCTGTTATTGTGAACGACGCTGTCCTGGAATCGTCACCATCTGCAGTGTGCCTATTATCCCTGACTCTCACTTCAACCGTGTGGGATCCAACGTCACTTGCAGTTGTGGTCCAGGTCCAGGTGGGATTGTCCTGCCAGTCGGTCACACTCTGACCGTCAATCGAGAACAAGAACTGAAGAGGATCATTTTCCATATCAGTAGCCTGAGCCATCCAGGTCACGACGGCTCCAGCCTCCTGTGGGCTTTCCAGGTTCGATGTGAGGACCATCATGACAGGTGGCTGGTTTGCAGGAGCTGTCACATCGGACGCTGTCTGCTGCCCTGACAATTGCAAAGCCTCCTGTCCAGGTACGTTTACTGGAGGAACAAAATTCTGCTCCTGAGATGCCCCTTGACCTGCAACAACCTGAGTCTCGGGCTGAGTTATCTGATAATCCTGTATCATCTGATCGTCGAAGCCATCAGCATTGGCGTGCTTGCCATCCCTAACCCATGCTGCAATCTGGTTATCTCCGATGTCCTCATTGGATGTATACCATTCCCAAGCATTTTCTGGCGACCATCCGGACACCGTCCGCCATCTGCCTCCTGTCGAGGGGCCATTCAGCCGGAACATGTAGAGCAGAACATCATCATCCGAGTCCCGTGCAGCGACAGTCCATTTTATGGAGGTGCCCGCCTCCTGCGGCCCAGGCTTGTCGGGCGTCAAGTTTGAGATCCTCGGCGCCAGGTTAGAGCCGTCTGCTGCCGAAACTCCGGCAAACGACGACTGGTCTATCTGCCCAGGCATTTGGTTTGGTTGCGCCGAGGCAAACGACGCCAAAAATATTCCTGAAACCAACACTGTCAAAAAGATGAGAAACAGATTCTTTTCGTGCATATCCTCACTCCTCAATTCTTTCGTATCCCACTTGCTCCTAAATGCATTTGCATAGAGATCTATGCTCTGCATTTAAGAAGCTTTTTTTCACATTGATGTCCTCATCAACCGATCGGCTCCGTTCGGATCTCATGTGAACCTTCTGTGGATCTTATGTGGATAAGAATCCACAGGCATCCTGTTCATGCAAATGGATGCTTCGCCAAGTCTTTTCCTGCCAGAACCTCTTTCGCAGTCGGCTTTCGAGCAACAGCGCGCTCGATGGCAAGCTTGGTGGCCTGATAGTTGTAATCGTAGACCTTCGTCTTATCCTTCGCGTCCCACTCTATGAATACGGACACTATTATCATGATATCATCAGCCATCTCTGCAGGAAGCGTCCCCTCAGATACGCAGTCCATCACAGCTTTGGCCACGGCCGCCTGGGCTGGTCCGAAAATGAGGACCGCCTGGCCTGCGCGCTTGATGGTAACCTTGTTCACCATCAAAGTGTACGGCTTCGCTGGCAGGTTAGGCTCGAGGACCGCCAGCAAGGGCGTATGCCCAACTGCAGGCGAAGCCAGTGCATTCACGAACGCCTGCTCCACTGGGCCTCCCCTGGACCCGATCACAAGGTCGATATGCGCTATCTCTGGCCCCTCTCCTACCAACGCCTCCCCTACAAGAGTGCCTCTGAAATGATCTGTCATGATCTTATCTTATGCTATATTTTCATATAAATCTGTGCACACCGTCCGGCAAATCATAAGATCGCCAAATCCTTCAAGCCAAAAAATATATCATCGTAACAAGTATCAAGGTGTGCAATGCGAATACTTGTCGTCAACAACTATGGACAGTTTAACCACCTCATCCGAAGGAGCATAAGGGAGAAGGTTGAGACCGATCTCATCTCCAACCAGACCCCTCCTGAGAAGATCGATGCCGATGGCCTGATCTTGGGCGGAGGGCCGACTCTGGAGCGCGCCGGACGCTGCGCAGATTATCTGCGAGACCTGGATGTACCGATCCTGGGAATTTGCCTGGGCATGCAGCTGATGGGAACTGTCTTCGGAGGATCGGTTAAGCCTGGAATCATCGGAGGCTATGCCGAGGTAGACGTTGAGATCGTCAAAGAAAATGACATCCTGAAGGGGCTCCCACCGAAATTCAAGACGTGGGCCTCTCACATGGATCAGGTAGTCCAGCTGCCCCCGGGGTTCGAAGTCCTTGCACGATCAGATGTCTGCGAGATCGAGGCCATGAAACATCTCACCAGGCCTCTGTATGGCGTGCAGTGGCATCCAGAAGTGGTTCATACAGAGCACGGACAGGAACTCCTCGACAACTTCATCGCAGTGTGCAAGAGATGAGACGAAAAGATTCGACAGAGGTGCTGCTCGCCAAGCTGCGCGATGATCTGCGGGCAGCAAGAGGGCTTTCGACCGAGAGGCTCGCCGCACAGATTCAAGAGATAGGCTTTCAATGCCTGCGCTGCGGGGATTGCTGCACCGGTGAGGACAACAGCGTGGTTGTCTTTCCCTTTGAGATCAGACGCATTCTAGGAGCTACGGCCATGGACTGGAGCGATGTGGTCGAGCCACCACAGGAAGGCGAGTGGGACAGCGAAGGCATCTTTCATACGCTGGAGTGGCGACTAAAGAGAGAGGATGGCTCTTGCAAATTTTATGCAAAATGTAACTGCAAGATCTACGGGTCAAGGCCGCTGCTCTGCAGCACCTATCCCTTTTATCTGGACAGTGGAGCCTTAAGGTGCTCAGAGTGCCGGGGACTGGGCAGGAAGATTCGGCCTGGCGAGGCTTGGAAGATCGCTGCGCTATTGAAAAGGAGGTGCATCATCGAGATTCGTGAGGCCATAGCCCTTCTGGAAAGATACGAGGACTTCGAGCGAGGCAGGCCTGGAAAGAGGGGATTGTGCGTAGTGCACGACAGCGAAGGAGAGCACAGGGTCATCACTGAACTGCACTCTTGACCTCATCGACGATCTTGTCTATGATGCTCTTCTCCTTCTCGCTCGAAGGCCTCTTCTTCTCGCCGAACTCTGCTGCGAGCGCTTCCATAAGCTGTCTTTGCCGCTCAGTCAGGGCAGAAGGCGTCTTGACCCTGACCTTTACGTGCAGGTCACCAGACCCCAGGCCCTGAAGTCTGGGCATGCCCTTTCCTCTCAGCCGGAAGACTGAGCCCGTCTGCGTGCCCGCAGGCACCCTGATCCTGGCTCGGCCATTCAAGGTCGGAACCTCCAACTCTGCGCCCAGGGCCGCCTGGGTGATGCTGATGGGCATCTCGATGAAGAGGTCGCTATCCTGGCGCTGGAACCTTGGATGCGGCATGACGTTGATGACCACATACAGGTCGCCCGCCTCGCCACCCATGCTCGCTGCGTCTCCCTGGCCGCGAAGTTTCAGGTGCTGCCCATCCTCCACTCCAGCAGGTATTTTGATGTTGATCTTGCGCGTTTTACGCGCCCTTCCCGTTCCGGCGCAATCGCTACAAGGGCTCGTTATGATCTGGCCACGACCTTTGCACTTATTGCACGTGGTGGAGGCGACGATCTGGCCAAAAGGAGTGTTCTGGGCCCGAGTCATCTGGCCAGTTCCTCGGCAGGCGCTGCATACCACAGGACTGGTGCCGGGCTTTGCCCCGCTTCCAGAACATGTTGAACATGTTTCGGTTCTTGGAACGTCGATGGTCATCTCAAGGCCTGAGGCTGCCTGCTCAAGGGTCAAGTTGACATCATAGCGCAGGTCGCGGCCACGCGCAGGGCCTCGGCCCCGGCTGCCACCGAAGAACATGTCGAAGATGCTCTCGCCACCGCCGAAGCCAAATCCACGCAGCAGGTCCTCGAAGTTCACTCCGCGGAAGATGTCCTCCTGAGAGTACTGGCCGCTGATCCCTGCGTGACCGAACTGGTCGTACTTCTGGCGCTTTTCCGGATCGGAGAGGACTGCATACGCCTCTGAGATCTCCTTGAACCTCTCCTCTGCATCGGATGCATCCGATCTGTCTGGATGGTACTTCATGGCGAGCTTGCGATAGGCGCTTTTGATGTCCTTCTCGCTAGCATCTTTGGTGACCCCAAGCACCTCGTAGTAGTCCTTTTTATCCGGCATGCGCTATCCAGGTCCTCTTTTCCCAGTTTTTCCCGTCTATTTCTCAGGCTTACTTCTTATCGTTTACTACTTCATAGTCAGCATCTACTGTGGGACCTGATTGCCCGGACGCCTGGTCCTGCTGCTGGCCTGAGCCCTGCTGCGAAGATTGCTGTTGCTGTGCCGCCTTCTGATACATGGCGCTTGAGAGCTCGTAGATGGAGTTTTGCAGTGCCTCAGTCTTGGCTTTGATCTCGGAGATCTCGCCGCCTGCTTGGGCGTTCTTCAGATCTGCAATTGCCTTCTCGATCTTCTCCTTCTGGTCCTTTGTGGCAACATCGCCTGCTTCTTTTAGCATCTTCTCAGAGGCATAGATCAGCGAGTCTGCTGCGTTCTTGACCTCGATCTCCTCTTTCCTCTTCAGATCTTCAGCAGCGAAGCGCTCCGCATCCTTGATCTTGGCGTTGATCTCCTCCTGGCTGAGCTTGTGCGGAGCGGTGATGGTGATCCTCTGCTCCTTCTTTGTGGCCAGATCCTTGGCCGATACATGGATGATGCCGTTTGCATCGATATCGAATGTGACCTCGATCTGAGGAATGCCACGTGGAGCGGGCGGAATGCCAACCAAAGTGAACCTTCCAAGGGATACGTTATCTTTGGCCATTGGCCTCTCGCCCTGCAGGACATTGACCTCGACGCTGGTCTGGTTGTCTGCTGCGGTGGTGAAGACCTGGCTCTTGCGTGTGGGAATTGTGGTATTCCTCTCGATCAATCTCGTCGTAACGCCCCCCAGGGTCTCAATGCCAAGGGACAGAGGGGTGACGTCCAGCAATAGCAGGTCTTTGACCTCGCCGCCAAGAACTCCGGCCTGAATCGCAGCGCCCATGGCCACGCACTCCATTGGGTCCACGCCGCGCTCGATGTCCTTGCCCATGAAGCTCTTCACGAACTCCTGAACAGCTGGCATCCTCGTAGGTCCGCCAACCAGAATGATCTTGCCTATGTCTGATTTCTCAAGCTTCGAGTCTTTTAGCGCCTGGATCATGGGGCCGCGGCAGCGCTCCAGAACATCGTGAATAAGCTCTTCCAGCTTGGCCCGCGTCAGTGTCATGCTCAGGTGCTTGGGACCACTTGCGTCTGCAGTGATGTAAGGAAGGTTGAGGTTTGTCTGCAAAACTGATGAAAGCTCTATCTTGGCCACCTCCACAGCCTCCCTCAGGCGCTGCATGGCCATGGAATCCCGGCGCAAATCGACCCCAGACTCCTGCTTGAACCTCTCCAGGACGTAATCCATCAGCCGCTCGTCCATGTCCCTGCCGCCAAGCTGCGTGTCCCCTGACGTCGAGCGTACCTCAAAGACTCCCTCACCGATCTCCATGATGGTGACATCCAGTGTGCCGCCGCCCAGATCAAAGACCATGATCTTGTGCTCGCCTGCCTTGTCCAGCCCAAATGCGAGGGCTGCTGCAGTAGGCTCATTGATGATCCTGACTACCTCAAGTCCGGCAATTGTACCTGCATCCTTCGTCGCTTGTCTCTGGTTGTCGTTGAAGTAGGCGGGGACTGTTATCACAGCTTTATCCACTGTGTCGGCCAGATACGTCTCTGCATCCGTCTTGATCTTGCGCAGAATCTGTGCGGACACCTCCTCAGGAGTATATTCCTTTCCATATACTTTGACCTTGTAGTCGGTGCCCATCTTCCTCTTGATGCCTGTGATGGTTCCTTCTGGGTTGGTGACTGCCTGCCTCTTGGCAGGCTCGCCTACCAGAACCTGTCCGTCCTTGGTATAGGCCACGTATGATGGAAAGGCCTTTCCGCCAAGGCTTGTTCCTTCAGCACTGGGAATGATAGATGGCCTACCTCCGATAAGGGCAGCTGCTGCCGAGTTGCTGGTTCCAAGGTCAATGCCGATAATTTTAGACAAGATCTCATCTCCTGAAATTGAAAGTTATCAATACTTCGTAAATATTTAAACTTATCATCACCGCTTTGCCACTGCCACTTTGCAGAAACGAATGACGTGAGAGTTGAAGAGATATCCCTTTTGAATCACTTCCGCCACTGTGCCCTCCTCCAGGCTCTCCGACTTTATGGAGCATAATGCCTCATGCCTGTAGGGATCGAACTTCTTGCCGATCTCATCCATTGGCACCAGCCCTTCAGTTTTAAGTATATCGAGAAGCTGCTGGTATAGCACCCGGGTCCCTTCGTCGTGTTTTGCTGCTTGGTCGAGGCTGTCGAGCACTGGGAGAAGCTTGCAGACGAGCTTCTCAGAAGCGTATTTCACAATCTCCTCCTTCTCCCGAGCAGATCTCTTCATCAAGTTATCAAGATCTGCCCTGCACCGCTTCAGAGACTCGAGGCGCTCTTCCGCCAGACTCTGAGCTTGCAAGATCTGCTCTTTGAGCACCTCTAGCTCGGACTTTGCCTCCGAAGGCTCATTTTGATTCTCTTTTGAAACCACATCTGCATCTTCAGCCATAAGCTCCACCCACACGATTGATCGTATTTGAAATTGGAAAGGAGGACTGTCCGGCTGGATTTTGCCGGGCATCCTGACAGTTTTTAGTAATGAGGCATTGGCATCTGAGGCATTGTGTAGTCGTGCGGGCTTTGGCCTGGCTTGGGCTTCATCATCTCTTCCCTCTTGGCCGAGATGACATCGTCCACGCGAAGAACCATGGTAGCAGCTTCTGCTGCTGATTTGATCGCCTGAATCTTTACCTTCAGGGGCTCTACTATGCCCTGCACGAGCATATCATCGGGCTCGCCTGTATTTATGTTCAGGCCGAAATTCATCTTGCCCTGACCATGCTTGGCACGCAGGCCTGCGAGAGAGTCCACAGGATCGAAGCCTGCGTTCTCGGCCAAAGTCAGAGGAATTGCCTCAACGGCTTCGGCAAAGGCACGAATGGCCAGTTGCTCTCTCCCTTCCAGGGCAGAGGCGTACTGTCTCAGATTCTCAGCCACTCTGATCTCAGGTGCGCCGCCGCCTGGAACTATCTTTCCTGAGCGAATGACATCCAAGACCACGTTGAGCGCATCGTCCAGGGCGCGCTCCATCTCATCCAGGAACTGCTCAGAGACGCCATGCAATATGATGGAGACCGCCTTGGCCTTCTCGCAGCCCTCCACGAAGATCATGTGCTTGTCCTTGCCGACCTTGCGCTCTTCCACTACGGCTGCGGATCCCAGGTCCTGTGGCGCAACCTGCATCACATCGCCCACCAGCCTTGCGCCAGTGGCCAGTGCCAGCATCTTGAGATCCTCTCTTTTGACCCTGCGGGCAGCCAGAATTCCATTCCTGGACAGATAATTTTGTGCAGTGACGCCGATGCCCTTCTCGCAGAATACCACATTGGCACCAGCTGCAACTATCGCATCTACCTGGCTCTTGATGATGTTCTCCTCGCCCTCCTTGAAAGTGGCGAGGTTCTTGGCCTCGGTTATGGTGATCTTGGCATCTGTGTCCAGCTTCTTGAGCTCTAATGTGCCTTCAAGCAGCAAGATCCTGGCGTTCTCGACTTTTTTCGGCATCTCGGGGCTGGTCCTCTCCTTTTCTACAACGATTCCATAGTTTATGAACGAGTCCTCGATCCTGCCACCTGGGATCTTGACGGCCTTGACGAACTCCTCGATGTCCTTTCCTTGCGAGCCTGATACTGCCAATGCGGCATCTACGGAGATCTGGGCCAGCTTGTCCATAGCGATCTCAATGCCCTTTCCTCGCATGGCCGTCTGGGCTATCTTCAGAAGCATCGCCTGGTCGCCAGAGACGTCTATTGCCATATCCTTCAGCACGCTTTGAGCCCTGGACTGAGCCAGCTTATATCCTGAAACTATGACCGTGGGATGAACGTCCTGATCTAGGAGAGCCTCTGCCTTTTTTAGCAACTCGCCGGCAATTATCACAGCCGTGGTAGTGCCGTCTCCAATCTCGTCATCCTGGGCCCTGGCCACCTCTACTATCATCTTTGCCACAGGATGCTCTATGTCCATCTCTCTGAGGATGGTAGCGCCGTCGTTGGTAACAGTAGCATCTCCACTGCTATCGATGAGCATTTTATCCATCCCTTTCGGTCCAAGGGTGGTACGGACTGCCTCGGCTATCGCCTTGGCCGCCAAGATGTTCTTGCGCTGCGCATCCTTACCTGTCTCTCGCTTGCTTCCTTCTTTCAGTATTATTACTGGTACGCCACTCAAACCAGCCAAACCTTAGTCCTCCCCGACTTTTTTCCTAATACCAGTTTGAAGTTCTATATAAAGAATTCGCACGACTGTTGCCTCACATTTGAATGTGGATCCGCATATATAGTATAGAGGAAGAACTATATAGTTCCACGACCACTGCCGTGAAGAAAGGGATTCGTGGTGACCTCGAAGATCGTCTCTAAAAACTTGAGCCTATGGTACGGGGAGAAGCAAGCTCTCAAGAACATATCGCTGGAGATTCCTGAGAAGAAGATAACTGCGCTCATCGGCCCGTCGGGCTGTGGCAAATCCACATTTATCCGCTGCCTGAACAGGATGAACGATCTGGTGGATAAGATCAGGATCGAGGGAGAAGTATTTTATGATAATAATAATATTTATGAAAAAAATGTTGATGTTGTCGAATTGCGAAAAAGAATAGGCATGGTCTTTCAAAAGCCAAATCCATTCCCCATGTCCATCTACGACAATGTCGCCTATGGTCCACGGATACACGGCATGAAAAATGTCGATAAGATAGTGGAGCGCAGTCTGAAGGATGCCGCCCTCTGGGAGGAGGTGAGTGATAGGCTGGACCATCCGGCGTTAGGACTTTCAGGTGGTCAGCAGCAGAGGCTGTGCATAGCCAGGACCCTGGCCATGAGGCCGGATGTGATCTTATTTGACGAGCCATGCAGCGCTCTTGACCCAATATCCACCGGCAAGATAGAGAGCCTCATGGAGACGCTTAAGGATAACTACACTCAGGTGATAGTGACACACAACATGCAGCAAGCTGCCAGGGTCTCATCGTTTACTGCATTTTTCTTGCTTGGAGAGCTGATAGAGGTAGGGGAGACGAAGCGCATCTTTGAGATGCCACAGATGAAGAGCACTGAAGATTATATCACAGGGAGATTCGGGTAAGAGTTTCATGGAGGGGATGGAAGATGAGCCCGTACAGAGAGAGGTACCACAGAAAGTTGGACGATCTAGTGGATCAAACACGGGACCTTGCAAACCAGGCGAGCTCTGCAATAGGCAAATCGGTTGCCGCCTTGAGTGAGTCGAACGTCGACTTAGCCAAAGAGGTCATCAAAAATGATCAGAGCGTGGACGATCAGAGCCAGAGGATAGAGGACCTCTGCATGGAGCTTCTGGCACTGCAACAGCCCATGGCAAAAGACCTGAGGAGGGTCATCGGAATTCTTAAGATAGCCATAGACCTGGAGAGGATAAGCGACCTGGCGGTGGACGTGGCCAGAGTGACTGCCCAATCAAAGGACAAGATCCAGATAACGAAGCTGGAGTACATACCCAAAATGGCAGAGGTAGACAGGAAGATGTTAGCTCAAACGATGGAGGCTCTGGCAAATGGCGATGCTGATCTGGCAAGGCAGGTTACCAAGTGGGACTACGAGATAGATGGGCTATATGTTAAAGCAAGGGATAAGATATTGAAGATAATAATCGAGAGGCCCGAGGTGATAAACGAAGGGACATCGCTGCTCATGGTGAACAGGCATCTGGAGCGGATTGGAGATCACATATGCAATATTTGCGAGGCCATAGTCTATATGGTTGAAGGGAGAAGAGAACATCTCAATTAAGGTGCTTATGGACACAAGAAAAGTACAGAGGACCGGCAAATCCACATTTATAGTCTCTCTGCCAAAGAATTGGGCCACGAAGAATGGCGTGCAGGCAGGCTCGATAATTTACATAAATCAAGGCGACAACGGTGCCCTGACGCTCTCCACCGATCGGTCCGAACGCGATCTGCGAGCGAAGCTGGACATCGGGAATAAATCAGGAGAGCATTTGATCAGAGATATCATAGGGTGCTACGTTAGCGGATACAGGACCATAGAGGTAACATCCAGTCATATGTCATCGGCCCAGAAGAAGGACCTGCACCAGATAGTGAACAAACTGATCGGGCCTGAGATCCTGGAGGAGACCATAAACAAGGTAGTCATTCAGGATCTGCTCAGCTCAGAGGAACTCCAGTCGGAGAGGGCTTTGAGGCGGATCAAGACTGTGGTAAAATCCATGATCCAAGATGCACTGACGGCTCTATTAAACAACAATGAAGAGCTGGCAATGGATGTGATATTGAGGGACAACGACGTGGACAGGCTATACCTCCTGATATCCCGCCAGTTCACAGAGATCCTGCGATCGGGCTCTGTAAAACAAGAGACTTTGAATCCCATTATTGCATTCAACTATATGCATGCTGCATCGAACCTGGAGAGGATCGCAGACCATGCTCATAAAATTGCTGAGATCGCAAGTCGGTGTAACTACACCTTGCCAGAGGATATGAGAGAAGAGCTTTCCAGCATGGAGGCCCTGCTTTGCACCCTGATAGATGAGTCGATATCCAATCTGCTGCAGACCAACTCCGATAAAGCCAATGAGCTGATAGACAAAATAAGCGAAATGCAGAGGCGTGCCCAGGGTATTGCGAAATCATCTATAACCAAAGACAGTTCGGAGATGTTGGTCAGGCTGGTCATAGCCAGCAGCCTGGAGCGCATGTTGGACTACATCATGAACATCGGAGAGCTGACCATAAACCTCAGCCAGGCCACAAACCACTCAGACAAAATCTGAGGATAAGCTTCTCGAACCCTGCCGTCTAAGCACACGAGCAAGCCTGCAGGCTCACGTCTGAATGCGCTCCAGAGAAAGAAGCTTCTCCTTGAGCTCGAGGCCCCAGGCAAAGCCACCCAAACCATCCCGCGAGACAACTCGGTGGCAGGGCACGAGGATGGCAAAGGGATTGAGGGCCATAGCTCGACCCACAGCACGCGCAGCTCCCGGCTTGCCTGCCAGCAAAGCGACATCTCCATAAGTCATCGTCCGGCCGCGCGGGATTTCCCGCACGACTGCAAAGACCTTCTTTTGAAAATCTGTGATGCCAGAGATTCTCAGCAATACATCAGGGCAAGGCGCATCTCCCAGCAGATAATCCACAATGCTCCTGGCCAAATCCGATGGCTCATCTGGCGGAACAGCCGAGAAGGAGATCCGCACGATCTCATCGCCTGACTGCTCTACCAATAGATAAATCCCGAGCGGCTCGATCCGCACTCCGCTCGTCATTGGTTCAGGATCTCCCGAAATGTCTTGAGCCTGCCAAGCTCGATCATCTCTACATTCAGGCTGGAGGTGTCCAGGATGGCCGCACTGCGCAGGCCTGTGAAGTTCCCCCAGATCTCGCCAGGATTTATGAGAAGCGTTTTGCCATGCCTCGTCACTTCCCAGCGGTGATTGTGACCTCTGACCACGACATCGTAGAGCTGTGAGGCTACAACGGCCTGCACAAGTGGCTCCTCAGTTCCGTGAAGCATGGCGATCTTCAGGCCGTCTGCCTCGATCTCACCGAAGTCGCCCAGGTACTCGCCTCCTACGCGAGCGAAGTCGCGGTACAGGCCCAAACGATCGCCATCATTGTTTCCGTAAACCAGCTTGATGGGCATGCCGCAGCCCTCGAAGGTGTAGCAGTTGCCCGAGCCGATCATGTCTCCAGCAAATAGCACGAGCTTTGCGCCTTTGTTAGAAAATGCTTGCAGGGCATCTTTGACGCCCTGAATGCTGTCGTGAGCATCTGACATAATTCCAATTAGCATCGAATCACACACTTTTGCCTTTGAGACGATCATGGGATAAAGGATTTTTGCGGGCCTCAGGCTCGAAAGGTCTAAGTACAAGGAATAACCTGGTAGCGAGAGGCCCGCCTTAACTCAGCCTGGTAGAGTGCGCGGCTGTAGTATGTCTCGCACCACAATGGTGCTTTACGCGCAGTCACCGCGATGTCCCCGGTTCGAATCTGGGAGGCGGGATCTGCTATAAGTCCGGATGGTGTAGTGGCCTATCATGAAAGCCTGTCGAGCTTTCGACCCGGGTTCGAATCCCGGTCCGGGCGTTAAATCATCGGTAAAGTTGAGGGTGCTGGTTGCCCTCTATTTCTAAAAAGACCGGAGCAATATGGGCGTTGGGCAAAATGATTTTGTCGGCACTACTTAATGCAAGTCTGCCATGTCCGATCTCCTGGATGGGCCTGAACGCAGAGCCAGAAATTTGCGGTTTTTTTGGATCTTTTGGTTTTGCTCCCATGGTTGGGCATGTGCCCATGCTCTTTTCTGGGAGGGAAGATGATGCTGAACATCTCTGATTTTAAGGATGTTTCCATGAGAGACAGAGATCTCTTCGCCAGGCACTACGAGCGCTACCCGCAAGTTCATAGCGATAATACCTTTACTAACATGGTCTGCTGGAACCATTATGCTCACTACAGATTCGCCTTGGTCGATGATAACATAGTGCTCTCAAGCACCATCGAAGGCATGACGCGCTACCGAGTGCCTATTGGGCCTCAAGACACAGATCTGCTCGTGGATGTCATGAGGATCGCTCTCAGAAGCAAAGATGGTCATCCGTTGGTCATCTTCGGTCATGATGCAAAGAACTGGATATCAGGACGCTATCCCAACCTAAGGCTCTATCCGGAGAGAAAGTACTTTGATTACGTCTATCTTGCCAGCGATCTGGCTGAGTTGCCAGGCAAAAAATACCTTACCATCAGACATCAATTGAACAAATTTCAGAAGATGTGCTCGCCACATGTCGAAAAGGTAGACTGCGATCATGTTGACGAGATTTTAGAATTCCTGGATCTGTGGTGCGACTGGAAAGACTGCGATTCCGACCCCATGCTCGCTCATGAAAAAGATGCACTGACCTTTGCCATATCTCACTTTGCTGATCTGAAATTATCAGGCCTTGTCATCAGGACCGAGGGCAAGATTGGAGCCCTGTCTCTCTTTGAGGGCCTCAACAAGGATACCGCAGTGGTGCATTTCGAAAAAGGCCTTCCGAACTGCAAGGGGATCTATAGGGCGATCAATGCAGAGACTGCGAAAATACTGGCAAAACAGTATACCTTCATCAACCGTGAGAGCGACATGGGCGTGGAAGGAATTAGGGAGGCAAAGATGCGATATCATCCGCATCACATGGTAGAAGAGTATCTCGTAAAAAAGGAGGACCTGGAGAGCCTTTTCTGAGAATGTCCTGGCTTTTTTTAGGGTTTGTGAGGTCTGGTTGTGAACCGATTATAGGTTGGAATTTGGGACCGACTTCGAATTCATCCCTATTGGATATCGCTTTCCACAGGATAGCATCACTCGGACAATGCCGCAAAATCGTCATACATAAGCGTGCTCCAAAAACTCCAACCCATTTTCGGAGCATGACCTAGCAGGACCGTCTTGAACACGTCCGCTTTTCAGAGTCGTCTATTTATATCAAAGACTCGTAAGGTGCCTATTAGCCGGAGAGGAGGTACCATCGACAACCGAATTATCCTCTGTTCGGTTAGAGACAGTGTGGAATAGTCGCCAATGAAGAATTATTGAAGATCAATTGAACCATTTCGTTAATAGGGAAAGCATCCCATGGCAAATCATTCTCAAATCACTATGCTCATAAAAACCTAAATTGGTATTTCGAGAATATGAGGTTAGAATTCATATGATAGAGGCTTGTGGAGACGAGAGAGGCAACGACGCTCTTAAAAAGGCAGTACGTCTCTTGTCCGTAGATGGGCTGGATGGCGCCATGATGGTAGTGGAAAAGGAGCTCGAGAGCAATCCGGAGAGCTGGGAGGCCAGATGTGCAAAGGCCGACATATTATATCTCCAAGGATTATATGGTGCATCCCTGCAGTGGAGCGAGAAATCTCTCGCCCTGAATCCCAACAATGCACTAGCTTGGAACACCAAGGGAAATGCTCTTTACAAGCTGGGAAGGTATAAAGAAGCCATCGAATGCTATGGCAAAGCCATCGAGATCGAACCCCTATTCATAAGGGCCTGGTATAACAAGAAGCTGGCTGTCGAGATCCAGCTTAAGAGATTGAGGCCACAAGTCCATTACCTCTCGGTGAAGGCGAAAAGAAAGAAGCATTCAGATGAGAGGTAAACGCTATCAGAAAAATACCAAGGTAGCGAAGTGGCGGAGATGTATCTGGTCGACTGAATACTATATGGGATTTGTGACTTCCACCCAATGCCCCTGAAGGAGCAGGGCTTCCAGCTTCATCGAGCACCTTTGGTTCTCCACAGGCTTGAATATGCCTCGATTACATCGAGGCTGCTGTCGACGTAGCCGCAGCACGACACAGTCTGTGCCAGACTACGTTGTTGCTCAATCCAAGTTCGACTTTACGGGGCACATGATACAGACAACTGACTTGTACTCCCGACCAAGCGAGTCTGAAGGTTAACGCCTGTAAGGAGATTGGTTCAATGACATGTATAGTTGGCTGTCGCGAAGCGAAAGTGACTGAGGATCGTGTGGCATTCATCCCCGAAGGGGGTCTTCTGCCTGCTTTTCTATAAATAGGGCGTAGAATATATAAAATGATTTTTTATTTTATCCATATATCGGTCCTAATATATGAAGCCCATCCTCGTCGACCATAAGCTGGTGTTTATCTAGGGCGTGTTTTGTTGCTCGCATCTTGGTGATCTGGATGTATCTCTTGATGCCACCTTTGCCCTCGATAACTCCCAGCTCGATCACGCCGTCTGCGAGAAAATGCTCGTGGCGTATCCGATTCACGAGGATCTCAGAGCGAGGGGCTTCTCTGATCAGAAAAGATGTCAAACCATCGTCTCTAAGCTTCGAGAAGAATTGGTATATGTTTTTCCTCATAGGAGCCTTCTCCGACAGAGAGTAAAGGGATTCGAGAGAGTCCAGGGCAAAGAGAGTCAAGTTGTCGTACTTCTCTTTGTAGAAATCGATGATCTCCTCATTTATTCTAATCATGTCAAGTTCGCCATTCTTCCATTCCCTTCGCATATCATGATAATCAAAGATGTGAAGCGATTCATTCTTTTCCAGACCTAGGCTTTCCATGTTCTGGAGATGACTCTCCTTGCTCTGATCCAACGTCATATAGAGACCATGTTCGCCGCTGGCAGCCAAGGCGCTTGAGACCAGCCTGAACACAAGGCCAGACTTCAGAGTGCCCTCAGCTCCAGTCACCACTATGACTGAGCCCTTAGGAATCTCGCTATCCAGGAGATTTTCAAGACCGTCGATGGCCTCCCTGAACATAGCCATCACCTTTTCATCCGGTAGTGTATATATTCCATTGCCTTGATGAAATCCTCTACCTTCTTCTGCGCAACTTTCCGGCCCACGGGGGTTAGAGAGTATATCTTGGTTCTCATATCTCCTCTACCATATTCTGCGCGAAGTGTACCTTCGTCCTCAAAAGAATACAAGACGGGATACACAGTTCCCTGGCTGAGAAGAACATCCCACTTCAAAAAGATTTTTTTTATCAATTCATAGCCACACGCCTCTCTCTCTTGGAGCAAGGATAGTATAAATACATCTCTATTTATTCTAACTATTTTATCGACA
The DNA here is from genome assembly GCA_002067755.1 of Methanosaeta sp. PtaB.Bin018. Lineage (GTDB taxonomy): Archaea > Halobacteriota > Methanosarcinia > Methanotrichales > Methanotrichaceae > Methanothrix. Next base: position 25,724 of record MVQH01000060.1, read on the forward strand.
TAGTCCATATATTCATGAATAAAGGGATTATCTGAACCATGCTTTTCTACATCAATATCCTTCTGGATGAATAACGATTCCTCGGGCACAAAACACACACTCCATGGATTTTTTAGTGAACGCAATCCCTCGTTAGGCTACTCTTTGCATAAACATATTAAATTCGTCCTCTGTATTTACACCTCCGTTCAACCATTCGTATTCTTCATCCTTCGCGTCTATCTCTTTCATGGTCCTCTCCATCAGAGCAAGCTCTTTTTCTCCCACAGCTTTCGGGTTAATGGGCAAGATGAATATCGCGTTGTACATGGTGATTTTCTCTTCGACATCGCGAAGGAACCTCAAAACAGGGACAGAGCCATTAGATAGTATCATATGCTCTATTCCGTCTAAAAGAACCACAGGGTTTCTGCTCTTTTTCAGAAACTTGCTTATGATGTTCGCGATCATCTCCAAGTTCGTCGGGCTTACGTTCTCAGGGCCGTGGCTGCTTATCCAAAATATGAGGGTTGTCTGAAGAGCATACCGCAATCTTACCTCCATGGGTGAGTTTATCGTGAAACAGAGTCCCTGTGCTCTGAAGTTCTTGCATTCTTTGCAGGTACATGGCAACGTGCATCTCTCACAGCCTATGCTCTCACAGGGAAAGGCATCGAGGTGTTGACAGTTCGTGCATCTTCCTTTGACAAGAGAGACAAAGATCTCAAAGCACAACTCCGCCCTCTGCTCCTTCACGAGGTAACTCGATCCCCTCATGAGATCACGACGGATTACGTGGTTGAGCGGCTCTGTGGCAGGCACGACCCTTGGAGTCCTTCTCGCAATGCGAAAGATCTCTTTAATTCCAATCATATTTGGGCAACGTGAAGGTGAAGGTGCTTCCCTCACCCGGCATGCTCTCCACCCAGATGTGGCCGTTGTGAGCCTCCACTATGCCTTTTGCTATGGCGAGACCAAGGCCCATCCTCCCTGACTCCCTGGTCAGAGAGCTTCCGCTTCCAGTGAAGAACTTCTGGAAGATCTTCTCCTGATCTTTCTTTGCTATCCCGATGCCGTTATCTGTTATGGAGACCTTCACCTGCATGGGTTCATCTTCTATGGTCACATCGATCACCCCCTTCTCTGGGGTGTACTTGATGGCGTTCGTCAGAAGGTTATTGAAGACCTGCTTGATCCGCCTCTCATCTCCTCCGATTTCAGGGAGGGACCCATTTATCTTCAGGGACATGGTGTGCTCCTTTAGCCCTGCCAGCCTGCTCAATTCATCGAGTGCGTTTCTTGCGATCTCCTCAAGTCTCATGGGGCTCTTATTGGCTTTGAACTTCTTTGACTCAAGCCTCGAGGCGTCAAGCATATCCTCGACCAGCCTTATCATGTGATCCGTCTGAGAGCGAATGATTTGGATCTTTTCGCGCTGGGCCTCGTTCAGATCTCCGAGCATTCCTTCCTCGAACATCTCGATGTAGCTGTTTATCACTGTAAGGGGAGTCCGCAGCTCGTGTGACGCTGTGGATATGAACTCCGACTTCACCTTGTCGTTCTCCTTGAGGTCCTCATAGGCATTCTCCAGCTTGACATATGATTCCCTCAGCTCCTCTTCGAGCCTTGTGAGCTCTGTGATGTTCTCCATGAAGATCACCACCTTGCTGATGGCCTCTCCACCCTCCTTCAGAGGGTATATTTTATAGAAGTAGAACATGCCTCCAGGATACCTGAGCTGATCGCCATCAAAGGGCTCGCCCCTCAGGAAAACCTCTCTGATCTTATCATCGATCCTGGTCTTCTCTATCAGCATCTGCGGAAAAGCCCGGGAGAGCCGCTCGCCAATGACGTTCCGATCTCTCTTGCCCGACTTCACATAATAGTTCCTGTTCGCGTAAAGAATCTCTAAGTTCCTGTTGACGACTATGATAGTGCTAGGTATCGCCTCTATGATGTCTTCCTGATAGCCCCTGACTGCCTCGATTCCCATCATGGTTTTGTCGCTCATATTGCTACCCTCTCGCCAGAGATTTAATAGAGGCAAGCAGCTCTTGGATCTTGAAGGGTTTCAGGATGAAATCCTTGACTCCAGCCTCCATGCACTCCTTTTCCAGGCCGCTCTTTCCCATGGCGGATACGACGATGATCTTCGCCGAAGGATCTCGCTCAAGGATCTTCTTGGTCGCTGTAACTCCATCGAGCTTGGGCATCAGTATATCCATGAGGACTATGTCTGGCTTCACCTCTGAATATACGGCCAGCGCTTCTTCTCCGTTGGTGGCCTCGAAGACTTCGTATTCGCTTGCTTCCAGAATATCTCTGAACGCCTTGAGCATGCACGGTGCATCATCCACCACGAGAAGCCTCATGTCTACCCTTCACTTTGATGGTTTCGAATTACTGCTACTTATAATAAGTACCTACTTAGAATAATTACTTAATCTTATTTTCATAGCACTTAATCCTTACTAAACCTCAAATTTCGAAACAAAATCCAAAACTACATTTGAAATTATATTCGAAAAATGAAAGGTTATTTTAGCTAAAAGATGCAATTGGCATGTGGTGCGATGGAGTTCTTGGGAGATCGTACCGGGAAGAGTAAGTCGAAGATCTGAAGTCGGTGGTGTCAGACACACAGGGATCTGGGCGGGCAGCATGGGCGGCCTCCTCTATCTGCCCGCTTTGTCCTTTGGTACAGTTGAAAGGGGAAGTCAAGCACAAGATGAACAATAAACCCAGTAAAATTGCCAATAAAAATTTGTAATAAGTTCCGAGACGTTAAATCTAAAAATAGTAATAAATTAAAGATAGTAATAAATTAAAATAATTAAAGTTAAAAATAATCGTATTTAACATAATCATATTCAATCAGGCAGGAGGGACCTTGCATTGACGCTATATAGCGAAGGTTGTCGATCTTTGCAAGGAGTTCAATGAAAAGCAAATGCACGATTCCAGGCGCTCTCTGGAGAATCATATTCCTCGAGATCTCAGGAAACAGGTTTCAGGAGGTGAAATGTGATGGTAACAGCAACACCGGACGCATCAAGCCTTGCCGAGGTCCTTGATCGGATTCTCGACAAGGGAATTGTGGTCGATGTCTGGGCGAGGGTCAGCCTCGTTGGCATCGAGATCCTGACGGTCGAGTCAAGGGTCGTCGTGGCATCGGTCGACACCTTCCTCCACTACTCTGAGGAGATGGCCAAGATCGAGCAGGCTGCCATTGGCGCAACCCCGAAGGTTCCAGCGTAGGATGATAGACAAAGGAGGGAAAGAGAATGGTAACAGCAACACCGGACGCATCAAGCCTTGCCGAGGTCCTTGATCGGATTCTCGACAAGGGAATCGTGGTCGATGTCTGGGCGAGGGTCAGCCTCGTTGGCATCGAGATCCTGACGGTCGAGTCAAGGGTCGTCGTGGCATCGGTCGACACCTTCCTCCACTACTCTGAGGAGATGGCCAAGATCGAGCAGGCTGCCATTGGCGCAACCCCGAAGGTTCCAGCGTAGGATGATAGACAAAGGAGGGAAAGAGAATGGTAACAGCAACACCGGACGCATCAAGCCTTGCCGAGGTCCTTGATCGGATTCTCGACAAGGGAATCGTGGTCGATGTCTGGGCGAGGGTCAGCCTCGTTGGCATCGAGATCCTGACGGTCGAGTCGAGAGTCGTCGTGGCATCGGTCGACACCTTCCTCCACTACTCTGAGGAGATGGCCAAGATCGAGCAGGCTGCCATTGGCGCCACTCCAGGAGTTCCTGCCTGAACAGCAGGTCTCCCCTAACTTATTTTTGGAGGAGCCATGGAAGAGACTTTCGACGAGCTGGTGACCAAGCATACCCGGAGAGAGCTGGAAGAGATGGCTCTGAAGTACGGCGTCCAGACCTTCGGCGGGCCCAAGGCCCAGCTGGCCGAGGCCATCCTGGAAGCAGCAAAGAAGCAGAAAGAGATGTCACAGCCTGCAGCACAGGAGGGCTCCAAAGAAGCCACCCCTAAACAGACCATAGCTGCCGAGAAGCCAAAACCCAAAGAGGGGCAGCCAAGTGTGGGCAAAAGGGGAGTGATGGCCAAGGCCGCAGCCATCGATAACAAGTCCAGAGAGCTTCAAAAGGCTGGCAGAAGCATCAGGGAAGAGGGAATCAAGGAGATGACGAAGAGCGTCAAGGAGTTCCAATCGTCAGTGGGCAAGATGTCTAAAGAGATGCATTCAGAAGCCCGCAAGATGTTGGAGGATGGTCAGCAGAGGCTCAACGCAGGCCTCACTGAGTTCAGACGGGCAACCGACGACCAGATCAGAGAGAACAGGGACGCCATAGCCAAGTTCAACTCCGGTGCGAGGGAGATCCGGTCTTCCACGGAGACTATGTCGAAAGAGCTTCAGAGAGCCGGAAAGAGGATCAGAGAAGAGGGCTACAAGAACCTTCAAAATGGTCTAAGCAGTTTCAGGAACAGCGTGGACGCCCAGATCAAAGAGAACCAGGCAGCCATCTCAAGGATCGACTCTGCAACCAGGGAGCTGATAGGCAGGGCCAACTCCTTCCAGGAAGAGATCCGCAGGTACCAAGGGCAAGACTTGCAGAACTATATAAAAGATTTCTACTATGGGTAAACCCCTAGTAGATATTTTATTTATTAAAAATATAATAATCAGTAATATCTTATAAAAAATCGCCTAATTTGCAGGAGATGTCAGGGATGAAGTACATTGTTTCGCACCCGAGGAGGGTGAGGGGCGAATCTGTTCACCAAACGGCCTCTGAGAAGCGAGAGTCTGAGAAGGATCGAAGGGCTGCAGCTGATTTTTCACAGCCCGATGTTCAGGTTACTATCAGACCCCATGTATCTGCTGCAGAGGGCTGCGGTGAGTTGCTCACTGAGGAGGCTAAGCGAAAGGCCATAGAGGAGGCTTATCTCAAGCCCGAGGCCAACCACTTCATCAGCACACCCGAGGTGAAAGAGGTCGAGAACAGGATGATGCTCTGGCTTCAGGCAGGCTACCCTGTACATCTCATCGGGCCGACCGGCTGCGGTAAGACAAGCCTCGCCATCCATGTGGCCAGCGAGCTTGGGCGGCCGATCGTCTGGATAAACGGAGACGAGTCGATAACCACGACCGACCTGATCGGCGGCTACTCTCAGATCCAGAACGAGAGCGTGCGAGACAAATACATCCACAACGTCTTCAAGAGCAAGGACGTGATGAAGATCGAGTGGGTGGACAACCCTCTCTCCTTAGCCTGCAAGTACGGCTACACACTGATCTACAACGAGTTCTCCAGAACCAAACCCGCCTCAAACAACATCTTGCTCTCCGTCTTTGAGGAGAGAATACTCGAGCTTCCCACGAAGTTCGGGGAGGAGAGGTACATCAAGGTCCATCCCGAGTTCAAGGCAATTCTCACCAGCAATTCCATAGAGTACGCAGGGATTCACAGGCCCCAGGATGCGCTTCTCGACAGGATGGTGGGGATCTACACAGATTACTACAGCTACGAGACAGAGGTCCAGATAGTGATGGAACACACGGGCATCACGAAGGCCAAGGCTGAGAGGATAGCGAGCGTTGTGCGCTCGATTAGGGAGAAGCTGCCCGATGCCCAGAAGCCTGGTACCAGGGCCTGCATCATGATCGCAAAGGGGTTGAAGACCCTGAACGGTCACGGGAAGATAGATTTCGAGCAGCTCTGCATCGATGTTATAGCCAACAAGACCAGCTCGCCAAAGGACATGGCGGAAAAGAAGCGGCTGGTCTTGGATTCGATAGCCCAACTGGGATGATGATGCAGTCATGGATCGAATTGAAGCAGTGATAGAGGCTGCAGAAGTCCGGAAGGTAGGTGATATCTTTCGCAAAAAGCCTGGCGGACTGAGGTTCAATGAGACTGATGCTTTGATAGTGAAGGCCAGGACGAGGGATGGAAGGCAAGTGGGAGCCACCTTCTACTTCTGCCTCAAGCCTGATGGGACCTTTGAAGATCATGCCCTTGGCGCTGATGCCGCAAAGGCCAGGAGACGGAGATTGGCCGCATTTCTCAAATACTACAGGATAGCGGAAGACGTCAGTGATTACAAGTTGAAAGAGAGAGTGGATGAGTGGAAGGGCCGGATCGTTGAGGCTGTTCTCTCAGACGGTGAGCTTGCCATATACTACCATTGAGGGCGAACTTTTCAGAATCAGGTGATTTTATATGGCTGATACGACAGATAAACCCGGAATTCAGAGGATCTACGAGAAGGCTAGCATGACCGCTGAGGCCCTGCTGAAGAAGAAGCTCGATGCCATAGTATCTCTCAACAGGGAACCAGATGGGTGGCTCGCTGAGGTGGAGCTGGTGGAGCGAAAGTCCATTCCCGATACGCAGGACATTCTAGGAAGGTACGAGATGATGTTCGATCTCGATGGCGAGCTTCTGAGCTACAAGAGGATCATGCTGCGCCGCAGGTCGGACATGGAGACTGTAGCCGAAGAGGTGTAGCCTCTTGATAAGGCGGATCGTGCAGAGAGATAGGCGGCCCCAGGAGGGCAAGGGGAAGTACGTCTACTGTGTCATCCGCCGCCCTTCGGAGCAGGAGAGCTTCGGAGATCTGGGGTTTGAGGGGGAGAAGGTTTACACATTGGACTACAGAGACCTGTCTCCAGTCGTCAGCGATGCAGTCGTTAGGGAGTACTCAGTCGGAGAGGATGAGGTCGAGGTCCACAGAAAGGTAGTAGAGAGGGTCATGCAGGAGCACAGCGTCCTGCCCGTGGCCTATGGCATGGTCTTCAAGAGCCGCAAGCTCCTCCAGATCGCCATGGGGGCAGGCTACCAGGCGATGCAAGAAGCCTTTGGCGTCGTAGATGGTCGAGTCGAGCTGGGTATCAAGGTCTTTCTGCCGAGAGAGATCGAGGCATGGGATGAGAAGAGAAGGGCAGAGTGCAGGTCGGACTTCATCGAGGGCCTCGATGCCTCAGCGTCAGACAGAAAAGACCTCAAGCTCTTCAGCGATCGCCTTGTGTTCAACGCGGCCTTTCTTGTAGAGAGGGCGAGGATCGAGGAATTCTCAGGTAAAGTGAGCGGCCTTGCATCCAAGTACGAAGATGCAAAGGTGCAGTACTCGGGGCCGTGGCCTGCCTACAACTTTGTGGACATCCACATCCTGGGAAAGAAGCGCAAGGGGTTCAGATAGATGTTCTTCCTGGACGATCTTCTCATCAGATCTTTGGGCATCTCCCTGCCTGGCCTTGATCTGATCTGGACGCTGGAGCAGATTCAGAGATTCGCCCACAAGGAGCTTTACAATCCCGAGAATATCAAGAACCAGATAAAAGAGACGCGTCTGCTCTATGAGTTCGGGGAGCTGACAAGGGAAGAGTACGAGCGTAGAAGCTCAAAGCTGATGCACAAGCTGAGGATGGCCGAAAAGGCAGGGGAGATGAACCTCGGGACCAGGATGGACATTCTCGGAGGGAGATGAGAGAGAAGGGGATTGCCCTCAAGGGGGACGGGCTTGTCCAGTGGATGGGGAGGGCTCTGCAGATCTTGCAGGAGATGGATGAGACGAATGAGGAAGAACGAGAGCTCTCCGGAACCCTGGAGGGTCCTCTCTTCTCCAGAGCAGTTTACGATCTTGTGATCAAGATAGGATTGAGGAACGGATTCAAGCGAGAGGCACGAAGAAGAAGGATTGCCGTCTCGGGGGTTAAGAATGGCTCGACTGGTGCAGAAGCTCATCGAGAATAGGAGGAGGCAGCATGCCGTTGTGACAGCTCACAAGAGAAAGATCAGGGATGAAGTCAACCCTCAGCTGAGGGCGGCCAAAAGGGCATGGAGCGATTCATCAAAGGAGAAGAACCTCAACATGAAGTGCAACTGGCACTCTCAGAGGACGCGGGTGCAGAGGCTCCAGAGAGAGCAGAAGCGCCTTCACATGATGAAGATTCTGGCTCACAAGAGAAGGCTGAAGGCCAAGATAGCAGGCCGAGATAGCGGCAGGCGGGATTGAGAGAATGACGGAGTTTGGGCCGAGAAGAACCAGCAACCTTGCTGATGTGATTGAGAGGATCCTGGACAAGGGGCTCGTCATCAACGCGGACATAGCAGTCTCAGTGGCGGGAACTGAGCTTCTCGGAATAAAGATCAGGGCGACGTTGGCATCCTTCGAGACTGCGGCGAGATATGGCCTTGAGCTTCCCTCAGGCACGAACATGAATGCACCGGGCTGGAAGGATCTGGAAAGGCCCAAGGCGTACTGCCCTGAGTGTGGAAACAGAAGAGACGAGGAGCTTTTGATCAAGGATGGCTGTCCCGTCTGTGGCTGGCAGAGCATGGAGCGCAGGCTGCCGATGATAGAGCCTAACTCCCACGGCTATGAATGATCCCATGGGGCGAATCTCATGAAATAAGTCTCGTGAGTCAAGATCTTTTGGAGGAGACGATGGCGAAGGAACCAGAGGAGAAAGACGAGGGCAAGAATGCAGGGGAAGATGGCATGGCGCCTGAGAAAGGGGACAAGGGGGAAGAGAGCGACAAGGAGGAGAGCAAGAGATTAGAAGAGAGGATAGCCCTCCTGGAGAAGAAGATCGATGAGCTGGAAAAGGAATCCAGGAGGCCAGCCGAGGGCGTCTCGGGGGAGAGAATCGTGGAGAGCGTGGTAGGGCAGTTCATTCCAGGTCTCGGAGGCATCATAAAGGCCCTCGAAGGATCTTCCCCCGAGTTCAGACAGAGGATAGCCGAGACCGACGCTGAGATACGCCACAGGATTGATGTTGGGTGGTCCAGCAAGCCTGTGATAGACTACCAAGTCTCCACCAGGCCTATCAGGCGCGGCCAGCCCCGCACTGAGAGCGTCCGGCTGCCACGGACTGGGCCTACGCGAGATCCGATTGTGGATGTGCTGGAGGGAAAGGATGGGATAACGGTCATCGCAGAGCTTCCAGGCGTCTCTGAGGAGGAGCTGAGGCTCTTCCTAGATCGAGATGCTCTGGAGATCTCAGCAGGCCAGTTCAGCAAGAAGGTAACACTGCCCCGTACAGCAAAATCCATCGTCGAGCGTAGCTTCAAGAACGGCATACTCCAGATCAGACTGAAGTAGAATGAATCCGGAGCCGCAGGAAGATGACCATCAACCTGGATGAAGAGAACCTGAAGGATGGGCTGCTGGGCCTCGTCGTCGCCCTGGTGGAGATCGTGCAGGAGCTTTTGGAGCGCCAGGCCCTGAGGAGGATGGAGAGCGGAAGCCTCAGCGATGCAGAGGTGGAGCGCCTGGGCGAGTCACTCTCTGAGCTGCAGGAAGCCCTTGAGAAAATCAAGATCGACAACGGCATCGAGGACTCCGTGGAGAACCTCAGGGACAGTCTCGACCAGGTTGCTGAGGATCTGGTGGACAAGTTTCTGGACCCAGAGGAATGGGTAAAGGAGGCTGGACCATGACCGAAGGCCCCAGGGTCGCAAAGGCCAGGTACCTATACGCCATCGCCTCCACGAGAGAGAAGCAGAGCATAGGAAATATCGGGATCGATGAGAGCGCTGTCTACACCATACCTTTCAAAAGTATTTCTGCAGTGGTACACTCGTGCGAGCCTAGGCCATACGAGACGAGGGACAGAGCATTGGCAGAGGGCTGGATCCTGGAGCACAGCTACGTGATAGACCAGGCAATGAAGCTCTTCGGGACAGTCCTTCCCTTCTCCTTTGACGTAATAGTGAGGGGAGACGATTCTACGATCGAGGGTTGGCTATGCAGGAACTATGACCGCCTCGCAAGCGAGCTGCAGCGAGTCGAGGGCAGGGCAGAGTACTCAGTTGAGATCTACTACGACTACGATCAGCTCGCTGAGGAGGCATTGCGGGAAAACCAGGAGCTGAGAGAGCTTGCAAGCAGGATCGAGAAAGAGCCGAAGGGCAGGGCTTACATGCTGAAGAGGACTCTGGATCAGAAGCTGAAGGAGATCGTCGCTTCCGAGGCGCGCAGGCAGGTTGATCGGGCCATCTCACAGATCAAGTCGCTAGCAGACGAGGCGAAGGTCGAGACCAAACGATCGCAGCCCCCTGAGAAATACAGAGACAAGAGGCTTATTGGATCGTATTCCTGTCTTGTCCACACTGATAGTGTGAACAAGCTAGGCGATGTTCTGGAGGAGATTAATGCATTGAGCGGCTTCGCTGTCAGGTTCACCGGCCCGTGGGCTCCCTTCAGCTTCGTGAAGCTCGGTGATGCGGCATGAAGATGGAGACTAAATGAATCGGGTGACTGTGTGAAGCCTGAGAGGGAGAGCTGTCTTGTCGAGGTCCTGGACAGGCTTCTCGAAAAGGGCGCAGTCCTCAGCGCCGACCTGATCATATCAGTGGCAGGCATTCCCCTGATCGGCCTGAACCTGAGGGCGGCGCTGGCAAGCATGGAAACGATGCTGAAATACGGAATTATGGAGGACTGGGACAGGAGCAGCAGGGAGAGCGCCCAGAGGGAGGAGCTTCCCCTTGCAGAGGATGAGGAGGTCCTCTTCAGGGCCTTCGGATACCTGCAGAGCCAAGGGGCTTTGAGCTCCTGGCTTCCCGGAGTCTGGCACCTAACAAGCAAGAGACTCATCCTGTGGAGGAGGTCGCCGTGTGAGGTAGTCTTCGAGGTGCCCCTACGAGAGATCTGCCTCCTGGAGGCGGATGAGTCTGAAGGGTGCTCAGAGCTGGACCTGATTTACTCCGGCGGCTCGGCCCGGATCCGCCTCACCGAGACGGAGGAGCTGAGGGTGGCTCTTGATCGCGTCTTGAGGCTCAGAGCAGAGAATTATAATGATCTTATGACCACTGATGCTTAATTTAATAGATCGCCTTCTAAATCTTGCGGCTCAATCGAGGCACTTTACCTCAATCTCCTTCGGAATCCGGGGTAGAACATTGTGGGAGGCCCCAATGAAGAGCAGCCCTGTCTCGCCCTCCTGGAGGGTAGAGTCGATCGACTTGGCGATGAAGGCATCGCGTTCCTCCAACAGCCGATCCTTGACCTGATTGTACCTGGCCTCGGCGCCTCTTCTCTCCACTTCGGTCTTAGCCTCCATAAGAGCCTTGATGTAGCTGTACTCCTGCCTCAGAAGATCTGGACTCTCAGTCGCCTCTATTCTGGCACCCTTCGCCATCAGCCTCTCGATGATCTGGTAGTTCTTACTGCCCTTCGAGGCAGTCTCTTTCACGATCTTCTCCCCCAGCTCGCCTGCACATGGCAGGCCGTCCTGGTAGATCCGAAGCTTGGAAGGATCCAGGCCTTGTGCCATCACCTCCTTCTCAACGTCCTCCCAGAAACGTTCGATTCGCCTCTGGTTCTCCTCCCATCTCTGCCTACCGATCTTGCCGACACCATCTCTTTCCAGGCCCTCCTTCATAGATCCCATGTCAGATGGCGTATGTACAATCCTCACTACTATCAGCTTTCTCATAAGCCTCACAGCCAAACTGAGCCCCTCTGGACCTGTCCAAGTCCGCGAACATCATGCTCATTCACTCAATCCATATCGCCGGCCTCCCAGGTTCTGCCTGGTGGCTCTTGCCCTTCGCTCCGGGCTCGTCAGCCGAACACACATCGATCGGCACCCACAGCGCCTTTGCCAGATACTCTCTTTCTGCAATCTGACCATTCTTCTTCCCTTCTTACTGCGTGAAGGCATCTATAATATGTCGAAGATAGATGAAGTCTACGTTTTCTCATATCATATCGAAGACATCGAGCAGCTCAGCTTGTGCCTCTTCGGGAGTTTGTCCCCAAGGCATGGCACCCTGGAATAGCTGGCACGAAGGCCACGAATGTACCTCATCATCCGGACGGAGGACTACGTGTAGAGTCCCGAAAGTATGGCATTTATATACCCCGCGATTTCCTTTTAATTTACGTCGTTGCATATAAATCGCTCTCCATTCAGGACAGGAATAAGTTCAGCTTGCAACCATTTGGCAATCTCGACCAGAATGCATCCTCTGGTGTATGTATTTTGCTCTTTGTGGATTTTCAGGATTAATTGAATATCTGGTTCGCCAAGACTATTCTTTGGCCAAATTTCTTCGGAGCCCACGGCTTCTTGTTCTTCATCCAGTAACTCCAGACGCGATTTACTGTTCGGATGCCAACCTTCATCTCAGCCGCAATGATTTTAGAGCTGATATTATTCGGTTTTTGCGCGGATTATGTAATTAACTTTGGCAGCAGTCAGCTTTAAAACTTTATTCTTTCTGCCTTTGCCCATGCCCTTGGAAAGTGCCTGAGTATATAAATGCCAAGCTTTTAGGACTCTACATTTATCTCATAAAGGTGGCTGGAGATTTGGAGCTCGATTCTCTTATCTACTGGGATAAACAGCCTCCTCAGGCTACATTTTTAGAAGCCTGGCATTGACGGCCACAATAACCGTGCTGGCGCTCATGAGTATTGCGCCGATGGCTGGGCTGAGAATTATTCCGTAGCCATAGAGGATGCCCGCTGCGAGGGGAATGGCTAAGGCGTTGTAGCCCGTCGCCCATAACAGGTTCTGGGACATCTTTGTGTAGGTTTTCCTGGATAAGCTGACGATGCTCGCCACATCCCTGGGATCGTTCCTGACCAGAACGATGTCTGCCGACTCAACGGCTACGTCTGTTCCAGCTCCGATGGCAATTCCTACATCAGCCTGCACTAAGGCAGGAGCATCATTGACTCCGTCCCCAACCATGGCCACGACATATTCTTTCTGAACATTTTTTATGGTTTGGGCCTTTTCGTGAGGCAATACTTCAGCAAAGAAATCGTCTAATCCCAGATCCTCCGCCACCCACCGGGCCACGAAACGGTTGTCTCCCGTGAGCATCATGCACTTGATATTCATCGATTTTAGCTTGTCGATTGCCTCCCGGGATTCCTTTCTTATTATGTCGGCAAGGGCTATGGCACCGACTGGTCTATTTTCTTCCAGCAAGAAGACGACTGTTTTGCCCTGCTGGGCCAGCTTCTCCAGCCTCTTGTCCCGAAGATCAATCCTGTTCTCTTTCAAATATCCGGGGCTCACTACCATCCAGATCTTTCCTTCTGCCCGGCCTTCAATTCCCTTTCCGGGTATAGCCTTGAACTCATGGATATGAATCAGCTCGACTCCTTTCTCTTTGGAGCTGTTAACAATCCCGGCAGCAATGGGATGTTCCGAACTGGCTTCCAGGGATGCGGTCATTCTCAAGATTCCAGCTTCATCCAGCTCGGCCAGGGCTACGACATCAGTTACGCCAAATTTGCCTTCCGTCAGAGTTCCAGTCTTATCGAATACCACTGCCTGCAGGTCCCTGGCTTGCTCAAAAGCGGATCTATCCCGGATCAAAAGGCCAGCTTTGGCAGCCAATGAAGTAGAAACCGCGACCACAAGAGGAACTGCCAGTCCCAGAGCATGAGGACAGGATATGACCATAACAGTCACTGCCCTCTCGACGGCGAACGCCGCGTCCCTGCCAAAGTAAAGCCAGGCTACAAGAGTAATGGCTCCAACGCTCAAGGATATTATCGTAAGCCAGCGGGCAGCATTATCAGCCAGATCCTGGGTCTTTGATTTGCTTTCCTGGGCCTGCCTGACCAATTCGATGACCTGACTGAGGTAAGTCTCGGATCCAATCTTCTTGACTTCTACGGATATTGAGCCTTCCCCGTTGATCGAACCGCCTATCACATTGTCGTTCAGTTTCTTAGCAACTGGCTTGGATTCGCCTGTTAGCATCGATTCGTTGACACTTGTCTCCCCTTCGATTACAGATCCATCGACAGGCACCTTCTCGCCGGGCTTGACAAGGACTATGTCACCGGGCTTCAGGGTATCGACTTTGACGTCCAACGTCCGGCCATCTTTTATCAAATGAGCTTCCGACGGCATGATCTTGACAAGCTCTTCCAGAGCTCTGGAAGCTCCTAATACCGATCGCATCTCGATCCAGTGGCCGAGAAGCATGATATCGATAAGAGTGACCAATTCCCAGAAAAAGACTTCACCTTTAAGACCAAAGACCACAGCTGAACTATAAAAATATGCTGCACTGATAGCTATGGCGATCAGTGTCATCATTCCTATGTTATTCTCTTTAATTTCTTTGAAAAATCCCTTAATGAAGGGGTAACCTCCATAGAAGTAAACAAAGGTGGATAACAGAAATAAAACATAGATGGAGCCAGGAAACTCTAACGTAAACCGAAACAGCTCCTGAATAAAAGTTGAGAGAGCGAGTATTGGTATGGTAACCATCAGAGATATTAAAAATCGTCTTTTGAAATCCTCAGTTACATGGCCTTCATGCCTGCCACGATGTGTCCTATGAGGTTCGATCGGTTGCAGGCCTGTGTCCATATCGTGCATCTTATGTCCGTCACCTGCTTCACCCATCTTCTGGCCCACTTTCATGCTATGCATTTTATGCTCCATACCAGTCTTTGGCGGTTCGGTTGTACCCTTTTCATCCATCATCTGTTATCCCCACAACAATATATTAGGATGACAACAAATTTTGTCGTGAATCAGTTATAGGTTTGAATTTTGACCTACACGAAACTTAGCGTTATCAGGATGTTGATTTTCTTAGGATGATCGTGAGTGGAGCATGTCCGTATGGTCGCTATCCACAAGAGAGGACCAAAAAACTCCAACCCATTTTTGGATCACTACCTGTTGTTCGCCAGGAGAAAAATAATTCCTTTTTCTCCTTTGCTCAGCATTATCCCTCACTCCTGAATTATACAATTGGGCATTCGATATATATTACTTTTCTCCGCATGCTGGGCGAAAGTAATATCATCCCATCAATTCCCGACTCGCCCGATTAGATATGTCTCGAGAATACCGGACCGCGCTCCAGTCCATCCCACAGTAGGCATCTGCTAGGGGGCAGCCACACGGCCCCGCCAGCCCCTCGTGCAGGGAGAGGCGTGGCATCCAGGGGGCCAAAGAGCTTCAGGGCATGGGGGGACCGGCGCGCATACGTGTGGACAGGGACTATCCTGGCCCGGAAGAGGATGGATCTTGGATGCGGGGTACGGGAACCCCACTCTGATTTACTAGTAATAAGACAAACTTAGCTAACTCTAAATGAACCAAAGGCATGTCCCTCATCAAATAGATTTAGCTCAAAGCTTGCTCAGTCGAACAAGCAGAGCCTCCCACCTATAACATAGCTTTTCAGGCCTAAAACAAGCAGAAGCCTTTATCAGCTTTATCTGAGATCTATAGCATATTGGCGATATAGTATGCTGAGCAAAATATGATTTCGGAACTTCTACGCGAGATTATAGCCAAGGGCGAAAGCCTAAACGTTGAATTCAAGGGCGAAGAGAGGAAGGCCCTGGAAGACCCAGAGCTGGTCGAGGCGGTCATCTGCCTTGCAAACCGCTCCGGAGATGAGCCAGGCTGGCTGCTGGTCGGAGTGGAGGACGATGGCAGGATCACCGGTGCCAGGCCTCGTCACGCAGGAAAAAATACTGATACTTATCGCGTTCAGGCCCTCATCGCAAACCGCACCCGCCCGTCTCTGGCCTGTCGGGTGGAGATAGTCGATCTGGATGGTTTGTCGGTTCTTGTTATTGAAGTTCCAACGTCCCGAACGCCGGTGAGCACTCCAGAGGGCAAGTATCAGCGCCGTGCCATTGGAGGCAAGGGAAAGCCTGAGTGCATGCCCTACCTCTTCCCAGAGATGCTCGCCCGCCAGGCTGACCGTGGAATACAGGATTACTCATCTCTAGTAGTTCCTGATGCCCGCTGGGAGGATCTGGACCCCCTAGAGTTCGAGCGCTTCCGCAGGGTGATTCGCGAAGGACGGGGTAGAGGCGATGCGGCCCTGGCCGAGCTGCCTGATAAGGAGATAGCCAAGGCCCTTGGTGCGGTGGAGGCAAACCACGAGGTTTCAGCCGTAAGAGTCCTAGGTCTACTGCTCTTCGGAAAGGAGGATGCTCTCAGACGTTTCCTTCCCACACACGAGGTTGCATTCCAGGTTCTCACTGATACCAGAGTTCAGGTTAATGAGTTTTTCAAGTGGCCGCTCATGCGCATCATGGAGGAACTCATAACCCGCTTCCGGGCTAGGAACAGTGCGGAGGAGTTGATGGTGAACATCTTCCGCATTGGTATCCCGGACTACTCTGAGCAAGCTTTCCGAGAGGGGCTAGCCAACGCACTGATTCACAGGGACTACTCCAGGCTTGGGGCCGTGTATGTACAGTGGCATGAGGACCGGATTGAGATCTCCAATCCCGGTGGGTTCCCTGAGGGTGTACGGCTGGATAACCTGCTGGTCACTCCGCCAAGACCGCGCAATCCCTCCCTTGCAGATGCCTTCAAGCGGGCAGGCATCGTAGAGCGTACTGCCAGAGGTATAGACACCATATTTTTCGAGCAGCTCAGGAATGGCCGTCCAGCGCCCTCTTATGAGCGAAGCACCGAGACCGACGTTATTCTGGTTCTACCAGGAGGGAAGGCCAACCTGGACTTTGTGCGGCTGGTAGTGGAGGAGAACCAGGCCGGACGGGCCTTCAGGCTGGATGATTTGCTATTGCTGAACCAGTTATGGCTGGAGCGCCGTTTGACTATATCAGAGGCTGCTACAGTTATTCAAAAGCCAATCGCAGAGGCACGTGCGATACTTGAGCGTTTGATGGAAGGCGGATTTGTGGATGCCCATGGAGAGGGCAAGAACAGATCATATCAGCTCTCTGCCAATACCTACAGGAGACTTGGCGAGAAAGCAGCATACGTGCGCCAGCGAGGCTTTGAACCTGTTCAGGCGGAGCAGATGATTCTTCAGTATGTGAAGGCTTACGGAAAGATCACACGTAGGCAGGTGGTGGAGCTATGCAAGATATCTTCAACACAAGCTCGCGATCTTCTGGCTCGTCTGGTAAAGAAAGGTGCTCTTGAAAAGCACGGCCTCAAGAAAGGGGCATATTACATAGAGACGTCCAAAAATATGGACGAATCCAAATAGGATTTGGACATGTCCAAAAAAGAGCCAAATTCGTCAAATTCTTCTGCTGCCCTGCATCAGCTCCTTCCCAAGGGACTGCTTGCCCAACTCATTGTCTACACGAGGGGTGCAGTCCACCTAAGCGATCTCTTTTATTTTTAAATGAATACCCGAGGATTCCTAAAAAACCTTGCTTTAAAACATCATTCATCCTGAGATCAATTCCTTTTTTAATTTTTTAGCTTTTATGTTCGAATACTATCGATTCTCCTTGAATTTCTCTCTTCGATGGCATCCGCTATGTCTAAATAACCTTGGCATTTTTTAATGTGCAGAGCTGATATAGGTTAAAAGCGAAC
>MVQH01000061.1 GCA_002067755.1 Methanosaeta sp. PtaB.Bin018
TCGCATGGCAGAGGGCTGAACATCTCTCAGGGCGTCCTCGAAGTCGTCCCTATGCACTATGAGCCTGTCCAGAATTTCCTTGGGGATGGTGGGTTCATCCAGGTCGATCTCGGGAAGGATTCGGCGCAGAGCATTCATGGCCGCCTCGCGGCAAACGGCGGCAATATCGGCACCCACGAAGCCGTACGTTCTCTTCGCAAAATCGTCCAGATTCACGCTTTCGTGCAACGGCATGCCCCTGGTGTGAATCTGAAAGATCTCCATGCGGCCTTCTGTGTCAGGAACGCCCAGCTCAATTTCACGGTCGAACCTTCCCGGACGGCGCAGTGCTACGTCCAGAGCCTCGGGTCGGTTGGTGGACCCGATTACTATCACGTTCTTCCTCTCTTTCAGACCGTCCATGAGGGATAGGAGCTGAGCCACGACACGCCGCTCCACCTCGCCTGTGACATCGCCACGCTTGGGTGCTATGGAATCAAGCTCATCTAAGAAGATGATCGCCGGAGTATTCTTCTCAGCCTCCTCGAAGATGTCGCGTAGGGCCTTCTCGCTCTCACCGTAGTACTTAGACATGATCTCAGGGCCGTTGATGCTTATGAAGTAGGCATCGCTCTCGTTGGCCACGGCCTTGGCGAGCATCGTCTTTCCGGTGCCCGGTGGGCCGTGCAGCAGGACTCCTTTTGGAGGGTCGATCCCCAGACGATCGAATAGCTCGGGATGCTTTAGTGGGAGCTCTATCATCTCTCGAACCTTGGTTATTACTGGCTTCAGGCCTCCGACATCCTCGTAGACCACAGATGGCACCGACCGCTCCGGCGTCTCCACTGCCTGAGGCAGAAGCTCTATCTCCGTTCCTTCTGTGATCTTGACGATCCCTGATGGGCTGGTTGAGATGACCCGCAGCTTGATCTCACCAAGTCCAAAGGCCTGAGCTCCCAGAAAGCCCCGAAAGATCTCCTCGAACATGGTCTCCCTTCCGAGGGTCTCTGTTGGAGGCCTTCGAACGCTGGTAGTGGAGATGATATCGCCCTTGATTACAGGCCTTCCATTGAATACCTTGATGAGGACATCTCCAGGTGCGAATATCTGCATTCCCTGTGTGACAGGGGCCAGGGTGACGTGCTTGGCCTCGCTCCAGACTGCTTTTTTTACCTCGACGAACTGACCTATGCTCGTTCCAGCGTTGGATCTGATCAGGCCGTCCATCCTGGCCATGTCGATGCCCTGGTCTGCAGAATAAGCGCTGACCGCAAGAGCTGCTGTGGGCCGAGAGCCCGCAATCTCCACCACATCCAGAGGGCGAGCTCCGATTTTCTCCAAAAACTCCTCACCGATCCGCACTATTCCCTTTCCCACATCGCCTTGATTTGCTTCTGCTACCTTGAGTTTGACGCCTTCACCTTCAGTCATGTCTCTTATGCACCTGCTAGCTGATAGGATATGGGGGTCTATTTTTAAGTAGTTTGCTATTTGTTCGCAGTTCACGCCACCTTGTATCCCGCCCCTTCAACAGCCTTTCTCAGATCCTGCAAGGTAACTTTTCCTGGGTCGTACTCGACGTACGCTTTCTTCTCTGCCAAATCAACTCTCGCCTCATGAACGCCCTCCAGCTTCAGAAGGGCATCCTTTACAGCACCAGAGCAACCGGCACAAGCCATGCCGACTACAAACAATTCGGCTTTTTTATTTTCCACCATGTATGATATCTCCTCCTTTTATCTATGAAACATCTCCTTGTACTTTGCATATCTCCCTGAGAAGACTGGATATGTGAAGCTCATCCCCTCACTTCCGAGCATCGCACCCAGAGGCTTTGCATCTTTAAAGTCCATCTCGCCTTGGCCATTGAAGAACATGTCGTCGCCCTCCAGGTGCACCACCTTTCCTATGATCAGAACGAACTTCTCTCTAATGATCTCCTCCAATAGTGTGCACTCTGCCCAGGCGAGGCACCCTTCTATGCCTGGAGCGCCAACCATTGTCGACTGCCTGGGACGCAGGCCTGCCTCCTGGAACTCGTCGACTTCAGGAGGATAGTCTCTGGCGCAGATCATAACAGCATCCTCCATTCCCACCTTGGGAATATTTACTACGAACTCTTTGGTATGGCGTATGTTCTCCAGGGTGTCGCGCTTCAACCATGAGGCCAAGAGGACCTCGTCCAATGGGCGCAGGATCGGCGTGAAGTTGGACCATGGGGCTGCATTCCTGATTCCGTCTTTTGAGATGGTAGAGATCAGCACCACAGGAAGAGGGAGGATGTTCTCCCTCTGATTTGGTCTCAATATCATTGGTCTTCCTCTTCTCAATTTCATCCTTTTCAGGCTGCAAGCAGCTTATCGGTGATCTTCTCCATCTCTGGGATCTGTGGAACCTCCACTCCTTTCAGGCAGGCCTTGAAGACCTCCCTGTCAAAGGGCAATATCCCAATCACCTTGTTTTTATCCACAAGCTCCAAGAGCTCCGATGAGTTCTCATCCATTCGGTTTAAGATGAAAAATACCGGCTTTCCAATCTTTTGGCACATCTCAGAGATCTTGGCGGATAGCTGCACAGATTCAAAGCTCGGGTCCACCACCACAACGATCTTGTCGCATCCAGCCTCCACACCGCGTCCGAAGTGCTCGATGCCCGCATCAGTGTCCACGATAACGTGCTCTCCATCGGTCCTCAGCTTCTCCAAGAACTCTCGTGCCAGTGCGCCCATGGGACAGGCACAGCCCTCTCCAAAGCTATGAATCTTGCCAATGGCCACAAGCTTTATGCCATCCCCGCCGACTACGAGCTCTTGAGGTATGTCTTTTATGGAGAACTCATCCAAGATCTTCAGACCTTCCCTCCTTTCTGATCTAAAGAACTTCATCATTTTTTCCGATAGTGCTTTCTTGCCTCCCAAAGATTCCATGAAATCTTTGGGCTGCAAAAAGCCAAGCTGCTTGTAAAGTCCGAAGTTTGACTCATCTGTGTCCACCACCAAAACTTCATTCTCTCTCTTCGCAATCTCTTTTGCCATAAGTGCAGAGATCGTGCTCTTTCCGCTTCCACCCTTTCCGCAAATAAGTATCTTCATCTTTCAGTTCACTTCCTAAACAAAGGACAGCTTGTTCTGGGCGATGGGAATGCCATTGGCGACTCCTCGCTTGGTGTAGTACATATCGACCAGGCCGTCATGAGCCCAATACGAATTTGAATAGTACAGTGGCAATGCTGGAAGATCCTGAGCATAGACTGCCTGTACCTCAGCCACAAGCTCTTTTCTCTTCTCAGGATCCATCTCAGAGACCTCCCTATCCAGTAGATCGTTGAGCTTCTGATCAGCAGCATACCGCGCGCTATTGAATGTATAACCCTCGCCGATGATCCTGTTCAAGATCTCCGGGTCGCCGCCCATGCCGCCGTGGCTGTTGAGTGCCAGATCGAAGCTCCACTCTCCAACGAGGCTGTCCAGGGTCTTGGAGTCCACACTGCGCAATGTTACCTTGAATCCAGCCCCATCGAGCTGCTGCCTGATCATCTCGCCTACGCGCTCGTTTGTGGAAGTCACGAGCATCTCTATCTCCAGAGCAGTTCCGTTCTTAGAGAAGTACTGTCCTTCTTTTGAGTAACCCATCTCGGACATCAGATCCTCCGCCTTCGACGGATCGTATTTGTACTGCTCCACATCTGGATTGTACCACTCGCTGTCGGGTGCGAAGAGTCCTGGGCCGGCGATTATTCCAAAGCCACGCAGAGCGTTGTCCACAAGTGCCTGCCGGTCAATGGCATAATAGAGCGCCTGCCTTATCCTCGCATCGGAGAAGGGCTCCTTCTTATGGTTCACCATGATCTTGGTGATCCCATCGCGCGGCGAACTCAAGACAACAAAGTTCTCCTTCTTGAGCTTCTCCACAGCCTCTGCAGGCACGCCGATCGCATCAACATCTCCTTTTTCAAGAGCAGCCGCTGCCATCTCGCTGCTCACTTTTACAAATT
Organism: Methanosaeta sp. PtaB.Bin018; assembly: GCA_002067755.1. Taxonomy (GTDB): domain Archaea; phylum Halobacteriota; class Methanosarcinia; order Methanotrichales; family Methanotrichaceae; genus Methanothrix. The sequence goes on from MVQH01000061.1 coordinate 3,973, forward strand.
TGAGCTGCTTTACCCTCGGAGCTCCGAGATAGTAGCCTTCATAGGCCTCGTAAAGATACGTCCCTTGGGCCTTATCGTAGTTCACGAGCTTGTACGGTCCAGTGCCAACAAGGGCCTTCTCATCCTGAAACTTCGTGGGGTCGGAGACGCTTTTGTAGATATGCTCTGGAAGGATGGGAAGGGTTCCGGCTACCATATCCAGGAAAGGCGCATAGGAATGGTTCAGATAGATCTTAACTGTATGCTCGTCAAGAGCCTCAGCCTTCTTTATAGGTTCGGAGTTGACCCACTGGTATGGGTGCTGCTTGATGTAGTCTACTGTGAAGACCACATCGCCCGCAGTAAACCTTTCGCCATCATTCCATGTGGCGTTCTTTCTCAGGTTGAAGACATAGGCGTCATCTCCATCCATCTGCCAGCTCTCTGCCAGCGCAGGCACGAAGCCGTTCTGGTCCTTCCAGACGAGGGTGTCGAAGATGAGGCTCATCCTGATGTAACCCGGGCCGCGAGAGTAGTGTCCATAGGGCGACGGAAATCCCCAGTCGCCGGTTGTATCTCCGATGGTGTAAACCGCCACATCTTCTTCAGCGCACACGAAGCCAGAGAAGAGCATTATCATGGCCAGTAAAAGAACGCCTCTGACAATCGAATTACTCTTTTTCAAAAGATTTCCCCCTTTCAATTGATAGTCCACAAGCTTTCTCTTGAGAAAAAAAGCCGCAAGGTAACCTGCGGCTTGGCAGCTTCGGTCCCAATCTTACAGGACACCTGCCACCTTCAATGGATGCATTCCAGCATTCTGGAGCATGGCCAGCTTGGCCGCGTCGACCTTGAACTCCTTGATCGTCGATATGAAGGCCTCGGGTTTGTCCACATAGTCCATGAGCACAATGTCCTGGTAGATCTTAGATCCCCAAGCAGGTCCCTTCCATTGAGGCAATTTTTGCGCACTGAAGTTAAAGCCCAGAGCCAATGCATCGCCTGATTTTGATGTGTCGTTCCAGCGTATATAAATCCCGGCTATGTTGGGCACCGCCTTCTTTTCAGCATCTGTCAAAGCCATTACGAACATGCCGCTCTTTCCTGGTGTGGCGTCCCAACGCATCTGGAGGAGGTCATCCTTGCACCAGTTGGGGCACGCTATTACCTTGTAGCTCTCAGCAGTGATGTTATTGATAGGCAGTCTCTCTTCTACATACTTGGCCAGGAACAATCCGCTGGTAACTCCAGGGCAGAGGTGGTCGTGGAAACAGGTGTCCTGTATGAAGTCGAATGAGCCTCCGCGAGCCCAGACGTTTGCGATGCTGACCAACGAGAACTCATTTCCATTGAAGGCCTTCTGGTTGAAGGTGACATTGCCCTCGTCTGTGTGGTTCTCCAGGTAGTCCATATCTATATTGGCCTTGGAGATCTTTGAGAATACCTTATCGACAGGCTTTGCCTTAAATTCATCTAGAGATGTTTTCAGGGCACTCCCATCGGCCTCCATGTATATTGCTTCGCCTGACGTCTTGTTGAAGACGAAGAACCATACAGGCTTCCAGTAAGGTCGCAGAACTTGGAAGAGGTTGCCATCGCCAATGCTGCATCCAGTCTCAGCCGTCAGACCCTTTAGTGCCGCTTGGGTCGTCTGTCCGTCTACGACGGCATAGCCGGCGTTGGTCAGAGTCAGGATATTTTCGTCGCCTTTCTCGAACTTTAGCTGATCCATGGCAGCTTTGGCAGCCTTGGAACCCAGCTCCTCCATGATGGTGCTCTCTGCCAGCGCCACCCCTGGCATTATCGCCAAGAGAAGCGCCAGAACAAATGTTCTCTCTTTTATATTCATTTCGACTCCTCTCACTACAATTTATTCTACGAACTTCTTTTTAACACTGGGATTGGTTTCGAGCTTCTCATTTATGAATTTTTCTATAAAAAATAACACTAAGTAACTATCGTTATCGTAGCCTTGGATAAAAACATGTCAAATCATCGCTCAATTGCTGGACAATTGTCTGAGAAGAAAAAGAGAGATTTCCTGCCCACAATTATCCTTTTCTTCGTCCCTTCATCGCCTCAACGAATGCCAAGAATGGAGGCGACGGCCTGCCTGGCCGGGACTTCATCTCTGGGTGGAACTGAGATCCAAAGAAGAATGGATGATCTGGTATCTCACATATCTCCATCAGGTCGCCGTTGGTGCCGGAGAAAAGCATACCCTTCTCCTCGATGGGCTTGATGTAGGCGGGATTGACCTCGTAGCGGTGCCTGTGTCTCTCGACGATCTCCGTGGTCTCGTAAATCTTGTGCGCCAGGCTGCCCTCTTTCAGGTGCGCAGGATAGTTTCCCAGCCGCATAGTCGCTCCCATGTTCCTGATCTTCTCCTGCTCGGGCAGGATGGCTATGACCGGGTGGGGCGTGGCCCCGAACTCCGTGCTGCTGGCGCCCTCCAGGCCGCAGACGTTGCGGGCAAACTCGATCACTGCCAGTTGCATTCCAAAGCAAATTCCAAGGTACGGAACCTTCATCTCTCTGGCGTACTGCACTGCCTTGATCTTTCCTTCTGTGCCCCGCGAGCCAAATCCGCCCGGCACAAGGATGCCGTCGACGTCCCGCAAGATGAGGTCAGCCGAGCCGCGCTCCAGCTCCTCGGCATCTATCCACACGATCTTTGGCCTGACTCCTGCCTCAATTCCAGCGTGCTTCAGGGATTCACGAATTGAAAGGTATGCATCCTCCATCGGGTCCGCGCACTGAGAGCCCACTGTGTACTTGCCGACGATCGCCACCTTGACCTCTCCCCGGCAGGCATCCATCTTCTTCACGAACTCGTCCCAGTCTTTGCGCTCCTCCAGAGGGAAGAGCCGCATGGCCTTCATCAGATACTTGGCAAGCCCCTCGGCCTCCATCTGCAAAGGCACCTTGTAAATGTCGTCCGCGTTGTGGGCGCTGATGACAGCTTCCACGGGTACATCACAGAACTGGGCGATCTTATGCTTCGTCTCCGCCAGCAGCGGCCGCTCGCAGCGCACGACGATCATGTCAGGCTGCAGCCCGAGCTCTCGCATCACCTTGACGCTGTGCTGCGTGGGCTTGGTCTTCTGCTCGCCATCCATGGTCGATGGAGCCAGTGTGACGTGCACAAAAAAGATATTCCCCGATTCCTCGTACCTGAGCTGCCGCATGGCCTCGAGGAATGGCATCGACTCTATATCGCCCACAGTCCCCCCCACCTCAATGAGGCAGATCTCGCATCCTCCGTCCCTCGATTCCTGGCGAATGCGCCTCTTTATCTCCTCTGTGATGTGCGGAATGATCTGCACAGTCTTGCCCAGGTACTCGCCACGCCTCTCCTTCTCGATTACAGTGCTGTAAACCTTGCCGGTGGTGATGTTGTGGTCCCGCGTGAGCTCGACGTCCAGGAACCTCTCATAGTTCCCAAGGTCCAGATCCACCTCGCCTCCGTCCTTGAGGACGAAGACCTCACCATGCTGGAAGGGACTCATGAGACCTGCATCGATGTTGATGTAGGGATCTATCTTGATGGCCGTTACCTTATAACCCCTGTTCATGAGCAGTCTGCCTATGGATGCTGCAGTAATGCCCTTCCCAAGGCCGCTCATAACCCCGCCCGTGACCACGATGTACCTCATATTCACGCCTTCAGGAGCGTTGCTGCTCCGTATATGATAAGGGTGACGATCAAGATGGAAGACGCCATGGCCCCCGGAAACTCAGGAATGCTCTCGGTGATGAATGTCAGGCCCAAGACTATGACCAGGGACGAGAAAATGATCATCGGAATCACCTTCAGGGCGCCCAGTTTGCCCGGATTGACAAACGATCCGCCCGAATCCGGATCATCTGTGGAGTCATCCTCGGATTCGTTCATAGCCGATCGGCCTTCTTCCTGGACAGATGAATACGCTGGTCGTTCCCTGAAGCGTCTCCGTCCTTGCACAAAGCCATCTCTAGGCGAATTTTGCGAGCTTTCCCCACAGGACAGCTCTACATTTGTATTCTCCTCCAGATCATTTGGACGGGTCGCAGACCTGTACCGCTGAAGGTCGCTGTCCTTGGAGAAGACGATGCGCCTTGGCTCATTCGCCTCATCATCCTCCAAATCATCATCCAAGTCCTCGACATCTCTTTCTTCCAAGTCTCTTGCCTCTGCAGCCTCCAAGTCGTCCAGGTCCTCTTCCATCTGCACCTCTGGGCCTTCTAGATCGTCGCCGGGATCTTCCGAGTCACGCAAAAGTGTGATAGGCACACGACTTTTGCCTTCGTTGCTGGTCAAAAGAATCTCACCGTCCAGCCGATCCAAATCGAGGGGCATCCTGGCCATAATTGGTATCGTCTCCTCCAAAACGACATAATGATCGGGCCTCCTCAGGCGTACGGCCTTGATTACAGGATCGCTCGCCACCAGGGAGACATTGGTGGGCTCGCCGTGATTGACGACCTTGAGGTTGATGATGGTCTCCTCGCCTGGTAGGAGACGAAGTACGATCGGTCCTGTCTCCACTGAGCCATCATTGATGTGAACGACCCGGTCCAATCTCAACCCCCACACCGAAGATGTAACATAATGTTGTATAAATATTTCGCCTGTTGGCCAGCAGAAGACCTCTTCCCAGGCCTTTCGCAGCTAATGGTGCTGGCTAATTCCTCAAGTCTGGCGGGAGCATGTTGGGAATTCCGTCCTCGATTGGGTAGCATTCCTTGCAGGCCTGACAGCAAAGCTTACCAGTCACGATCTCTTTCTCATTCTCCTCGAAGACTTCAAGTGATAGGTCCCCCTTGCATAGCGGACAGGCCAGAATGTCAAGAAGATCACGTTTCATCTGCCTGAAGATCTATTGCTGCAATATTAAATCTTTGCATGAGAAGATAGATGCTTGATCGACCGATGATCATTCAGATGATGCCCATCTCTGCGAGCCTGTCTGGCAGATATCTCCTGGTCACAAAGTCCAGGCCCTTGCCTGCGAAGGCCTGCTGCTCAGCCTTCTTCTTGAGATCCATCTGCAGCCTGATCTGCTTCTCCCAGTAGGGCGTATTGAATCTTGGATCTGAAAGCTCGCTTCTCAGAGCTTGTATATCCTGATCTGTAAGCTTGTCGGTGGACAGGTTATACTCCACGATGTCGCTTGGCTGAACGCCTAAGAACCGCGCCGAGGGAGTGACCAGATGCTCTGAGAGATGAGCGCTCTTGATAGCACCGTAGGCGATGCTGGCGAAGATGCGATAGGACCAGGGATCGCCATCTGTGAACACTACGACGGGCAATTTCAGCTCAGAGTTCAGCCTCTTTATGATGCGGCGTGTGGAACGTGCGGGTTGTCCCTTGATATGCACCAGTATGGCGCCGAACTCCTCATCGAAACCGTTCTCGATCAGTCGCGCATACATTCCACCCGTCTCGATGGCCATGACCATCTTCGCATCGTGGCTCAGGAACTGGATGTTATCCACATTGAAGGGGATCTGGTAGCCTGCCTCGCCCACATCCTCCTGGCAGTGCATCTCCCGCTCGCCGCGCCTTGTCTGCTCCCTGAGGCGCAGCGGCCCGAATACCGCTGCCCCGTCCTCCTCGGGCCGGATGTGGAAGTCCTCGCGCTGCAAGGCAGTCACTATCTCCAGATCCTCGATCAGCCTGTCGCTCTCTGCCTGCTCATGGAACTTGGCGATGTCCCAGTTCTCGGAGATGTAATAGATCTCCCTCAGTGTTGAGCCGCGGTTGTTCTTCAAATGCTCCTTGATGAGAAGCTCTGACAGATAGACGGTCTTGAGCAAGGTCTTGGCACCGCGCACAGTCTTCACGCTGCGCCTCGTCTCCTGATCCCCATAGACCCAGACATCGTCCTTCGTGCTGTACTCGATATTGCCCTTCGTCCGAGAGGGCAGGGATATGTGAGGCACAATGCCTTCCTGGAACTGATTATAAAGGTCGCTGGCCAGGCCCAGCAGTCTCTCCTGAGTTATCTTGGTTTTTTCCATTGCTAGATCACCCTGGCCCCTGTGACGATCTCAGCCTCCAGCCCCTCGACCACAGGATCTCCAAAAGAAGACCCGTCAGAGCGAACGCTGTAGCAGAGGGTAGCGCTCTCGCCCGGCCCCAAAGAGAGCTTCCAGTAGTAATCATAGCCGTCGCCCATGGGAACGACCTTGGCCGATGGCGAGACAAAGACGGCTTCCTGCCTCAGCACCTCATGCAACTTGAAGGATCTCGTCAGATCGCTGTGATTTTTTACCTCGATCTTGACGGCAGAAAGGCCGTTTTGCATCTCAACATGTCGAAACACAAGCAGGTTGCCCATTATCTTGGCCACCACTGGGCCGATGTCCGGTTCATCCTTTTCAAGGATATCCGAGAGCTTCTTGGCAATCCTGGGTAGTATCTTTCTTATGATCTCCTCCTTCTCCCTGCGCTCAGAGAGCATGCTCTGCCTGCTAAGATAGCGGCGCAGCTTCCTTGCTACCTCTTTGAGCCCCAGGTCTATCTCTGCCAGAATTTCTGGCACGTCTGCCACTGCATCCTTGCTCTCTGATGTGAATGGAATATTGGTCGATGCGATATGCACAAGTAGCACCGCCGGACCGACTGGGATGCCAGAGCCTGTGGGCTGGCCAAGAGAATAGTTCTTCCATGAGACGCCTTCCACAGCATGAGTGATTGCACAAGCTCCCTGCTGGTAGACTAAAGGAACTCGATTGGCAAATCTGAGGATCTCCACACGGCTCTCCTTCTCCAGCTCTCCGCCAAAGCCAAGGCCCACCTCGACCAGGAAGGGATTGCCTGAGTAAACTGAGACAGGCCTGACTGTTGTGGCTATGAAGTCCAGGCTGAACTCCTTCTCCAGGCCAGCCTTGATCAGATCCTCTCCAATTGGAGACAAGCAATCTACTGGAGGAGACTTCACCCTGATCTGTTTGAAGGCCGCCAAAAGGCGTTTTGCCTCATCGTGTTTCAAGTCTGCAGGAGGACGTTCAGGGTCTAGGCCTGCAAGATTGCATAGCTCCTGGGCCGATATCGTGCCTATGCTGGAGAACGTCTCCTTCAAGAAGACGCGCAGCTTCTTCTTGTCAGTGTACCTGAGGAGCTTGATCAGCTCGCCAAGCTCAATTCCTGCGGGATGGGGTTGAATTGCATAGGCCTTCTTGGGCAAGGCTTCTGTAGCCCTCTCGAAGACCTCGACGTTGCCTTCGGGCTCCACAAGGGTTATGCGAGCATGCGGATTGACTATGGCTGCGCTCTTCAGTGAGCCGAAGACCGACTGACGACGGCTTCGAACATAGGAGCCCTCCATCTCCATCTCAACCCTAGTGCCGCGAGGCCGCTCCCACTCCACATCCTCTGCCTTGAGGATCTCGGGCTCGTTCTTCATCGTATTTATCATGAGCTCGCAATAGTGGGCAGGTCTGCCAGGGCCGATCTTGGAGATGACTTTGGTGGGCTTGCCACTTGTAAGCTGAGAATAAAGCACTGCCGCAGAGATCCCTATGCCCTGCTGGCCGCGGCTCTGACGTAATGTGTGAAAACGCGAGCCGTAAAGCAACTTCGCAAAGACCCTTGGAATCTCATCGGAGACGATGCCAGGTCCGTTGTCCTCTACTACGACCTGATAATAATCGCCGCTGCGTTTTACCTGCACGAAGATATCCGGCAGTATTCCGGCATCCTCACAGGCGTCCAGTGAATTGTCCACTGCCTCCTTCACGCAGGTGATGAGGGCGCGAGGCGCCGAGTCGAACCCAAGTATCTGACGGTTTTTCTCAAAAAATTCGGCTACAGAGATGGCCTTTTGCTGCTTGGCCAGCTCCTCGGCAATTTCCATAGCTGAAGGAGAAAGAGGGCTAGAGCTCGGCCCCCACCACAGTCTGGGTGGCAGTGACGTTGTCTATCTCACGGATGACATCCACGAGCTTGTTCAGCATGCTCAGACCCTCTACCTCGATTATGACCACGAAGTCGAATTCCCCGAATACATGGTAGACGTCTTTGATGCCATCGATATCCTGCAAAGCATTGTAGACAGTCTTCTCCTGCCCTGGGACCACCTTCACCATCGTTACTCCAATTACCATGTTATTTCACCCATGTTATAGAGCTTCAGCACATTATATAAAACTTTTCAGCTCTTTCTGCCTATATGAATGGTCTCAACCTCTTCGCCGCCCTCTTGCTCTGGCCAGCCATTCAAAGACTCACTCTTCTTGGACCTGGATCTCTTTGCCACAGGCCTCTCAGCCTCTTGAAGCTGCTCGACCTTTGCATTGGCGGCGCTCTCGGTTACCGCTTTTGTGCTGCTCTCTGCCAAGTCGGCTCTCAGAGATGAGAGAGCCGAAATTACCATTTGCCTGTAGTGCTCAATGTCAGTGTGATAATGCTCCATGGCCCTCTGTGCATCCTGGATCGGTGAAGAAGATGAAACCTTGTCGGCGGTATCAAAGTCGATGCCGACCGAAATGGGCTTGACGTCCAACAAGGCCTGCAGCCTCTCTAATGTACGCCTTGCTGTGTCCATGATCCACTGATCTCTGGTAGCCTTATCCACCTGTTGAATGGACTCGGCGCGCAGGGAGATGATGACGTTGCCATCTTCTGTCTGGTAGAGATTGGGCTTGCCCACCACTGCCACATAGGCAGGAGCCTCCATGTTGGCCAGGATCTGTGCAGCCTCCGGTTGATACTGACCGGCATAGATCAGAATGCTGCCTGTGGGATCGACCACTCTGCCTCGCCAGTACTCTGTGTCGCCGCCTATGTTGTCTTTCTCTGTTAGAGTGCCGACAATGAAGACGCGGTTGCATTTTGCCCCGGTCGGCGTGAGCAGGTACTGAGGCGCATACTGGTGCTGATCCTCCCCCTCCCGGAAAGAGTAGTTGGAGCTCTTCAGCTCCTCGGCGAAGATCCTGCGCGCGACCTCTCGAGAGAACCCCGCCATCATCACACCCCCATTGAGCCGATCAGCTCATCAACCTGGGCGACGGTCACAGGCGACGCCTCATTTATCGTCTCAACCAGAATATAGCGATCAACCCTCGGTCCAGTGATGTTGAAGTATCTGCCCACCAGCTTGCCTTCGATCAGACTGCGCACCACCTCGTGATCGAGCGCTTCCATAGCCATCTGCCTGGCTTCGTCAAGCTCAAGTCCAACCAAGCGCTCAGTGGTCTCACGGTTGATCAGCACATCCTGCACATGACGGCCATCGTCGATGACAGCTTTTATTCGCAGATCGTAGGTGCCTTCCACCTTTCCATGCTCGCTGCAAATGCCCTTGGCCAAGGAACGCTTGCAAACTGGACATCTCTTGATCAGGCCTGAGCCCTTCTGCACGTCCACCAGGGCGCCAGCGAACTCCACCGACTGGGAGCCCACCTCAATATCGATATCTAACGGCTCAATCTTGCTTGTGCGGTTCAACTTTACGCTGAACCTTCCCTGAAACTCGTCAGTGACCGCATTCTTCAGATGATAGCTCTTGCCCTCCTCAAGATTTGGCAGCTCTGCTTTTGCCCACTTCACGAACTTGATGGAACCTGTATCATCTCCGATTAAGCCTGACTGAGCGATGGCATCGCTATTCGTCTCCCAGAGCTGTGTCACCTTGACGGTCAGATCTACCCATCGGCCTGGCTCATCGATCTCCACGACCTTGAGATGCTCCACAGGCCTTATGCCAGGCTTTGCCTCGACTTCGTTCTCCAGAGCCTGGATCTGGCTGGCTCTGTTCAGCTTTACGCTGAACCTGCCTTGGAACTCATCAGTGACCGCACTCTTCAGAAGATAGCTCTTGCCAAGCTCCAGATCTGGCAGGCCTGACTTTGCCCACTTCACGAACTTTATAGATCCTGAGTCGTCGCCCACGAGGCCAGTTTGAGAGATAGCCTGCGTCGCGGGCTCCCAGATGTCCAGGACCTTTACCTTCAGATCCACCCACTTGCCTGGCCCGTTGATCTCCGAGACCTTGACCATAACAGAACCTGGCCTGGAGAAGGGCATTGCTCCATGCTCCTTCAGGAAATAGTTCAAAACAGATCTGCGCGCCTCGCCTTCTGGCACGCGGAATTCTTCGATGAGCTTCTTTAGGCGAGACTCGATCTCTTCGTTTGGGACGACGATCTTTTGATCCCTGAGGCGAGATGATATCTGATCCACCAGTTCTTTCATGACATTCTGCCCCCTAATTTTTATTGAGAGGTTACTTTGACTTGGCCGAGATACTATTTAAAGTAGAGCCGCGCGGGGCGAAAGTGATCTATGCCAGGCAGTCCTGGAATGACTGCTAATGCAAATCTCTGCGTGGTTTGGAAAAATCGATCGAGAGACGGGCTCCTTCCTACCGGCAGGAGATACCGATGCGATGGTCGAGGCGCTGCTATGTCAGGAGGAGCATGAAGCGTGCCCTGCCCATCAGATCGATTTGCGTGCTATGGCCAAGGATTGCGGATTTGTGGCTGGCGACCGCGAATACAACCTTCGCCTGAGGGAGGTGGCCATGGAAAAGGTCCGCCGCCAGCTCAAACTCCTGGTTACAGCTGAGCAGGACCTGCTGTTGGCTGTTGAGGCCCTCGATGACCTCAGCAGGGTCGTGAATTTGCTGGACGAGCGGCTCTACGAGTGGTCCCGCCTGCGCCGGCAGGAGATTGTGCATGGGAAAGATCTGGCAGAGGTCCTATCAAATGACGCTGTCACAGGCGAGCTGGCAAGAACTGTTCTCTGCCTCAGAAGGTCACATGCCGCAATGGAGGCTGATGTTAGCCGCTCAGTGCAGAGCATTGCCCCAAATCTCTCCAGCCTCGCAGGTCCAATTCTGGCTGCAAGGCTCATCTCCAGATCCGGTGGCTTGCGAGCGCTGGCAAAGATGCCCTCCAGCCGCATTCAGATCATCGGCGCTGAGAAGTCCCTTTTCAAGCATCTGCACGGTCATGCCCCTTCGCCCAAGCACGGCATCATCTACCGCCATCCAGCGGTGATCGGTGTCCCAAAGAGGCTCAGGGGCAAGACGGCCAGGGCTCTGGCAGGAAAGCTGGCTATCGCCGCCAGGTTGGACTCCTGTGGAGCTGGGCTTTTGCCTGACCTGAAGGCTGCTTTGGATAGGCGTCTTGCTGAGATAGGTCGCAGCAGAAGGAGAGATCCGTCGGCAAAGAGCTGGGGATCAGATTTATATTCAAAAGCTCCTTCATATGATCGCAAGGGTTGAGGTGTGCATATGAGATGGTTGCTTGGATTGCTCTTGGTTTCGGCACTATGCATTGCTGGCACAACATTTTTTGCCTTTACGGCCCATGGGACACCAGTAAACCTCACCGAGCATTCCTGGATTTACAGCTCAGGATTCATAACAGACCAGAGGATCTATCAGACCGAGTCGGGATACCATGGACAGAAGGCTGTGACAGGAACGCGTGGAAGCGGCGTAGTCTCTCGAACCATTGATGCTCAGGTTTTCGGCGGGTATGGTGATGGCACTGATGACATGTATCTCAATGAATGGGGCGTCTATCAATCTCGGTCGTATGCTCAGCCACTTACTCAAAGCGATCTTAAAAATGCCCTGTGCGTTAAGAATTACGAGGTCGGCTCAGTCTACTCAGAGAGCTACTCAGACCTGAAGGATCTCATCAAGGATACGACAATTAGGCAGGACGACAATGTCTCTGTGTACGATGTCCATTCCGAGGTCCAGGGCACAGCCAAGGTCGGAGCAATAGTTCGAGGCGGCCCTGGTGGCATTACAGCCTACAGCATGAGCGGAACCTATATGGGATACACAAATATGAGAAATAATATCGAGACAGGAAATGCCTCGATACTGACTTTGCCCTGTCCCTGAAATCGCAGTCCTTCACACCAGTGGACGGGGCTGTTTCTTCTCGGGCAGGACGGGCAGCTGCATTGTATTGATCAGCAGTGGCTGCTCCACAGCTTTGGCCCTCTCCACCAGCAGTTCCTTGCCCCACTGGGTCAGGCCGAACAGGGGCACAGCTGTGCCCACCTGTACCAGAGGCTTGACCTGCTCTCGGATGTGCTTGGAGGCACAACTCGTCACGATGTCCGCCAAGGCCAAGAGCCTTTCAGCGTCTTTGGAGCTTATGCCTGTGAGGTGTACCCCGATTATCATTATCCGTATCCCGGCCGCAATTTCTAGCTCACGAAGCCTCTCTGCAGTCTGTGCGTCTGCTACGGTGACCGCAAACCGCTTGTAGCCATTGGATGCCGCCCAAACTGCCCCCTCTACCTGGTCGATCTTGGCATCTTGGGCCGAGAGCACATGCCCACCCCTGGCCACGATCCCTTCCTGCACTTCTGAGATTGGGTCTGTCTTCGTCAATCCTGATATCCAGCCACCCATGCCTTGCACGAGTTTTGGATTGGATGTGATGACAGTGCCAGCGCCGTCGCATACTGTGACTGCAGCATCGATTATGCCCTTCTCAAGTCCCGTCATCATCGACTCAGAAGCCCCGAAGCCTACAAAAGTCCCCATCTCCAGCTTGCGCCTTGGCGAGAACAGCCCGTGCTCCTTTATTCTGAACTCCATATTCGCCGCAGCCGCCTGTGCTGTCACCTTTTTGATTCCTCTGACTTTATCAAAGAGAGGGCACCATTCGATCAATGGTTCGCTTGCCCCCTGCACCATCTCGTGCTCGACCTTGACCTTGGATTTGCCTAGAAGTTCCATGATGTGCATTTAAGCCTCCGAGATTAGGCATGTCTGTAGCCTTATCTGCGCTTCGAGCTTCTATAACTCATCTTTGATCAGCCTGACGGGCGTGATTGCGCTGAAATAAAAATAATTTAAAAGATTGACAGAATTCCTGTTCAATGGAATTATTTTCAACGAAACTTATATATATGTTATCACTCGTTTATGCGCCTGGTGACCGCTTTGAATACATCCGCCGGCTCTGACCCGAAGGTTGAGCGCGATGAGTTTGCATCCATACTGATGAAGGTAGGCCTCAAGAGGAATGTTGCCAAGGTTTTGACGTACCTTGCGAGCGTGGCAGAGGCCACATCCCGAGAGATTGAGATAGGTTCTGATCTCAGGCAGCCGGAAGTGAGCATTGCCATGAGAGAGATCAGAAAAATGGACTGGATCTCCGAGAGGGATGAGAAAAACCCTGGAAAAGGCAGGCCGTATCGTATCTATAAGCTGAACAAAAGCCTTCATGAGATAATCGATTATCTTGAGACAGAGAAGGCGAAGGAATCTGAGCAGATAATGAGACAGATAGAAAAGCTCAAGTCTTTGAAATCCTACTGACTGGAGGACCTCCAAGGATAAAAAATATTTATAATGTAATAGTAATGATGTGAACCATGTCGAATGTATTTGAAGACAAATATGCATTACGAGAGACAGACCCTACAGAGTTTCTTCCATTTAATCGATATCTGTTATCGATTATATTTTAATAAATCATCGTACATCACTATGCAAAAATCTATATACTAATAGATTACTAGAATAAAACAAAAAAAAGTAGAGGGGATGGAGATGAAGTACATCATTGACGATGCTCTGGACAGAGCAGAGGTGGAGAGCAGGATAAAGCCCTCAAGCATGATCCAGAGCGATGAGGAGTTGGTGGCGGTTTTGGAGGAACTGACCACAGTCATCAGGGTCATAGGATGCGGTGGAGGGGGCTCAAATACCATCGATCGCCTGGCTGATTGCGGCATCCAGGGAGCAGAGCTCTATGCCATCAACACCGATGCTCAGCATCTCCTGCACATCAATGCAGATCGACGCTTTCTCATAGGCAGGCGCACCACTCGCGGCCTTGGAGCCGGCAGCCTGCCGGCAATCGGTGAAGAGGCAGCCCAGGAGGACATCGACGAGATTCGGGCGTCTGTGGATGGGGCCGACATGGTGTTCGTAACCTGCGGCCTTGGAGGCGGCACGGGCACTGGGGCCTCCCCGGTTGTGGCAGAGGCAGCGAGAGAGGCTGGAGCTCTGACAATCGCCATCGTCACCCTTCCTTTCAGCGCCGAAGGGACCATTCGCATGCAAAATGCAGAAGCAGGTTTGAAGAGGCTGCGAGAGGTCTCTGACACAGTAATTGTGGTGCCCAACGACAAGCTTCTTGGCGTAGTCCCGAACCTGCCCTTGCAGGCAGCCTTCAAGGTGGCAGACGAGGTCCTGATGCGCTCAGTAAAGGGCATCACTGAGCTCATCACACGACCAGGGCTGATCAACCTGGACTTCGCCGATGTCAGGACGGTCATGACGAACGGCGGCGTGGCCATGATCGGCATGGGCGAGGCAGAAGGAGAGGAGAAAGCGCGCGACTCCGTCACAAAGGCCCTGAGAAGCCCCCTACTGGATGTGGATGTATCCAATGCGACATCCGCCCTTGTGAATGTCGTGGGCGGTGCAGACATGACCATCACTGATGCCGAGACCGTTGTGGATGAGGTCTACCAAAAGATCAACCCCGACGCAAGAATAATCTGGGGAGCGCAGATCGACCCGAACCTGGAGCATACCATCAGAACCATGCTCGTAGTGACAGGCGTGTCATCTCCACAGATCCTCGGAAAGGATATGGGCAAGCGGGTAACCACCCGGCATGGCATCGACTTCCTCTCCCGGCGGGCACGCTACTGACTGCTACTGTATAAGCCAGCACATCCAGCAGATATCTGCAGATCTGTAGCCTGAAGCCTTGCCTATATGCCGTACGGCGTCGATCAAGGCCAGGTCCCCATCGATGTTCATCTCCCAACCCGCTTCCCTGAGGGCCCGCTCCACAACTCGCCGAACGATTTTATCAGGCATGGCTGTATCCACTCCCCCCATCATGCGCAGGTATTGAAAGGTGCTGATGCCCACGCCTTTGACCATTCCTATGGGGTCTTCTCTCCATCGGTCCGGGCGGGATTCATGCGCCCAGCAGGCCAGAGCATCGCGCTCTTCTGCCAAAGATCGATCCTCTTGCAGGCGAACCAGATATGAAGCCGCGCCTCTGGCAACCTCCCAGGAACGCTGGTTCTTCCAGAATATGCGCAGGCTGTCCAGATCTGCGTCCTGAAGGTCTCGCAAGGAGGAACAGCGGCCCCAAGTCCGAAAACGCTGCACTGCAGGCACTACGGAATGAAAGTAGCCGAGGCCCACTGATGTAAAGCTGGCATCCAGGATCATGAGAAGAGGGCTGCCTCCCCAGCGGTTCATGCTGAGGCACAGGTCGGCTTCAACCCTTGCCCCTGGAGCATTGGACATGTAATGATCGATGATCTCCTTGAGCTTTTCTTGGCGCTGATTATCTGTGTTGGCATGTGCCATGTCAGTCGATAAAATTATAAGGCGATCATTCGATTAATAATTGTTTATCACTTGAGCGGATGTGATGGTATTCTGACTGAGAAGGTGAGCGAGGAGCTTGAGATGCTGCAAAGACACCTGATCATACTCAAGCAGGTGGTAGAGAACGAGCCCATCGGCATTCTCAAGCTGGCGGAGGAGACGCAGATACCCAGCCATAAGGTACGATATTCTCTTAGGGTTTTGGAGCAGGAAGGCCTCATCAGAGCATCGGCCCCAGGTGCAGTGACCACGGATCAAACAAAGCCATTCCTTCAGGGGCTGGATGCGATGATCGAGAACTTGACGAGGCGGGCCGAGGATCTGAAGAAGATTAAGATAGAGAGATAAATGCTATATTCACGAATAGCAGCGCTCTTGGAAGAGGTCTCTTTGGCCCCTCGCAGCCAAAAGTCCAGTTTGACCTCTGAGTTTCTGATCGGCATCGAGCCTGGAATGATCTGCCCTGCGGTTCGGCTTATTTATGGCGAGCTGTGGCCGCCATGGGAAGAGAGAGAGATGGGCATAGGCCCCGAGTCCATACTGGCAGCTCTCGAAGAGGTGTCCGGAGTGGATGTTCTCGCCATTAGAGAGGACCTCAGTGAGATCGGTAAGGTGTGCGAGGTGGCTTTGCAGCACAAAGTACAGCATCCGCTAACGAGAGAGCCACTGCAAGCATTATCTGTATACAACGGGCTGCGACGTGTCTCTCAGATGAACGGTCCAGATTCGGAACGCCGAAAGGGTGTCGTTTTGAAAGGCCTGTTTCTATCTGCCTTGCCTCATGAAGGAAAATACATAGCCAGGACAGCTCTGCGAAGCATGCTGACTGGCATCGGCCCCCAGACCATGATGGCAGCTCTTTCTAAAACATTTAATTCGGATAAAGGCGAGATTCAAAGGGCTTATAATGCGATGCCGGAGATGGGATTGGTGGCCAGAGCAGCCCAAGATGGAGCATTGAAACAAATCAAGATTCAGTCAGGTAGGCCGGTGAGGCCCATGATAATTCGCCCAGGTGCACTCGCAACGCCCAGGGCATTTTTGCCAAAGTATGCTGGTTTAAAGGTGCAGCTTCATGTAGCGAGTGGTGGGTGTTCGGTTTTCACATCCCACCAAAAGAACATCACATCGGCTCTGTCAGGCTTAATCCAGCAGCTTGGAGCACTGAGAGATGACCTGATTGTGGATGCCGACCTGATCGGATTTCGGGATGGAGGCGTATGCAGCCAGGTTGAGATGATCAAGTACATCAACCACCGCAGGCTCACACGAAAGAGCATCATATCGCCAGCGCTCATCGCTTATGAACTGATATATCTTAATGGAGAGGACCTCACAGGCCTAAGCTATCAGGAGAGAAGACGAAGATTGTTGGGAGCATTTGGAGAGCCTAAGAGCATGCCTTTTCTGGGCATTTCGCCTGCTGAGGAGAGGGTTTTAAACGACGAGGGCGAGGTGAGGGCTTACTGTCTCCAGGCAAAGAGATTGGGCTGCACCGGATTGATAATGAGAGATCTTGGAGCCCCCTACCGCCCAGGCGTGTGCAGCGATAGGGATTTCATCGTAATGAGGCTCGATGGTGCTTGGGAGGATCCAGACGAGCAGGAGGAGATCCGCACAGGATGATTCTGAGACCTTTCGACCCCTGGAAGGGCCAGCTATGTACCTGCCCGCCAAAGATGAGCCTGAATCCCTACACTGGATGTCCGCATGGCTGTCTTTATTGCTATGCATCCTCCTATATTCCCCATTTCCAGGAGTGTCGGCCCAAAGCCGATCTGCTAAGGCGTCTGGGATGGGATGCGAAGAAGATCAATCCCAGCACCCTTGTGGCCATGTCCAATAGCTCTGACCCCTATCCTGCAATGGAGAAGGAGCTTGAGCTGAGCCGAGGATGTCTGCAGATTCTATTGGAGAAAAGCTTGCCGGTACAGGTTGTAACGAAATCCGATCTCGTGATCAGGGACGCAGATCTGCTCAGCAGCATGAAGTCCACAGTGGCCATCAGCATCACAACGCTCAGCGATTCCATCTCCAGGAAGCTGGAGCCCGGTGCTCCGTCGCCCACGAGGCGGCTGATGGCCATACGCAGGCTGACTGACTGCAATATCCCTGTGTCCGCCAGAATTGATCCTATCATCCCAGGCATAAATGAGTCCGAGATCGAAGAGCTGGTCCTTGCCGTATGTCGAGCAGGGGCGAAGCACATAGTCTCATCCACTTACAAAGCCCGCAAAGACAATCTGAGAAGGGTCTGCTCAGCATTTCCAAGGGCTGGCGATGCTCTAAAGGTCATGTTCCAGAGAGGGTGCCGCATCTTTGGAAGCCTGTACCTCCCCCCAGATATGAGGATGGGATTGATGCGAGAGGTGGAGAGGAGCGCACTGCGAGAAGGCGTGACCTTCTCGGCCTGCAGGGAGGGGTTCGCACCGCCCGATGGCATAAACTGCGATGGAACTCATCTGTTATTGTGCAAAAATCATGCATAATCTGCGCAAAATTTGGAATTATTCTGCATTAATGCCTTATTTTAGCAGATAGATAAACAAAAAATATGTCTTGGGACGCTGAAGTCTCTTTGGCCCGAGGCAGAAAAGAATAGACATAAATGCGATACAGCCTCCATTTAACAGTCTTTAGCTATGAAAGTCTATTTATATGAAGAATAACTAGACTTCACGACAGTTCTTCTCAAAAGGGAGGATGTTCAAGCTACAGTCATAAGTATATGTGCTAGAGGAATTGGAGGTATTCAATATGAGGAAAGTTTTGGCTATCACCGTGGCCCTCATGATAGCAGCTATCATTTTTGTGCCTGCCTTGGGGTACACCATACAGTCCGCGGGGAATCAGTCCTACACTGTAACTTCTGGATCAAAAGTCGCCTACAGCATCAGCGAGGGAGCTCCTGCTCATAATCTGACCGCTGATATGATCACAAATAAGTATTCGTTCCAGGCTCCTGCTGTGCAGAGCACAAGGGTTCCCTATTCGTTCAAAGAGGGATCTGCTCAGCCTTACTCCACGAAGTTGGTAGGCGTTAATGCGGTATCAGAGGGTATCCAGACCACTAAGGAGGCCGCCACCGTAGGAGAGGCTACAAAGGCCTCGGAGACCGCAGCAACAGCCATACCGGTTGAGAAGGCAGCTGCTGCAAATGTTACTGCACCTGCAGTTGAGAATGCTACCGCTCCGGCCAATGTGACGGCGCCAGTTGTAGAGCCCAAGTTCACCATCGAGGGAATTGTCAAGGACGACAATGAAACAGGCCTGGCCAACTGGACTGTCAATCTCGAGCAGCCCGCAGGAACTGTGATCAAGACTGCAACAACGGCTCTTGACGGCAAGTTCGCGTTCATAGACCTGGCCGCTGGGGAGTACACGGTCTCTGAGGTTATACAGATGGGTTGGAACCTCGTAACCCCAGTCGATGGCAAGTTTACAGTGGCCATCACCAACGAGAGCGTGACCGATCTGGCGTTCGTCAATATGCTCGTGCCCGCTCCGACCAATGTGACATCTCCGGCCAATGCAACTGCATCGGTCAATGCAACTGCTACAGCTTAAGGTTGAGATCGATTAGCAAACCCTGGGATATCTCAGGGCTTTTTTTCATTCCCGACCAAAAATCTTTCATAGATAGTCGAGCAAAAGGCCATTGGGGGATTATTTATGAGACTAAAAGAATGCTGGATACTGATGGCCCTGATTTTTTCTCTGATGGCAGAACCAGTGTGGGCCACTGGTCTGGGTGGAATTGGCCCGGCTTATACGGCAAGAAACGCCATGGAAGCCTATTGCCTGAACCACGGCGGAACTCCCAGTGGAGGATATTGCTACTTCCCGGACGGCTATTGCGATCTTCAGTCCTTCTATAACGGAACGTGTCCTGGAAAAGGATACTACGAAGATGCCCTCTGGATGTCGGAAGCTTACCGATTCCTTTACGGGGACGAGAGATATTACATGCCGTCGACACCATATGTTACTGCGAACACCGTCTTGAGCTACCCGTACTACTACAACTATTACTACTGGCCGACATACCTGCCAGGATACGGGCCGAACTGGCTATGATCTTAGATCAATTATCATTAAATATTTTTTTTCTGAAAAGCCTCTTTTTCTGAAAAGGCCTCTTGTACGTTGGCCAAGTCTCCCGTCACCTAGATTGGGTGGCAACGTCGTCTGATGCGGGCTGGGTCGGATTTGGGCCTGCGAAGGAGCCAAAAGGTGCTCGATGAAGCAGGAAGCCATGCATGCTGAACAAGTGGAGCCTGGTGGCAGTTTGCTGTTACCCACAGCTCATGCTTTACATGATCTTCAGATGAGGCTCACAGGAGACTTAAAGCTATATAAGACATAATAAGAGGGCCTGCAGAGAGGTGTGATGATTTGAGATTTGGTCTCATTGGCTTATGCCTTCTGGTCATGTGCTTTACCATAGGCGCGGCGGCCGGGCAGGGCTCAAACATGCAGCAGACGCTCAGCGTCGGCAGCGGATTTATTGATGATAATTTTATAAACAGCCTTTTGAATCTCGGGGAAGAGGCCGGGCTTCCATGGTCTGGGCCAGATTTTGAAAATTCCAGCCAAACATATTCGTTCTTCAGCGAGTTCTACATCAACACCAGTATGCCCCTGGTGGGTGGATTCACTCCTGTAAAGGTCGATGTTACACATAAAACACCCTCCAAGGTCTATTTCGGCAGCGGCAGGGAAGTCACCTTCACGCAGTATCAATCTGCAGTTGCGTCTACCAGGAGCAATGAGCTCTGGATTCAAAAGGGTGCAGACTGGTCACAATATGCCATTGTTCCGGCAGGAACTGGGTTGCAGCTCATCGCTTTTGCGCCTTTAGGCGGGCAGGCCGACTACTATGAGGTCACCCAGACAGACTCCGCTGGTATAACCAGCAAGCGCGTAAATTTCTATTCTGGCTACAACAGCATAAATTACGCGGCGGACAAAGTGGGCAGGCACATTCTCGTCTTCGTACTCAACAATCAGCCCAGCAATGCCGTCATAGTGGACGTCATAAGCCAGGCACCTTCATTGCCGCAGGCCCCAATTCAGGCGTCGCCCGCGGCGCAGACGACCACCTACAGTGGATCGGCTCAGTATCAAACATACAGCACAACCTATCTGCCGCAGACAAGCGCCGCGACTGGCGACACACCTGTGACCATCCAGACCACGATGAAGGGCTACGATGTTTTCGTTGATGGCGTCCTTGTGGGCAAAGATGGCGCTACTGGGGACCAGCTAGATGGCGTCTTCAAATTCACTGTACTAGGAGGTCAGATGCACACCATCAGGATCTTCGATGGGATGAACAATTACGAGAAGCCTATGTACTTCGAGAGGGGTGTTGCCAAGGTCATCAATGTTCCTCCGGCAACGACCCTGACCGTAGGCGGGCTCTAGCCGAGCCCGTTTCTATCACGGGACGCCTTAGTCCTCCAGAAATGCTTCGCCTTTGTTTACTTCCATCACATTTTTTCGATTGGTCATCGTAAAAAGTGCAAGGCGTAAAGCGCAGAGGATAGTTCTAACTGAAAATGCGTTGGCCATAATTGATAGAAAGGGCCGATGGTGTGGCCAAGGCCAGTGATTTGGGCTCCTCGATGTTTTGTGC
Organism: Methanosaeta sp. PtaB.Bin018; assembly: GCA_002067755.1. Lineage (GTDB taxonomy): Archaea > Halobacteriota > Methanosarcinia > Methanotrichales > Methanotrichaceae > Methanothrix. Next base: position 24,913 of record MVQH01000061.1, read on the forward strand.
GGGCGTCACCAATGGACTGGTCTTCCGACATATCTCAGCTATCTGGTCGAGCATGGGCTATTGCAGAAAGTGGGCAAAGGAGCTAGATTTTAGAAATACCACAGTTCATCTTCGCCAGAGTTTAAATACCCACTTGCATTTCATACGCTGGCGAAAGTTGGAGTTCAAATGGGGCTATTTTGCGCAAGCTTTATCTTAAATGAGCCATTACAAGAGGCTGTCGCAAAGCACATCCCGATGAGAAGGGAACTGAAAGCA
>MVQH01000062.1 GCA_002067755.1 Methanosaeta sp. PtaB.Bin018
GGCGATTCCTGAAACCTGTGTCCCTACAAGAACCACAGGCATCGGAATGAAAAAGTTCTGTCCGATCTGCATTTTATCCATAGTTTTCTCCTGTAATCTGAACTGTTAGCGAAAAAATTGCGTTAACTGTATATATAGGAAATACAGTCAAAATAGTAACATACTATCATAGGAGTAACTATGACCTATACCAAGAACGGGAAGACCTTTCACTGCCCGGTGGAGGCTGCACTGGATGTGATCGGCGGCAAGTGGAAACCCCTTATCCTCTGGGCACTGGGAGATGCAGTGTTGCGCTTTAATGAGCTGCAAAAAGCGATACCGGGCGTCAACACCAAGATGCTGACAAAGCAGCTTCGCGAACTGGAGGAAGATGGGGTAATCAAGCGGACGGTTTATCCCGAAGTGCCACCACGTGTGGAATACAAGATCACGGATTTCGGGAAGACGCTAATTCCGATTCTGGAAGCGCTCTGCAACTGGGGAGCAAACTACCTTGAGATTGAGGACGCAGCTTCTCGCCAATGCCCAAATAACGCGGGAAAGAAGAAATGAGATCCATGATGAATGCGGCAGTTGTCTAATCTCCGAGCATATTGATATTGAAAACAGCCTATTTTGCGGTAAGGGTTTTCGTGTTACGAGTGATGCGCTCACTCCAATATCAATTTCGCTCTGGCTTTCGATTGATGGTAAGTGATTTTGAGTGAAATGAATCCGGTGCAGCGGATATGCTCACCCACTCGTTTATGATGTTAGAAATACAAAACATTTAAATACCCTCATGTGGTAAATACCTAACATACATACTGAGAAACACTGCAGTCCATCAGGTAGAGTGGCCGATGACCAAGGCCATCGCCTAACGGACAGAAGAGGTAATCATGAGAATAGATAGATTTTCAGCAGGCATGCTGCTCGGAGCTGCATTGATCTTTGCGGGAGTACTTTTAACTCAAGCGGGATACGACGCGTTCTTCCTGGTGGCAGGAGGGGTGGCCGCACTGGCCACGACCGCTGTCCGGCGATGGCAGAGAGGCAATGAGCCGGAAAAGGACGAAAGGACGAATAAGATCAGGGCCTTCGGCCTGGCCTATTCTTGGTTGGTGAGCATGATTTTAGTCCTGATCATTTTCTGTGCCACAATCATGGGATTCATCTCTATTGATGCTATCACGGCCTTATCGATCACCATTTACATTATGGCTGGCAGCGCCATCGTCTCGCTCGCCGTTCTTCACCGCCGGGGCGATGTGGATTGGTCCTGAGAACGCGCATAAAAGAGCTGAGGGCCAGACACGGGCTCACCCAGGAGGAGCTTGCCCGTATGGTAGGGGTGAGAAGAGAGACGATTCTCTTCTTGGAGAAGGGCAAATACAATCCATCGCTGAAGCTTGCCTACAAGATCGCCTTGGCTCTGCAGGCCAGCATCGATGAGATATTCATTTTCGAGGAGGAGGATCTGAAGTGAGACAAAGCCGAGATCTCAGTAGTAGCGATTATATCAAAAAGTTTTCAGGCATATTGCTGTTGATTTCCATGCTAATTCTGGTGGCCAGAGATGGACCTTACAGTCCCGGCCCTAATGGCGAAGACGGCTCTCTGATCCCCCGTCAGATATTGTTTGGCAACCCGGACAAAACCAGCGTCAAGATCAGCCCTGACGGGAGCCAAATAAGCTATCTGGCTCCGGCAAACGGAGTCCTCAACCTCTGGGTGGCCCCCGCCGAGGATCCCCTGAGGGCAAGGCCAGTGACGAACGATACACACCGCGGTATTCGGAGTTATGCCTGGGCATATAATAATGAGATTCTCTATCTCCAGGATACGGATGGAGACGAGAACTGGAGGCTTTTCAAGGTTAACCCGGGTCCCGGCAAAGGCGAGGTTGAGTGCCTCACTCCAAAGAGCTGCCTGGCCGCGATCCAAAAGATCAGCCTGTACTTCCCGAATGAGATCCTGGTATGCATTAACGACAGGGATCCGAGATACCACGATATCTACAGATTCAACCTGAGCACCGGTAATCGCTCTCTTCTGCAGAAGAATCCAGGCTTTGGAGGCTTCATCACAGATGATCAATTTCAGGTACGCCTGGCCGTAAACCTGACTGCCGACGGCGGAGCGGAGTATCTGGTTCCCCGTAACGGGAGCTGGGAGATTATTCTGAAGATAAACTCAGAGGATTACTCTCCATATCTATCAAGCCCAATAGGGATTGACAAGACGGGGCGGATGCTTTTCTTTACAGACAACCGGAATAGGGACACAGCCGCCCTGAAGGTGCTTGATCTTGATAGCGGAAGGGAGACTCTGATTGCAGAGGATCCGAACGCGGATGCAAGCGCTGTCCTTGTTCATCCCAGAGACTGCACGATTCAGGCCGTAGCCTTCACTTATGACAGAAAGCACTGGAAGATTCTGGACTCATCCATCGAAAAAGACATGGCTCGCCTCAGGGAGGTGGCGGACGGCGAGATGGATGTGGTGAGCAGAAGCCTGGACGACAAAGCCTGGATCGTCTCCTATCTCAGGGACAATGGGCCGGGAGACTACTACTATTACAACCGCAGCAGTGGGGAGGCAAGGTTCCTGTTCACATGGAACAAGGAGCTGGAGGACAAGCCTCTGGCGAGGATGCATCCTGTTATCATCAAGTCCAGGGACGGCCTGGACCTGATAAGCTACATAACTTTGCCACTGGGACGCGATGGAGATGGGAATGACCATCCCGACAGGCCGCTTCCCCTCGTTCTGCTGGTTCACGGCGGGCCCTGGTATAGGGATAACTGGGGATACAACTCCATTCACCAGTGGCTGGCCAACCGCGGATATGCAGTATTGAGCATAAACTTCCGGGGCTCGACCGGATTTGGAAAGAGCTTCATGAATGCCGGCAACCTTGAATGGGGCGGGAAGATGCAAGACGACCTCATCGACGGCGCAAACTGGGCTGTGGCAGAGGGCATAGCCGATCCTGATCGGATTGCGATCATGGGAGGCAGCTACGGTGGCTACGCCACCCTGGCAGCATTGACTATGACCCCTGAGGCCTTTGCCTGCGGCGTGGACCTGGTGGGGCCCTCAAACCTCATAACCTTCCTGGAGTCGGTTCCAGCTTACTGGGAGCCCCTGACCGGCCTCTTCCGGGTTCGCATCGGGGACAACACGACAGAGGAGGGAAGGGCATTCCTTGAAAACCGCTCTCCCATCAACCATGCAGAGAACGTAACCAGGCCGCTGCTGATCGGCCAGGGGGCCAATGATCCCAGAGTCAGGCAAAACGAGTCGGAGCAGATAGTCAATGCCCTGGAGAAGAGGGGTATCCCCGTGACATACCTCGTGTTCCCCGATGAAGGGCACGGATTTGCCAGGCCTGAGAACAATATGGCTTTCTTCGCCGTCGCTGAGGCATTCCTTGCGAAACACCTGGGAGGAGAATTCGAGCCCATCTGCAGTGATTTCCAGCAGTCATCCATCACAGTCCCCGTAGGGGCTGAGGAGGCGCCGGGACTGAAGGAGGCGCTAAAGGCAAGGGATAATACTTCAGCAATGCCGTAGCGCTCGATTATAGGATATAGGGATTGAGAGCCGGTCATCATACCCTTGCCGCCCTCTGCTGCAGAAGGTGATCAGCCAGCTCCATGGCCACCATCGCCTCGGCCATGTGCACGATCCTCAGTGGGATGGCAGGGTCGTGCCTGCCTTTGAAGGGCGGCAGCTTTTGCGTACACATTGCAGATGTCAGGACCGCACTCATGAAAGACCGAAGGAATGAATAAAATACATTGAAGCGTACTGAATTATTGCGGATTGCCGGATTTCCACGTTGATGGCAATGAAAATGCGTTCGCTGCGGCGAATAAATGCGAGGGCGGGATTAGAAATCGGCTATATGAGACGTCTTCTTATCGTATCGGCAATTCTTGAAGGAATGGCTGGGGCAGCCTTGGTGCTGCTGCCTTCGGCGTCGATTTCTATTCTATTGGGCGCGCCCCCAGATACGCCGGTGGCGTTTAGTATAGCTCGTGGAGCTGGTGTGGCGCTGCTTTCCCTTAGCGCTGCATATTGGCTGGCTCGAAACGATGCTTATAGCGCGGCTGCGAGGGGACTGGTTATCGCAATGCTGCTGTATAATAGTGCCTTCATTTTGCTTCTTGGTTATGCACGTGTTGGATCAGGGCTAAATGGAATCGGCATTTTGCCTGGGATATTGCTTCACATCACACTCGTGATTTGGTGCGTGGTCTGCCTGAGACGAAGACCGCATACCAAAACTCCTACTCTTTAACCGATGCACTCTGGAATACAAACTGTTGTGGCGGCTCATTTTAATTTCGGTAGAGCACTGCGTTTTCAGTATCCGGAAAGGACGTGCGATATTATCCGCCCTTCAGCCTTGCGCAGGTGCTCGATGGTCGCAGACTTGCCAATCCCCAGCTTCTCTGCGAGTTGATCTGCGTTGATCCGCCTGGGGTAATCATAGTAGCCGCCCTTCTTGGCCTTGATGAGGATATCTCGTTGCCTTTTTGTAAGGCAGGATAAGAC
>MVQH01000063.1 GCA_002067755.1 Methanosaeta sp. PtaB.Bin018
ATCGCCTCCTGTGTCAGCATGCCAGGGCCAGCACCTACTCCTACAATTATCATACCAACTCCTACAATTATCATAGATCTCTTAGGGCACTTATCGTAGATCTCTTAGGGTACTTATCGTAGATCTCTTAGGATGCTTCCATCTTTGTGCAACAGTACTATGCGTGTGTGAGGGAGTCTCTTTTTGACGATCTCCAAAGCCATGGCAATATTTTTGTGATCTGGGTCCTTCTCTACCATCTCGGCCACGGTTTCGTAACCTGTGCCCTCAAGAACCTTGGGCCAGGCCCACTTGAGTATCAGGGCAGGCAGGCCGCAAAGGATGCTTTCCTGGTCATCATTGAATGCCAGTCGATCGAGTTGGCTGCCCACGAGTATTGCTTTGTGATCAGGAAATAAGACGCGGCTGAACTTGAGGCCGGTTCTTCCCGTCGTGACAACCACCTTCGTTGCGCCTTGCAGCTCCTCTACACGGTCCTCGATGAGGTGATCATTCCAGGGCTCCACGAAGCCGGTCGAGCCCAAAATGGAGATGCCCCCCACGATGCCCAATTTGGGATTGAGAGTCTTTTTGGCCAGCTCCTCGCCCAGTGGAACGCTCAGCTCAACCTCGGCCCCAGCGAGGCCCGCCTCCTTCAGACCTTCTTCGATTGATAGCATTATTTGCCTTCTTGCACAGCGACTTATCGCCGGCTTCCCAATCTCTGCGCAGAGCCCATCTGCCATGATCCTTCCCACGCCCTTGCCAGGCAGGAGGCCTGTCTTCTCTGAGTGCCGCGCACGCGCCACTATCTCCAGGCCTTTTGTGACATCGAACTGATGGTCGCCTCCATTCTTTTTCGCAACGCACAGGCCCCCGTTTGCGGCGACCGGCAGTGATACCTCCAGGCCTGCGGGAGTGTTTACAGTCACTTCATCAACGGATTTTTTCAGCGACAAGACGGCTCCCTTGCATGCTGCAGCTGCTGTGGTGCCGGTCGTCAGGCCACGCCTCAGCAGTTCGCCGTTGGACAGAAGGACCCACCGCCCGCTACAAATTTTCTGCAGAACGTCGGGATCTCGACTGAGCCTGATCCATGAGGATGGCACAAGAAAGCCCGTGACGGGGTCAGCGATTGGCTCTGGCATAGGTATTTATGATCTCGTTTAAGGCTGCGACTGCGATTGGCGTTCCGCCGCGCGTGCCCACTGTGGAAATGGACGGCACATCGATCTTTCTAAGTCTTTCCTTGCTCTCAGCAGCGTTCACAAAACCCACTGGCACTCCTATGACCAGCTCAGGTGAAACATCATCTGATTCCATCAGGTCGCACAGGGCGAGCAGGGCAGAAGGCGCATTTCCAATGGCGATTATTGAGCCGGACAGCCTCTCCTTCAGGGCCAAGATACCGGCAGAGGTGCGAGTGATTCCATGGGCAACTGCGAGATCATCGCCATTGCCGATGATGGTCTCTATTCTGCTTTTGTGGCCCATCTTCACAACTCCTGCTTCTACCATTTTGATGTCAACGAAGATTGGCGCTTTTTTATTCAGGGCTCGCAGGCCTGCTTGGACAGGCTGATGCAGAAATCTCAGGATCTCGGCCACACTTGTATCGCCTGTGGCAATGACACACCTTTGAGCTATCCTGTCCTCCAGGGTATCGTCCCCGATTAGGTCTGAGATCATCTTGCGGCTTTTTCTGCTGATCTGCATGGCTTCCAGAGTGGTAGCCCCAATATCAGTGTATTCTTCCATCATGAAAATCAGCTCTAGTAGCTGTATTTAGTCTCATATCCTCTTTTGGCTATTATCCTCCCATCTTTTATGTAGGAGTTTGCAGAAGCGATGAGAAGGGTGAACCGAAAGCCGCTGGGTCGTGCAGCCATCAGATCTTCTGCGGTCAATGTCATCATAATTTCGCCATCACGCATCACATCCCTGGCCAGGACGCAAGGCCTGTCAGGATCGATCTCTTGCAGCAGAGGGGCGACTTCGTGCCCTAAAACGTTGTAGGCGACGACTCCAAATCCAGAGCCTGCGAGGATGGAGACTGCCGTTGGGTCTCCAGGCTCGGAGAGCAGGGCAAAGTCGTTGACCAGTGGGGCACCTGCTCTTGCGGCGACTGAGGAGAAGGCGCTGACTCCTGCTGAGACGTGCACAGGCACAAATCCTCTTGCCTGATCCATGATCCTCCATCCAGAGCTGAAGATGCTAGGATCGCCACCTGTCAGGATGGCTGTCTTCTGGCCTGCCCTTGCGGCTGCCAAAGCCTCGCAAAAGCGAGCTGTCATCTTCTTGGCACAGGGCCCAGAATGGGCGACCTTCTCGCCCACAGAAAGGTCGCCTATCAGATCGAGGTACCTTTCCGCGCCGAATATCTTCGTCGAGCTTTTCAGGATGCCCTCTGCCTCAAGCGTCAGTTGCGTTCGCTCTCCTGGGCCGCTGCCCACCACATTCACCTCGGCCGCAGGGCAGGCCTCGCCCTTGAATGTGCCTTTGCCTGTGATGATGACCAGGGTGGTCATGTCAATTCTCTCTCGCAGGGATTCGTCTTCGATCAGTTTCTGGGTTGTAGTCCAGAAGATCTCCTGATTCTCACGCCCAACGTTCTTGGCCACCAGTGCATCTCTCATGCCGCTGATGTCCAGGGCGCGAATGAGCTGCCAGTCGCGCCTTTTGCTGCGAGGATTGTAAAGGGCGACTGGCATTTGCAGCTCTGCTGCGATCCTCAGGCGGCTCTCGATCTCTCGCCAGGGTGTCAGGAGATCGCTGAGGCTGATCACTGCCACGCATTGGCGGAATGCTAGGCCGGAGCGGCAGGCGGCAGCCGAAAACGATGTCACTCCCGGCACGATCTCCACCTCTGCAGGGTTTGGTGCCAGCTCAAGTCCGAGGCCTGCCATGCCGTAGACATTGGGGTCTCCGCTGCTCACCAATGCTGTTGATCCCTCTTCGAGAAGGCCGACAGCAGCTCTGACCCTGTCTACCTCCTTGCCCATACCGCTTGCCACCACATTCTTGCCATCCAGAAGGTCGCAAATCATGCTGAGGTAAGGCCTGTAGCCGACAACGAAGTCCGCGTCTTGGATGGCCTGCTCTGCAGCGATGGTCCGCAGGCCCCTCTCCCCTGGGCCTATGCCGACTATCTTGAATTTATGCTCCGATGGCAACAGTCACCCTCCCGTAGGCCTTCTTAGGCAAGATCAGCTTCGTGGCCAGCGCCAAAACTGCGGGCTCTGCCACTCCTGCAAGTCCAATGTCCGCCGCACGAGATGGCGTGGTTGGGACTTGGGCGTTTAGAGCCTCCTCTGAGAGGTAAAGCATCTCTTTTCCCAGGCACCTGGCAGCCTCCGTCATGCCGATCTCGTCCCTCTTGAGCCAAGCAGTGGCGAGGATCCCGATATCTTCCCTCCTCCTGCCAGCTTCGGCCAAGGCAGCGTCGATTGCCTCAAGCACTTCAACGTATGACACTCCCCTTCTCGCTCCCAAACCCACTACCAGGCCTTTTATTTTCAGGACTGCCACATCATCATCGACCACCACGATCTTCGGGCCCTTCAGTCTCATGACAGGCACATCCTCTCTGAGGAAGGCAATGTTTACGGCTTTTGAGGAATCCTTGTCAACGATCTCGGCTCCAAGCTTTGCAGCCACGCCCTCCAGGCAGGGGCGGCCTGAAGCATCCGTGGCAGTTGTGATGGCAGGAAAGAGGCCCAGGGCATCGCCCAGGCAAAGGGCCAGATCGTTGGCGCCATGGTGGCCCCCAACAACTGGAACGGCGCATTTCAGAGATGAGTCGACGGCCACAACAGGTGTGTCAGTCCACTTGTCCTTGAGGTGGCCGCAAAGGAATCTCACAACTATTCCCACGGCCATGACAGCAACCAGCAGATCGAATTTTGACAGAACCATCTCGAGCCTCTCCTCCTCCCAAAAAATCAGAGATGGCCGGTAGTTCTCGGCCAGAGACTGCACTATCCTCTCGCCCTTCTCCCTGTCCCTGGGAAAGACCAGGACTCCAACTGCTCTTTGCGCTACCTTTCCGGACATTGTCGATCCCGGTATAGGTGAGACCTCCTAAAACCCTTTCTTGTTACCACGCCGCCAACGATGATGAGGGCACTGCGGTGAATTCTCGCTGCCTCCACCTTCTCTGCGATGTTTCCAAGCGTTCCGAGAAGGATCTTCTGGTCAGGCCAGGAGGCATGGTACACTACGGCTACGGGCGTGTCTGCGGGCCGGTCCAAGGAGTCGACTATCTCTCTTATCCTGTCTATGCCCAAGAAAATTGCGAGAGTTGTGCCGTGCCTGCTCAGCGCCCTCAGCTCGTCCCTTTCCAGTGTTGTGCCTGCAGGCCTTGTGACGATCAGCGACTCAGATACGCCCTTCAGTGTGAGCTGGATCTTGAGGGCTGCGGAGGCTGCAAATAGGGATGAGACTCCTGGAACCACCTCCACATCCACCCCCGCCTCCTCCAGGGGCTTCATCTGCTCGATTATTGCACCGTAAAGCGAGGGATCTCCGCTGTGCAAGCGCACAACCCTTCTTCCGGACCGCAAAGCTTCAATGATCTTGGATGTAGTGGCCTCCAGCGAAAGGCCGTTGCTGTCCAACAGTTCTGCATTGAGGTCCTTCAGGAGTTCTGGGTTCACCAGAGAGCCGGCATAGACTACAAGGTCTGCCTCCTCGAGCAGCCTCTTTCCTTTCACTGTGATCAGGTCGATGTCTCCTGGACCCGCACCGACGAAGTGGACCTTCATCTTCGCCTCCTGGCCAGGAGAACGCTGAAATAGTCGCTCGTCTTGGGCATCTCTCCACGTATGATCTTCTGCTGGGGCGTGCAGAGCCGAGTCCCAAGAACGAAATCCTCAAAGCCCCTCTGGTGCAGCTCCTCTGCCAGCCTCCTCGGCCTCGTTGCCTTTATCCTTATGACCGAATCTACTGGAGAGCCGTCTGAGACCTCAAAGGAGCTCTCCAGGGCTGCATCGAAGCTCGCAGCCATGGCAGGGACAACGCCTACCCCTGGAATGGTCTGGATCTCAATCTCAGGGTGGCTCTGTCTGATCACACGCCTGAGGTGGCTGAAGGTCGAGAAGGTGTTGACATCTCCAATGCAAGCGAAGCCTGCATCGCCCGCAAGCGCGAATCTGGCAACTGTATCTGCGTTGTTGCGCCAGATCTTCTCGAGCTCGACTTTGTTCTCGATCATGGGAAACTCCATGATCTCGGGAACGCAATAGGGCTGTGCCAGTTCTGCAGCCATCTCTCCTGGCACGAAGACTATTGTGCACTTCCTTAGGGCTGCTGCTGCCTTGAAGGTCATGAGCTCCGGGTCGCCGGGGCCGAGACTGATGCCGATCAACATTTGCCTATCACCATGAAGATGGGGTTGACGGGCTTTAGGGCTATGTCCCCAGCCAGTTCGTACCCCCTTGAAATATGTATCTGAATTAGCTCCTGAAAGATGCCTTCCTCCTTCATCATGGCAGCCACGCGCGCGGCAATTCCAATCCTTGCCAGGTCTGCCACGATGATGCATCCAGGAGATGCCTTTTTCACGAGCACGGGCAAGAACCGTTCGATCCCGCGCGTGCCTCCGATGAAGCACCTATCGATTTCGGGAAGCTGGGGCATGATCTCTGAGGCATCGCCAAGAAAAAATCTGCCGCCTTGAACCCTCGTCCTTGAGATCTCAACTGCCTCTTTGCGCAGGTCGATGCCATAGATTCTGTCTGTGAAACGGGATGCCGCCAGGGAGACGGCTCCTGAGCCGCAGCCTATATCCAGAAAGGTGCTGCCCGGCCGAATATCCAGCTTTCCCATGGCGATGTAAATGTTCTCCTCTTGGGTCGCCGTGCCCGGAAGCTTCATGTCATTCTGAAATGCTGGGCTGAAATAAAAGGTTAATCCAAGTTAACTTGTTTGAAGTTAAATTTAGTAATTCTCGTTCAGCCATCTGCTGGTGGATCTGCCTCAAGGGTGTCTTGATTCGTGGCAATATCGTAATATCCTGATATTCTCACTATGTCGAGCCTTGATATCTCGTAAGCTCCTCTTATCCTTTGCAGGGGCGGATTGGCCTCTATCTCCTGCAAGGTTATGCCCCTCTTTCCATCATCATAGCTCTGAGCTGCCATTCCCCAGGGCAGCAGATGCGCAGACCTGGGCAGGCCTGGCCCCCAGCGCAGCTCAACTGCCAAGATGCCCTGCCTTCCAGAGCGAGCGATGAAATCCGTCTCTCGTGACATCTGGTGCTCACCGGCAGCTGTGCTGAAGTGCTGCTTGAAGTAGAGTGACTTTGTCTTGCGTGCATCCACGCTCTTGCACTCGATGGCCAGGTAGTACTCGGGAATTCGTGAGTCCACAAGTATGTCAGCCAACTGAGCTGAAAAACGCGACTGCTTGAGGCGATAGGCTATTGCAGCAATATTTTCTCTCTGGAAGAATGAGTTAAAGGCGCCCACCAGCGCCCACTCGAAGTCGCTCATCCCGCATCACTTTATAGCGTTTTTAAATATTTTTTTCGTCCGCGTGGGTGACATTGGGTCATGGGGATCCCTCCCTCAATCGTTTCAAGCCTTGAAGCTAAAATTCTCTGCCCTTTACCCGGATGATATCGAATACTGCCGTGCTGGCCACATGCATCACCGCGAAGGTTCCTGCCTGGATGGGGTCGGTCACAACCAGGTCTGCTTGATCTGGAACCGATCCGGCCATCTTTAAGGCTATGACCGGTATGCCCTCCGCCTGAAGCTTCTTCACCTCCTCTGTGATGCGCCCGCCCATCAGCGCGCCGGCAAGCACCAGGATCGAGGCACGTGGCAGACGACTGACGGCGCTAACGGCATCGGCGATGGCATCTTCGCCCACCAGCGGGATGGTGTCCACGCTAATGCGCTCGCCCCGCAGGTTATGCCGGTCGGCTTCATTTACGGCTCCGACGGCCACCTGTGCCACTTGGGCTCCGCCTCCGATTATTATCACCCTTGAGCCATAGATCTTCTCGAAGGACTTGTGAATTGAGACCTCGGTGATGGAATCAAGCGCCTCAAGGTCTTCTACCATTCCCTTGGCCTCCTTTTCAGGCCCATCGATCTCCATGTAGACCGATGCCTTGCCCTTATTCACCCCCCGCTCCAACACGAACTGCTGGGTGTAGACTATATTGCCGCCTCTCATCGCCACCACGCCAGCGATGTCGCGCAGCATCCCAGGGCGATCCAGGCAGATCACATTTATGGCAGTGCTCATATATCCCTGGATTGTAGCACTGGTAAACTTTAATATGGCGAGTGAATACCTTAGACTGCAATGGCGTTTAATCCCGAATACTGCCCAAAATGCGGCAAGGTCCTGGTGCCCAAAAAAGGAGTGTTGTTCTGCAAGAGATGCAATTATGAGAAGCCAAAGACTGCCAACGCCTCGTTCATAAGCAAAACAGAGCAGAAAAAGAGCGAAATGCCTATTTTGGAGGGAAATATCCAGCTTCTGCCCACGACCAACGCCAAATGTCCAGAGTGCGGCAATAACGTCGCTTACTGGGAGATGAAACAGACCAGAGCCGCCGATGAAAGCCCGACGCGCTTTCTAACTTGCACAAAATGTGGGTTTAGGTGGAGAAGATACGAATAAAAGAGTTTAAGTTAAATAAGTAGGATGCATCTTCACTGAGGTGGCTCAAGGAATGTTCAAGGCATCAATCAACGCGGAAAACCTGCGCGATGCGATCGAATCGGTATCGTCTTTAGTGGACGAAGTGAAGTTCTCGATTTCGGAAAAGGGCTTGGAGCTGAAGGCGGTCGATCCTGCGAACGTTGCCATGGTATCGCTCAGGGTCCGCGCGGAAGCATTCGATTTTTTTAAGGCCGATCAGGGCGAGATAGGCGTTGACTTGGTGCGCTTGAGCGATGTCCTGAGCATGGCAGATAAGGGCGAGAATGTTCAGCTGGAGCTGGACGAAGAGAGCCATAAGCTGAAGATCGGCGTGGGATCTCTGTCCTATACCTTAAGCCTGATAGATCCAACTGCAATCCGAAAAGAGCCGCGCATTCCAGAGCTGGACCTGCCTGCGCACGTCACTCTGCCCGGTGCTGAGCTACGCAGGGCTGTGAAGGCAGCAGAGAAGGTCAGCGATCACGTTGTGCTGGGCGTCTCAGATGAGGGATTTTACATGGAGGCTAAAGGAGACATCGACTCCCTCAAGCTCAAGATCCCCAGCACTGAGCTCCTGGGCATGAAGCCGGGAGAGGCCAGATCTCTCTTCTCGCTGGACTATCTTGAGGACATGAGCAAGTCCATCAGCAAGGCTCCCGAGGTAACTCTCGAGATGGGCATAGACTATCCCCTTCGGGTGAACTTCAAACTCGGCCAGTTCGTGGAGATCAGCTACCTCCTAGCTCCGCGCATTGAGCAGGAATGAGGACATCTGATTTTCCTTTTACTCAAGAAGCGGCTGACGAGGTTCGCAGTCTAGGTTACTCGCTGGATGACCTGATCGGCAAAGCCTCTTTTAAGTCCGTGCGCAGCAGAGCCGCAGAGAGAGCTGGTGGAGCGATATCCGGCTCCATTCCCGAAAGAAGGGCGAGCTCAGATGCAGGGCATCTGACGGAGCTGCTCTCCTATCCTCTGGCCAGGGTTATGGTCTCCTGTCTGCAAGACCCATTCCTCCTGCGCCGCTACGCTCTCGCAGAGGCAAAGCTGGCCTTCAAAAGGATGCATGAGGCCGACTTAAATCTCTTATTGCTAGCAGGCGACCTTGGCCTTCATCCCCAGGGGCTAGGGCCATGGAAGCTCTACTTCGCAGAGTACATACGTGCGGCGCACAGGATGCACAGCCCAAATTGGAAGCTGACCAATCGCGACCTGAAAGGCGGCTATCTCACTGTCACAGAAGAAGAGTTGAAGCGGCTCTTGGAGGAGCAGGTCAGGGAGAGGGTATTGAGGGGGCTTCCTTTGTCTGTTGACGAGCGTGCCTGCGAGCGGCTTGCTGAGTACCTGAATCCATTGCGTGCGGATCTTGAGGCCTTGAAAGCCCGCAAGAGGGTGGATTTGGGCAAGATAGAGCAGGGGGCCTTTCCACCCTGCATCAAAAAGATGCTGTCCGATGCGGCAAAGGGCATAAACTTGGCTCATACAGCGCGCTTCGCCCTGGTAAGCTTTCTGTTGCAGATCAATATGACTGCCGAGGAGGTCGTTGCCCTCTTCAACACCAGCCCGGATTTCGATGAGGAGAAGACCCGCTACCAGGTGGAGCATATCGCAGGCGCCTCAGGAACCAAATACAGGCCGCCTGCGTGCGCCACCATGGCCACCTATGGCAATTGCCCAGGCGAAGACGATCTGTGCCGTAAGATCCGGCACCCTCTCAGCTACTACGAGAGGCGGATGAGGTCTTTGAAACAAAGTTCTGAAGTTCGCAAATGAAGGCTCTTGCAGCAGAGCCCTCCAGCACTTCTGGCTTTGCCAGGAACCAAACCTCATCATCTAAAATGGCTTTGAAGCCCAAGCCTGCCTGCTCTGCTGCAGCCTGCTCGCAAAAACCCACATCTGCCAGGCCAAAAGATATGGCCGCAGCAACGGCTGAATGCGTTCTGGCGACTCGCACGTACTTGGGATTGGAGATGCCCAGATCCAACATAACCCGCTCAAATGCGAGCTTCATCGTCGAATCCCTATGCCAGCCCACCACTCTCTGGCAACTCATGTCCAGCAGGGACTTTTCATCTCTGAAGATCAGTCCCAGCTCTCTCTTGTATCCTTTTATTGCTGCCAGAGCGGCAGGAGGATCTTGCAAGCCGGATACGCAAACAAGGTCTGCGATACCGTCATCCTGGTACATCCTCCCCCGCATAGATCCTGTGTTCATGAGCTTGATCTGCATGGGCAGCGTCTCTGCCAGCTCCTCCAGAAGTATGGTGTTCTCCCCGGCAATTACGAGATCTGGTGCTTCGAGCTCAGAGAACAGGTCCAGTTCGAATTCCGTCCCCTTCTCCAGGTACTCTACGCCCGCGGGAATCTCCATGATCCCGTCGGCTCCTGCCAAGGTGGTGATGGATCCGCTGCCCTTGTCCACAGGATAGATCAGGTCGCGCGAGATGCCCACGGCCAGCATCTGCTGGCGCCCTTCTGTCCGAATAGGCCCTGCCAGCCTGCCTTTCGTTCTGTGTCCGTGCACTCTCACGCCCAGGGATTTGCGAATGAGAGGCGCTGCAAGCTTTGCAAAGACAGTAAGGGCGCTCGTGGGGTAGCCGGGCAGGCCGATGCATGGCTTGCCTTCGATTTGCCCAAATACTGTGGGCTTGCCAGGCTTCAGGTTTATGCCGTGAAAGACAGTCTCGCCCACGGCATCCATGGCCTGATATATCACGTCGCCTGTGCCCGCTGAAGTGCTGCCGCTCACCAGGATGAGATCGCACTCTTTGGCCATCTTCTGCAACGTCTTCACCATCCTCCTCAACTCATCAGGAAGTATGCCATACCTTATGGCTGCAGCTCCACACTCCTCAACGGCCATAGCAATTGTTTGGGAGTTGATGTCGTAGATCTGGCCTATGCCCAGAGTCCCTCCAGGCTGCACCAGCTCGTTGCCAGTGGATGCCACGCCTACTTTCAGCTGCCTGACAGGGACTTCTTCCAATCCCAATGCAGCCAGAACGCCTATCTCTCGCGTGGCCAGCTTTGTGCCGGGAAAGAGCACTGCCTCTCCAAGAGCAATGTCGCTGCCAGCTGTCTGCACATTCTCCCCGCTGAAGGCTGGTCTATGCACAAGTACATGACCATCCTCCTCATGAGCATATTCGACCATGACAACTGCGTCAGCGTCCTGCGGCATCATGGAGCCTGTGGAGACCTCTGCGACCTCGCCCCTTCCCACGTGAACCTCGGGCCTGGCGCCCATGGGAACGCTGCCCACCAGCTTGAGGGAGACGGGCCTGTCCTCTCTGGCTTTTAAAGTATCTTCAGCCAGGGCTGCATAGCCGTCCATCGAAGCTCGATTGAATCCTGGGACATCCATGCAAGAGACGATCTTTTCTGCCAGAACTGCGCCCCTGGCCTGTTGTATTGGAACAACCTTCACACCAGGCTTGGGGGCATGGCTGAGAACTATTGATACTGCTTCTTCCAAGGCTATGAGGCTGCGAAACTCCTTATGCATATTATGCCATCATGTGAGCATCTATAAAAGCTCAGGGAATGGATTTTGGTGTTATTTTTAGATAACTTAATGTTAGATATAAAAAACATTTAAATACTTAGAAGTTAGAATTACATAACATGAAGATGAATAACATGAAGATGAGCAGATTTTTGGCAGGCATGCTTCTCGGGGCGGCACTGATTGCGGCAGGACTGCTTCTCTCTCTCCTGGGCTACGATGCACTCTTCATTGCAGCAGGAGGTGTGGCAGCCCTCATCGTGGCAATTGTCAGATTCTGGCAGAGGGGAGATCAGCCTGAGAAGGATGAGCGAACAGACAAGATCAGAGCCTTCAGCCTGGCTTACTCATGGTTCGCGAGCATAATCCTCTCGCTGGTCATATTTTGCGCAGTCTTTATGGGCATCATCGACCCAAGCGCGTCGACAGCTCTGTCGGCTGTCATCTACATTATGACCGGCAGCGCTATACTCTTTATCATCGTCCTTAATCGTCGGGGCGATGTGGGGCGGTCATGAAGACGCGCATCAAAGAGCTCAGGGCGAGGCATGACCTCACCCAGGAGGACTTGGCTCGCATGGTCGGGGTGCGGCGGGAGACCATCCTTTTCCTGGAAAAGGGGAAGTACAATCCCTCGCTCAAGCTGGCCTACAAGATCTCAAGGGCATTGCAGGCCAGCATCGAAGAGATCTTCCTCTTCGGCGAAGAGGACCTGAAGAGCTCATGACTGAGCCTGATGCTACATTGTTTTTTTTAGTAAGTCTCACCTGGCCTCAACGCGTGCAGCCTTGTTTCTCAGGAGATGATCGGCCAGCACAAGGGCCACCATGGCCTCCGCTACTGGCACAATTCTGGGAGGGATCGAGGGATCATGTCTTCCTTGAATCTCGATCTCGGACTGGTCGCCCGATAAAAGGTCGACGGTGCGCTGCCGCTTTGCGATGGAGGGCGTCGGCTTCACTGCAATCCTGCAGACGATGGGAGCGCCAGTGGAGATGCCCCCCAGAATGCCGCCTGCGTTATTGCTCTCAAACTCGATCTTGCCCTCGCGGAGGATTATGGGGTCGTTCATCTCGCTTCCGCGCAGTCTTGCGCTCTCAAGGCCCGCGCCGATCTCCACAGCCTTCACAGCGCCGATGCTCATCAACGCCTTGGCCAAATCTGCGTCCAGCTTGTCGAAGACAGGCTCGCCAAGGCCCGGAGGAACGCCCTTGGCCACAATCTCCACCATCCCGCCCAGGCTGTCGCCCTCAGCTCGAACTTGATCCAAGAGCAGGAGCATCTTTTGGGCAGCGACAATGTCAGGACAGCGAACGGGATTGGACTTGGCAGTGGCTCTCATCTCATCCCAATCAGATGAAACGATCTTTGCCTCTATCCCGCCAAGCTCTGTCACATAGCCTACGACCACGATCCCCTCCCGGAAGAGGAGCTTCTTGGCAACTGCGCCTGCTGCCACGCGACCGACGGTCTCGCGCGCTGAGGCGCGTCCTCCGCCTCGATGGTCTCTCAGGCCAAATTTCATCTGGTAGGTATAGTCTGCATGTCCAGGCCGGGGCTTGCTTCGCAGGGCATCGTAGGCGCTGGAATTTGCATCCTTGTTCCAGACGACCATGGAGATGGGCGTTCCTGTGGTCTGCCCCTCGAAGATTCCTGATAAAACCTCCACGCGGTCCTCCTCCATGCGTTGAGTAGATGCTCTGCTCTGGCCAGGCCGTCTCCTATCAAGCTCCCTCTGGATGTCCTCTGCCACCAGGTCGAGGCCAGCTGGGCAGCCATCCACGACGACCCCAACGGCGCGTCCGTGAGACTCTCCCCATGTGGTAATGCGAAATATTGTGCCAAATGTGTTGCCGGACATGGAATACGCCTGAAATGGATATATCGACCCTTTTGTGGCAGCTCATAAATAAGCTCTGCCTTGCAAGGGATCTTTCTTTGGGAAATAATGCCTCGTTTAAGCCTTCAGCGCCTCAGCGATCAGTGGAGCAACTGAGACTGTGCTCACGCCCCTGTCAAGAGTGTCCGTAGCCAGCACCGCCTTGACGCCAGATCGGTAGAGCTTTAGCACTGCCGATCCAGTCAATACTGGATGGACTGCTGCCAGGTAAACTGATCTTGCCCCCTGCTGGCGCAGCAGCGAGATGGCCATGGCCATTGTCCCGCCGGTTGCGATCATGTCGTCGAAGATGACCACGTCCCTGCCCACAACCTCCAGCTCCACTGGCGCCATTGAGACCTCTGTGCCTGAGAGCCTTGTCTTTTGCAGGTAATCGCATTTTACCCCCAGGCGCGAGGCTGCAGCCTTGGCCATGGCCACTGCACCTTTGTCTGGAGATATGACCACTGCATCCTTCAGGCCCATCGAGCTGATCCCGTCTGCCAGGAGTGGTGTGGCGTCCAAATTCTGGGCCTGGCACCGGAAATGCGAGATGATGGACGTGGCATGGATATTCACCAGATAGACCCGTCCATTCTCGAGGAAGGGATTGAGTGCAGTGGCCACCGCCCTGGCAGTCATGGGCTCGCCGGGCTTGAAGATCTTGTCCTGGCGAGCATAGCCGAAGTATGGTATGACAAGTGAGATCTCCTTTCCCTGACATACATCCAGGAGCTGCAGCAGAAAAACGAGGTCTTGATCTGTGGGCGTGGATTGGATTATCGCTACCTCGTCGTCCAGCGGCGTTACAACCTGTGTGTAGGATTCTCCATCAGGAAATGTCTTGTAATCGCAAAGAGCCAGCTCTTGTCCTAAAATGGCCGCAACCCTTCCAGCTAAAAGCTGGGAGGCAGGCCCTCCGATGATCATGAAACCTCCTCAGCTGCCTATAACATTCATCCTGACCTTTGCAGTCGGCGTGACTATGCCTCCCACAGAACGCACATCAGTGCCAAGCTCCATCTCCAACAGAGTCTCGAAGATATTTCCAGCAAGCATCAAGGACCGTATGGGCTTTGGATCCTCGCCAGGCGCTATGTAAAAGACGTTTCTCGCTTCGACAGAGAAGTCGCCAGATATTGGATTAGCGGTATGAGCGCCGATGAGGCCATTTACCAGATATCCTTCTGCCTCAGCGAAAAGGTCATGGGCAGCAGGAGAGCTCATGATAAAATTCCGTATGCCCACGCGCGGAACATCAGAGTATCCGGAGCGCACAGCGTTGCCTGTGGACTTGACGCCATCTTTTCCAGCGGTGTAGCTGTCGTATAGGAAGCCCAGCAAAATGCCATCTTCGACCAGGACGTTCCTCTGAGAAGGCACGCCTTCGCCATCAAAAGATGAGGAATCAAGCCCTCCCGAGAGCAAGCCATCGTCTGTTATCTGAAGGCTCTCAGAGGCGATCTTTTCGCCCACGCGCCCTCTCAGGGATGATCTGCCTTTCTGCACACTATCCGCGTATATTGCAGGCAGCAGTGTGGCCTCCAATAGCTCCGCGACGGCTATGGGCTTCAAAAGCACATCGAAATTTCCGCTCTCGCCCTTCGTCCCGCCTAAAGAGGCCTTGGCCATCTCGGCAGCTGCCCTGCCTACATCTTCCAAAGATGGCTGAAGCATCCTGGAGTTTTGAAACTCACTGCCTGTCGCCACGCCCCCCGCTCTGGCAATGGTCTCCATGGATGCGTGCATCATCGTCGAGGTCTCTTGGAGCTCAATTCCAAGAGAGTTAACCACATAGTCCTTTCCAAAAACGCAGCCTACGCTGCCTGACACGGGTTCAGCTCCTTTGATCTCCGCACAGCCTCGCTGAAGGCTCATAGCCAGGTCGAGGCACTCTTCAGGCCCAATCCGCTCCAATTGAGCATCATAAATGCCAGTCGGATGCACGATCTTCTCAGGATGGGGCAGAGAGCGCCATGCATCATCGGATCCCCGCGCACGTGCTGACTTGACTGCACTTCTGGCCACCAATTCTAAAAGCCCCATATTGCTGGTACTGGAGAAGCCCACAGATCCCAACACGACAGCTCGCAGGCCAAGGCCACAGTGAAAGCTCTCGCTGGCTAGCTCCACAGCATTCTTTCGCAGGTCTACGTCCACAGAATGTCCCTGGATGCCAAAGACCTCAGCCTCTTGTGCGCCCTCTCGTTCAGCCAAGTCGAGGAGACGATATGCATAGTCCAGGAGACTATCCGATGTACCTGAGGTCCTCATCTCCTCCAGCCTCATAGGGCGCCTGGGCCCTCTCCATCTCCTGAAGCTTGCCGATGATCTTCTCCATCTCCTTTGCGCGCTCCTCCAGGGCATGCATGCTAACCTCAATCCCAAGGATATGTGAGAGGATCCTCAGAACCTCCTGGGCAGCCTTGGGATCCACGAGATAGCCGCTGGTCACGCCCATCAGGCAGACTGCATCTATGCCCCGCAAGGCTCCAAGCCCCAGCAGGAGGCCAGAGACTCCGATGATGCCACCGCCAGGTTCGTTCTCGTGGAAGATCACCTCATGCTGCTTCATCTCTTCGACCAGCTCGATCCTCGTGGCAGCTCCCATGACAGCGGGCTTGTCGACGAATTGTCCAGTGCCATAGCCGCCCAAAGCATAGATGCGCGATACATTGAAGCTCTGGGCGATATCCAGGAAGATGCCTGTGAGCTCGTAGTGCCCCTCATTGGTGGCGCTCTGGTAGTCCCCGATCAGGATTAGAAGATCCGACTCATTCCCCTTTCCCTGATATGCATAGATCTCGTTCCTGACCTGCTTGATGGTGCCGTCTTCCCTAACCATGACCTGGGGCGGAAAGTGAGGCGAGTAGATCTCTATGATCTTCTCAGCCCTCAGCTCTTCTACCATGTGATCGGCCACCAGTTTCCCAACATGGCCAACGCCCGGCAGCCCTTCCACGAGGACTGGGTCCTTTAGCGTCACATCTTTTATGCGGCGAACAAGGGTCTCCTTCATTTAACCTCCTTGGCCAATGCTCTCCTGTATCTCCCATATGGGTCGTCCGGAGAGAACTTGGCTGGCTTTGTTGGAATGGTAGAAGCGCCACAGACAGGGCAGGCATCCTTCAGGGTATAGCGGTAGCAGGCCGTACACCTCATGATCTTGGATCTCATGCCTCTCTAAGGAAGGTGCCTTCTCCGCCGTGCTGCTCGATGTACTTAACTACACTCTGAGCGGACTTCTTGAGAACAGACTCAGCGTGCTTGTAATCAGGTGCAGTAACGTGAATGCGATAACGTGGCGCGCCAATGTAGGTGATGGTGATCGTCGCATCCTTGTCCTTCGAGCGCTTGGCTTGCTTGAGGGCCTTGCGGATGACCTCAACGCCGTCAGGAGCCGGGGATGTGATATCCACATAGCCGCTGATCTCAACGGAGGGTATTTTGACGTTATCTCTTGAGAGGCTTTCCAGGATCTTTAAGTCTTCCTCGGACAGGCCTGCGTCCTTAAGGGCGTCGACACCACTCAAGGCCGTCTCTTCCATGGCTAAATAGAGGCTGTCGTAAGCCGCCACCAGGGCATCGGCCACGCGCTTAACATCATCGGGCCGGTCTTTATAGGCCATCTCAAGCCATTTCCATGCCTTCTGGTCGGCCTTCCACTCCTGGATCTTCTCTCTGCGCTGATGCTCATTCACATCTTTAAGAGAAAGATCTATGTGGTGGCGAGACGTATCGACATTCAGGACTTTGCAGACTATCTTTTGTCCCTCTCTTACGTGGTCGCGAATGTATTTGATCCATCCGCTAGCCACCTCAGAGATGTGGATCAAGCCCTGCTTGCCTGAATACTCGTCCAGAGAGACGAAGGCGCCGAAGTCCACAACCTGAGTTACTGTGCAGACCACCAGGGATCCGGGCTCTGGCCAGCCCTCACGCTGCATCGATGATCACTCTAACACTTCTACTACCTGGGTCTTTATCTCAGCCTTGCCGCCCGTGGGCTCTGCAAGCGTTCGCCCGCAGACCAGGCATTTTACGACAGTAGATGCATGGGCAAAGATCACCTGCTCGTTCTCGCAATCGTTGCACTTCACCTTGACGAACTTGGATGGCAGACTTATCCCTCCACCAGATCGAACTTGCCTGCTCTGAAGCCCGGACGGTTGTGGGCCTTCTTGCATACTGCGCAGCGGTACCTGAGGTTCAATCTCTTGGTGGGCTTATCGCCGCCTGGAACCTTGGAAAATTTGCCTTGATTTCCAATTCCATTGGCCCGGAGGTATCTCTGCCTTCTAATATGGGTCAGGGACGATTCTCGGCCTTTTCTCACCCGCTCAACCGTTTGAGCGGTATGCTTTTTGCAAAACGGGCAGTAAGCATTAAGTTTTTTTGGCATCTTCACTTCTTATCATCTCTCTTGTCTCACTTCAGACGCTAAATTCTTGTTGCGCAGATTTCTGGCGTGAACTGCCGGGAGAACGGCTACGTCATCCTTGGAGAGGATATAGTTCCTCCCATCTACTCCCACAAACATTGGAACACTATCCAGCAACCTAACAACCTCGTAGTCCCACGATATATCTTTCTTGCCCGTTAAAGGCCTTTCGGTGTGAGCCACATGAGCAAGGATGGCCTCCCGACCTCGGGCTAACGCAGACAACACCTGATGGTAGATCTCCTCCTCTTCCCGGGTCATATCTGCAATGGCGTCTTCCTTGGATGCTGAGCGAGCATTTCGAAGCGCTCTGCGAACTATCTTCTTCACCCTCTGGTCGATGAGCTTGTTCAGGCTGCTCTTCTCGCTCTTGAGGGCATCTTGCAAAATCTGGGCCTCTACGCTGAAGGGGTCGTCTAAGCGCGAGAGCTCCTGCTCTAGGCCTGCGAGATAATTCCCAACCTGCTGGTAAAAGTCCTTATCCAGGTGCAAGAGCTCTGCAGTCTTCCGCTCCTCTCGAAGCGTATTGGCCAGATCCATCTTTACAACCTGCTGCAGCTAGTTTAAGCGAACTCGTTATCTGAGATCCAGACTATATAGCTTTGTCACTGCTCAAAAACTTTGCCCGAGCTTCGGCCACGCCCCTTGCCATGAGGAAGACTGCTACGTGCATTGGCACCTCCACCCGGCCCTCAGCCAGATGGTAGCTCTCGCCACGCATCTGGGTGCTGAAGGGCTTGAGCATCTCAAGAGGAACGGGATCATCTCCAAAGACCACGGCGTCTTCCAGTGGGTCGAAGTCTTCCAAGTCTGAAAGGGTCAAGGGCGTCACTCGAAGGCCAGTGCCACCGTGCAGACTGCCGGGGCATCGAATAAGCCTGCGCACATCAGCTGTGACGGGCTCATCCGTCTCACCGCGCTCTTCTTCTATGCTTATGACTGCGTTGACTTTCTCCCGCTCTAGGTATTCGCCAAGGAGGCTTCCCCACACTGCTGAGCTGTACTTGAGGAAATCCAAGTTTCCCTTTTGTATCTCTTCAATGGCCCGATCATCAAGAAGGCTTTGGTAAAAATCCGATGCCTTCTTTGGGCCAAGTCCCTTGGTTTGAGAGAGGAGCTCCAATGCATCATCCTCATCCATGCCTCTTATCTTAGCAACGAATGATGATACAGAACGGTTAATCCTGTTGCCCCAGCCAGAGGATCCCTCTTTGGGAAAAGTCATCTTGGTGGCACTCTTAACGCCATAATCACCGCCAACTCTTACCTCGTAGATGAATCGATCTATGCTCAGTCCGCGGCCAGTCAGATAATCCACGATCTCCCGCCGCTCATCGCTGCCAAGCGCGAGAATCCGCTGGTCGCGGACATGGATGTGGTAGCCTCGCCCCCCAGAGAACACAGTGGTGATTTTGCTATCTGAGAATCCGAAGTCAGACAGAAGAAACTCTAGGAGCTTTTGGGCCTCCCTCTTTACCCGAGAAAGCATCTCGCCGTATGAGCTTGGGGCCTTGCGCAGATGATCAGCATCCAGATCAAAGATGAGATCTGCGCCCTGCCAGAGCTTCTCTTTCATGGTCGGTGCGCCTGGCCTCTGGTAGTAGGCAGCAGAATGATAGATGTGTCGCGGCACCATGCTGCGCACGTAGTCTGCTAATTCGCCCCTGGAAAGGTAGGATTTGTGGCGGCGCATGCCCGTGTCATCGAAGAACAGGAACCCCCATTCCCGGGACTCAAAGTCAGGCGGGACATCCAATGATGATTCGATGTAGTGCTCTCTGAACTTCGAGATCAGAAAATTTCGGGTCAAGGCGTTCATACAATCGCCTCAGTAAATCTCCGGTCGCCGGTCGAAAAAGCACGGAATCTCGTGGCGAGCATGATCTCTCTGCGCTAAATTTACCTCTCCATATATCAAAGCCTCGCCTGATCCTGCTTCTGCCTGCACTTCGCCCATGGCATTGATGATCAAAGAGCTACCACCTTGGGCCCAGTTGCAGGCTAGGTGTGACATCTGATTCTCTATTGCTCGCGCAAGGCAGAGTGCGCGCCACTGATGGCAGCGTTGCGCTGGAAACTGGGCTGTGGTGACCAGAAAATCCGCACCTTGCAGCGCGAGAGAGCGCGCGACCTCGGGAAAGCGAAGATCGTAGCAGATCTGCAGGCCTACCATGCCCCACTTTGTAGACATAGGCGAGATGAAATTGCCACCCTCGAAGTGCTCCTTTTCTGGGCCGAAGATGTGGATCTTAGGGCGCAGCTCCAGCCCCTCGGAATCCAGGCAAAATCCCAGATTCTGGCTTTCGCTCCTCAGGGAACCGATGATCAGGCACTCGTGCTCCTGCGCCAGGGCCCGGAAGGGATCAAGAGTCGGGTAAGGCGGAAGATCATTGGCGATTGCCTGCAAGGAAGGCTCGTAGCAAAAACCCGTCAGGAAGAGCTCAGGAAACACCAGGATCTTTGCGCCTTCGGCCAGGGCCATGCTGGCCATCTCAAGCGCTCGCGCAAGGTTGTGCCCAAGACGACATGGCTCGACACGTAGCTGGATGCAGGCTGCACGCATAACAAATTAAGGCAGGTCCATCTATATTAATGTGACAATGAGATTGAACAGTGTGACAATGAGATTGAACAGTGTGACAGTGGGATTGGACAGTGTGACAGTGGGATTGGACAGTGTGACAGTGGGATTGGACAATGTGACAGTGAAGTTGGCCTATGATTTTGGAAGAAGAATGCTTTATATCCAAAAAACGCAATCATAAGCCCTCAGATATGAATCGAGACCTTAAGGCCCGCATCTATGGCATCCTTGAGCCAGGAGACGAGGACAGCAGGTACTTTGACCCATTCATTATGGGCCTGATAGTATTGAATGTCATAGCAGTGGTTCTGGAAACAGTTGATTGGTTATACGCTCGTTACTCACTGTTATTTTACGCCTTCGAACTCTTTTCGGTGTCGGTTTTCACTGTTGAATATATCTTGCGTGTCTGGAGCTGCACTGCAAATCCGAGCTTCAAAGATCCCATCTTTGGCAGGCTGCGTTTCATGGCAACGCCCCTGTCAATCGTCGACCTCCTGGCGGTGCTTCCATTTTATCTGCCAGTCTTCATCACTGATTTGAGATTTCTGCGATCTCTGAGGCTCTTCAGGCTCTTTCGAGTGCTGAAGCTGGCACGCTACTCTGAGTCCCTACAGACCTTCGTGGACGTGATCAGGCTCAAGAAGGAAGAGCTGATGCTGATGTTCTTTGCCATCATGATATTGCTCGTGATCTCCTCCAGCCTGATGTACAATGCAGAGCACGAGGCACAGCCCGAGGCCTTCTCCAGCATTCCTGCTGCAATGTGGTGGGGCATAGTGACGCTGGCCACAGTGGGCTATGGAGATGTCTATCCCATAACGCCCTGGGGAAAGTTCATAGGCTCGATAGTAGTGATATTGGGAATCGGCCTCTTTGCTCTGCCCACAGGCGTTCTGGCATCCGGCTTTTCAGAGGTGCTGGCCCAAAAAAAGCGCGAGCCTAAAGATCATTTTGTCTGCCCGCACTGCGGCCGGCACATCGAATGTGACCTGGCCTCGGCAGCAGAACCAGCATCCCACGATGGGCCAGTGAACAAAATGGAACGGTGATCTTCAGCATGATGCAGCCGGATAAAAATCATGACCAATATCGACCTTAACGCTCATGGCCTCATGTATCTTCCTGGCATCCTTCGCGCTCAGGGCCTCCTTTGCGCTGACAGCTCTGCCTGTGGCAATGTATATCTTGATACAATCCCAAATTATTGTGATGTCTCGCGGCAGTTTAATGCAACGGGGCAGATGATGCTCATTCATGTTCCTGGCGATCCTGCATCCTCCACCCGTTTCGTCTCTATTGGTGCATCTCAAATTGCAGAAGGCCACTGTTTTGAGAAGCACCACTCCGACGTCGATTTCATAAGGAGGGTCGGATATGCTCCGCGAATACACCGCCGCGGCCATGGCAAATGAGGATAGGTTCTCTATTGTTCCCTTTGACCATCTGCTCTTCAAGTAATTCATGATTCGCGGAGAAATTTCCTTCTCTGCCTGCTCCACAAGGGCACGATAACCTTTTGCCGTGGGCATCAACAGGATTTGGTCAAATTCAAACTCCTTGCCGGTCACCTGGCTGTCTATCAGCTTCGCAATATTCTCTCCATATCTATCTGATTGATCTCCCATCATGCCCCACTGAAAATTGGAATTCTACGCAACTCATTTCATCTTTGCATCGCTCTCTTTCTCATCTCCGGCGGCATCTTCTCAAGTGCGTAGCGCAGCGCAGTCCTGGGCATCTTCTCCTTTCTATTCATTATGTACTCGAAGATCTCTTGCTGGTGTTTCTTGCTCGCCTCTTTAAGCATCCAGCCGTAGCCTTTCTGCACAAGGTCATCCCTGTCCTGTAGCAGGATCTCTGAGATCTCCAGTACCTCATTCAGGAACGACCCTTTTCTGGCAGGAAGTATCAAACTCACTGCCGCAGCCCGCCGCATCCAGCGGTTCTCAGAGCGCGCCCAATCTTTTAGATTATTTAAGAACTCCGGATACATCTCAAGGAAGCTTCCGATGGTGTGGTTGCAGAGCGTGTCGCATTTCGCCCAGTTGTCGACGTACTCTAAGATCCATCTCTCAAAGACATAAAAGTCGGATGGTTCGTACCTCTTTTGCATCAAGTATGACCATTCAAAGGCTATGAAAGCCTCTTCATTGTAATTTGTATCCAGAAGTTTTTCGCACAATGAGAATATTTCCTCTTTATCCTTCCCGTCTATCCGCCGAAAGTATTTAGCCGCGATCTTCTTGACCAGTGCAGCCTTCACCCCATGAAATTTGACGTCCTCCTTGAAGAAGCGTTGGGCACCATCTCTGGTCTTCTCATCTATGTTTTGCACTAGCTCCTGTCTTACTGCCTCCAAAACATCCTGCTGCATCTTGATTTTCCCTCTCCGATCATCTTTTTTGCCATTGATTCCATCCTTTGGCCTTATCGTGATTCGAGCGAAAAGATCTTTTCCATTCGATTGAACGAATCACGGGATTTTAATGAGATTGTACCTCTTGACGCCTGCTGCGGGAAAGCGCCTCATAGGGCGGGCGCTGGCCGCTCATCCAGCCATCCGATCGGCTCTATCATCTGGAACTGTCGCAATCATCGCAGGGACGACTTGCGGCTACGTGGCCGAGGAGATATTGAAGAGCATCGGTCAAGCAGAGGGCTTCTCGCGCAAGAGCTTCTTTCGCGGCATCGTTTTGCCGCCCTGGCGAGAGACTACTGCAGATGGGAGGCTGCCGGATGAGAGCGGCTTTTCCGGGGATGTGATAGTCGTTCGTGGAGTCTGGGAGCGGGGCAGAACCATCTTCGACGCGATCGATGATCTGGCAGAGGGAGATGTCATCTTAAAAGGGGCCAATGCCCTGGACATGGAGCGACGAGCGGCTGCGGTGCTTGTAGGCCATCCCAGGGGCGGAACAATTCTTGCAGCAATGCAGGGTGTGCTGGGACGACGTGTGCGCCTGGTCTTGCCAGTAGGCCTGGAGAAGCGCGTCTACGGCGATCTGATGGAGCTGGCAGGGCGGCTGAACGCTCCAGGGAACTCTGGCCCCCGAATCTTTCCGGTGCCAGGGGAGGTCTTCACAGAGATCGAAGCAATCTCGATCCTGACTGGTGCAAAGGCCAACCTGATGGCAGCGGGCGGCGTTTGCGGGGCAGAGGGATCTGTATGGCTGGCCATCGATGGCAGCGAGCGGCAAATAGACGCGGCTGAAAGGCTCTTGAAGGAAGCCTCCATGGAGCCTGGATTTGAGCTGTGACAGCCCCTCTTTTGTCTTCTTCAGGTTACAATCTCATATGTAACAATCACGTAGGATGTCACGTCCACCATGCCTGTCTGGCCTGAGCTGTAGGAACCTGCCATGTTTATATCGGGCAATCCATATGCAGAGATCTCCAGCACCTTCCCCAAGCGCACTCCCGCTGCGGATGCCATTTGTTGGGCGTTCTCTTTAGCATTCGCCACAGCCTTCTGGCGGGCATCTGCTACTGCTTTGCTGGCATCGCCGAGGCCGTATCCTGCCAGGTATGCCTTGGCCCCTGCAGACTTTGCTGCTTCTACCACCTCGTTTATCCTGGACTGATCGACGGTCCTGAGCCGGACGACGGCGGATCTCTCAAGCGATGATGCCTCAAAGGTGCTGTTCTCACATACTGTAGTATTGTTCACCACCTTGCATACCTTGCTTGTGGACTGGTAACTCGTAACTCCTGTTGACTGACCCGACATTATCTCATCATCTTTCACGCCAATGGCTTTCAGAGCATCGATTACGTTGCTCATCTTCCTGGATGCCTCGGCCTGGGCAGTCGTCATATTATCATTGCTGCTCGTCACTGAGATGGAGATGCTTGCAGTATCCGCAGGCACAGTCACAGTCCCAATGCCTTCGACGGTCAAGCTTGGACTCTCAGCCGCCGCCTCTGCACAGAGAACAACAATAAATATGATGCCAAATAGTACAACGATGCTCAATAGCGCATCCGACCACTTCATATTATCCACCACTTCATATTATCCCCTAGATTGCATAGCGGTTAAATGTATTAAATCAGACGGTCGAATGCGATGCCTCAAGAGGCATATCACATGTCGTCTCCGACCTGACTTACCAAAATTTGATATAGATTCCGAGTAGAGCATAAGCGAAAAAGTTCAGATGAGGGGCGCTGCTCTACAATGGACACTGACTCAAATCCCCCCGGCGCTGGGGTCTCGGGGCTTGCCAAAGAGGGCGAGCAGTTCGGCAGGGCGATCAGAAGATCTCTGGGCGACATATTCTCCGAAGCCTTTGAGATCTACAGGAAGAATCCGGCAATGATCATTCCGTCATTGCTGCCCATCGCAGCGCTGATACTTGGCATTGGATTCTTCGCCAGTTTCCTGGGGCTGGCTGTGGTTATTGGCGACTGGGGTAAAATCATGGCATTCTCAGCAGTGGGCGGGCTCTTGTTGCTTATAGTACTATTAATAATATCATTCTTCGTCGCAGAAGGATTGACTATAGAGATGATCAAAGAGGCATCCTCGGGCAGAAAAGTGGACTTGAATTACGCCTGGCAGACCTCAAAGGGCAGGATGGAGCCACTCATTCTATCGTCCATTCTGGCCGGAATAATCACAGCCATAGGATACCTGCTGCTTGTCATCCCAGGCATAATATTGAGCTTTGCATTGTACTTCGTGGCCCAGGCCGTGATGATTGACGGGAGGTCCGGCGTTGATGCCATCAAGACGAGCTGGGGATTCGTCAAGAGCAACCTCTCCGACTCGATCGTGATCATCCTCGCATCCATGCTCATTTGCATTGTGCTCCAGGCAATTCCAGGCATAGGGCCTCTTTTATGCTTGCTCTCGCTGCCATACATCTATGCTCTGGCCACGCTGCTCTATTTGGACCAAAAGAAGATGCCGCCAGTAAGACAGGAAACATCAGTGAGTATATCCTGAATAATCTCACTTTCTTCTCCAAGATAGCTACATGAGCCGACCATCATCTTTAATTTCAGTCGTTACATGCTTTCTGCCCATGAGCACGATCGGAAAAGCGATCAGACTGGAACGCATTCTGGATCGCAAAACTCGCAGAACTGTTATAGTGCCGATGGATCACGGAATATCCGTCGGCCCAATATCTGGGTTGATCGATATGCCTGCCACAGTGGACATGGTGGCCGAGGGCGGCGCGAATGCTGTGCTGGGACACATGGGCCTGCCACTGCACGGCCACCGGGGCTATGGAAGAGATATAGGCCTGATCGTTCACCTATCAGCGTCCAGCTCCCTGGGTCCCGATCCCAACCACAAGGTCCTCGTGACGACCGTCGAGGATGCCATCAGAATCGGTGCGGATGCTGTGAGCATCCACGTCAATGTTGGGGCTGAAGATGAAGCTGAGATGCTGCATGACCTGGGACGGACTGCTCGCACATGCGACCTGTGGGGCATGCCGCTCATCGCCATGATGTATCCCCGCGGACCAAAGGTCAGGTCGGAGCACGGAGTAGAATATGTAAAGCTTGCGGCACGCATTGGATCAGAGCTTGGTGCTGATATCGTCAAGACAAACTATACGGGCTCTCCAGATACCTTCCGAGAGGTTGTGAAGGGCTGCAATGTGCCAGTTGTGATCGCAGGTGGCCCCAAGATGGACACAGAAAGGGAGCTGCTGCAGATGGTCTATGACTCCATCCAGGTTGGCGGCGCAGGTGTGGCCTTCGGGCGCAATGTCTTCCAGGCAGAGAACCCTACGCTCTTGGTCAGAAAGCTCTGCTCAATCGTTCACAAGGGATACACTCCCAAAGAGGCTGATGAGTTAGCACTTTAGGACGAAATTGGGGCAGATCATCGCCAATTCACCCGTCACAGAGTGCAACATCAATTGAACACAGAGGCAAAAAAAAAGCGATCAAGGGCGAAGGACAAGTGCGAAGGACAAATCACACGTCCCTACCCAGTGCTGTGGGACTTGCGGCCCTGTCCTTCGCCAAACAACCTCTATCGCCACTTTGCGATCATAGACAGCGTAGCGCTCTCATAAGTCTTTATATTTGCAGGCTGTAAACTTGGCTTTGGCACTGCTATGAACGACATGAATGAGTAGTCCACCGGAACAGTTCTAACCTCAAAAATATTGTTATTTGTATTTGTGTAATATGGGGTGAAGCTCATCCCAGCTATGATCGTCCCGGCTGACAAACCAACCATTGGCAATAATTCACACTTGTCATTTGATAGAATGCTCAAAGACCCTACCATACTGCTGCCATCCGAATCCGCTCTTATACCGTCGTACCAGTTGTTGTCTGCGCCCTCTGTTTCAGAGTCGTCTTCGTCTACTAATGATTCTATCTTTACCGTCTTCCCCAAGTTTTGAATTTCTATACTGGAATAAAATCCATTTCCAGTCTCACCCACGGACGATCCAAATCCCTCAGACGTTATAGAATCGGGTGTAACTTGCGATTTGTCCTCGTAATCCGCATTCTTCGTTGACACACGTTTTTGTTCTGCGGAATTGGTGTTGGAATACGATGCGTCGATGGTTCCACTTGATATCTGTGAGGTCGCACCAATTCCCATGGACACATCATTGGATGCGTCTAGCGTCTTGGACCATTTAAACAATCCTGATTGGGTCTCAACTGATACATCCACGTTCTTTGTGTCGCCTTTTGACTTGGTTGCAACTACAGAATGGGAGAACTTGCCGCCAGAGCTGGTTGAACTGCCAGCGCCATCGGAGTGAATGCCATATGGAAACTCGGCAAACCCCGTATACGGTAGCAGCACTGCAGAAGATTCATATTTGGCATTATCAACGCCGATACTCTCGTGGGCGGTTGTCTCCGAATTGAATAGTGTAATGCTAACGCTGACTGTAGCATCGGCTGTGAATGCCAAGATTGAGATGAGAATTACGCAAATCGCTGTAATCCTCCTCAACGATCTCTTGTTTGGTCTCATTGCTACCCAACCTCCCCTATTTAAATTCGCAAATATTTTTTAACCTACTAACAGAATTGAATTGGTGCTGAGGGCGCCTGTATATTCCAAACCGCATTCGTTGATCGAGTCTATGTAATCGAATCCGTTCTCCCATCCAAAGCCCGAAATATCTGAGATGGATGGATCATAAACGATATCCGAGAGCGTGCTCCCAGTTAGCGTACTTGCAGCTCCAAAATCATATTCATTTTCGCCAATTTTAACTGTGTTCATGTTGTAGCCGCCGGCGCTGTTGCTAGACAGTTCGCCACCGAATAGCTGTTGAATTGCAAATAAGTATGGTGTGAATGTGCTGGAATGAGTTCTGAACTGAGAAATTCTATACCCATTCGTGGTTGGGATGGTTTGAGTCAATGCTGCGACCATGCCAAACGATTTGGCTCCAGAAGCGGAGGTCAATACACCTGTATTTATTGAAACAGACCGGCCATCGACAAAATTGAAGTTCGCTTCAGTTTTAAAATCAAGAACGGTCTCATCATCGCCCGACGCGCTGGTGGAAACTGTGTATCCTCCACCAACATCTTTATTCAACTCAGGAGATTTAAAATACACATTGGTGTAGGTGAAGGTGCCCACATTTGTTTTGGTGTCTCCAGCGCTAGCTACTGCAACACTTCCCAATAGCAGCGTGACCAACAAGGCGGCCAATATCTTCGTCATCTATTCTTTCCCCCATGTTCTATCATCTTTGAGGCGAGACCCATCTACGTCCGCTAAATTTTCCATCAAAGATGGTGTATCTTTTCAACTCCAATTTTATAAACGTGCAAGAATACTAAATTAGAAGAGATGAAACTAATATCAGGTAACTATCCTACTATATTACTTTTCATCCTTATCCATCGTCATTACTTCTCGTCCTTTATCTTGGGGACTAAATTGGCAAAGCATTAACAGTTGATCTGTTTCGGGTAAAATGAAAAATAAATTTACCAGTATATCGATTAATTTGCATAACCCTCTGCATGGGATTCAGCAGTTGCATATGCACTGGTATCGGTGACTGCTGCATGATCGGTTGTGTATGTGTTGGTCACAGCAAGGTTAGGTCCTTGAGCATAAGCGAATGCATTGGAGTATGCATCGGCCAAAGCAAAACTGTCTATTAGTGCGAATGCCTGTCCAGTTGAAGCTGAGATGGAAACGGGATCTATCTTTGCGTCTTCCCATGTCCAAGTCGAAGTCCAAGCTACAGAGAAGGGGTCATAGTTTTTCATGCTCATTGCGCTTGCACTTGCGAATGCATCAGCGCTCCCCTTTGCTGCAGGTCTATTATTATGATTAAGAGCTACAGATGCTGAGCAAATCAATCCTAATACTAGGATCGATACGATCAATCTCAATTTTCTCATGTCTATTCTTTCCCCCGATCTTCATAATATTATCCCTAGAATTACATCGAAATTACTCGCCGAATTCTGAGGTAACATTTGACCCAATTATCTACTTATCTCTAATTAAAACTTAGGAAATTTAATTAAGAAGCGGTAATGCGTAATTCAATGCCTTAACTTAAAGACGGATGCTCGACGCTCTAATTTGGCGCTCTGATATTTGGCACTCTTAATAGTTCAGATAATATCTCTTATTTGGGGTCATATCATTGAGAATGGGGGTTTGGCTCTGCAAGTGGCCGTTGGACCATTGGATCGTGCTCTTATACGCCTCATAAAAGCAGTTTTGAAGGATTATTTTGCTCCCCTTCTTAGCTTCTTTATTTATAGCGTTACACAAATTTTGGGTAAATACACTAAGAGAGCCCAGCCACTCTTCGTTGCTCGGCTCGTTCATCTTGGATGAAGCCAGCAGCAATTGACCTTCTGCGGTGACATCTAATAGCGCGCCACTATTGCATGCATCTATTATTATAGCTAAATTCTTGATATCTTTAATATATTGATTCAATTCTTCTTCGCTGATGTATGATGATGTTGCACCATTTGCATCTTTAGGAATTAGGTAATAGTTTCCGTCACGATCCAAGTATCCATGCCCGGAAAAATAGATCAAGGCGTTTCCCACTTCATCCCGCTTTTGCTTCATCTCTGCCAATGCTACTTTCAAGATGTTCTCCTTTGTTGGCGGGCAGGGGGTCTCGTCTGTCAAGACCTTGACTTCGTACCCGTGCGACCTCAACAAATCCGCCATGGTGTTGGCGTCATTCACACTGGTGCGCAGGGGCCTCCTGTCTTTATACTCATCAATCCCAATTACGATGGCGAAGTTCTTCTTTTCGTCTCCTTTTTTGCTGCTTTTTGGTAGTGTCTCCAAATCAACGTAATTGATCTCTTGCATTTGTTTTTTAGATTTCTCCTTTAATAGAATGTTTATGTTCCTGAGCGTGTTGCTCTCACGTCCAAGTTCGCTTTGCACTCCATCTGGATAGGCTATTTCAGTTTTTTGAAGGTTTTTGTTTAGGTAGTTTATGTTAGAGTCAATGCTATGTGATAGATCGATGGCATCGGCCCAATTGGCATCCTGTTTGTAGTTGTAATCATCATGCTCGTGCATTTCATGCGTTCTCACGTCAATGACGGAAGATACATTAGAGCTAGCGATCAGATCGGATCTTATGATATATGTCTCATCGCTCTTGTACACATAGTTCTCTTTCGAGTTGGTGATTGTAATAACATTCGGGCTTATAATCCCTAGACTATGATCAAATGCATCCTTATTCTCATAAATATAATTCTTTTTTGAATCTTTATTGGAGACCATCCCAGATCCGTCTATTCGGGTTGTCTTTGAGTTATCTGGTTCTCTGGCATTATTTTCTCTAGCATTATATTCTCTGGCATTATATTTGAAAAGGCTGCCAAGATTTGAATCGATATCATGATAATCGTGAGAGTCTGCATGAAAATTTATGTCAGTCTTATTTAGCAGTTCTATTTTTTGGCCTATAGCAGATGCGTAATCATCTCCGTCTCTAATACTCTGTTTAAGCTTTTCTACGGGATCTTCCTTGTCATATCTATTATTTATATAATATTCCAAATTTTTATCAATATTGTGCATCGTATTACTGTGCGAAAAACCACCTTGCTCTTCGGCCTTAGAATCGGCTATTTTGGTGTCATATGGGTCTATTAACTGGCTCTCCTCATTTAAGGCACCATCTTTCTTGGTAAGAATATCTATACAAATCTCAGTGCACTGCGTGATATTTGCCTGCTCTCTGGCTGCATCTACCTGGGGTGCAATCATCATAATCATGAGGGCCAATATAACGCACGCTCTCAATTGCGCCGCCTCTGTAGTATATTTTGGTTTGATCATTTGGAACAGACAAATGCTTCCAAGAGATCTCTTTAGTGCCCATAATAGGTTTTTAAGTGATATATATGTTTTGCAGTCGTGATGCTGTGTTGAATAACTCCTCAAACCCGTGCAAGTGATCGTCTCAGTCCACACCTCTCTTTCGTTTTAATGCACAATTTTTAATGCACAATTATATTATAAAAAATAAATTTTAAAACGACCTCTTGAATCATTCTTGAATCATATTCCCCATATTGTTCGCTGCTACATGCTCTAATGATATTCTTTTCACCTCTGAGAAGACAGTTTTTAGCCGCCCATCACCTCCCATAGTCATACTCCTCCTTCCAGCGCTGAATAGCCCCAATGCTCTCATCTCTTTGACTGCTTTTGCTCTCGTGGGAGAGCCTCTGGCTTTCATGTTAGCGTTCGATCGAGTCATTATGACCGGATGAATCTGCTTTTCCTGGAGGTTATCGCTGACTAGAGTCGGCGAGAGTCTCGACTTCGTCGAAACAGATCGAAGATCTCTCGCCTATCAAAAATCTCTCACCTATCAAAAGCTCCATCGCCCAACGCCATCTCGACCCTGCGGCCTGAAAGGTTCTCCTCTGCCTGGTCGAGGAGCGAGTTGAATCTGCTGTCCTCCGAAACCCGCTCGTCTGTGACTTCGATCGCAACTATCTCTTTGGTCCTCAAGTCAACTGCCAGATGGAACTTTATCCAGCCCCGATGGGCCTTCCATTTCTATCGCATCCATTCACCACGATTGATCTCCACTAGATCCCTCTCCCAGCTCTCAAGAAAGTCGAAGGTCAGGTACATCTCGCCGCGCTTGACGAGAGCGGCCTGAAGGGCGTCCTCATGGCCGCTCGCCTATCCGGCCTCTCTCCATCTTACCTCCCGCTTCGCTCCTGGAACGCTCATCTCCAGCTACGAGATCTTCGAGGCTCTGCGCCGGGGCGTGGCTGTGCCCTTCAGGAAGAGGGAAGCAGAAGGCAGGAAGAACATATCCGAGCTGAGGGCCTGCGACAAGGGAGGCATGATCTTCCAGCCTTTGCCCGGAGTGTACGAACGGGTCCACCAGATCGACTTCGCATCTCTTCATCCATCGTCAAGTTACAACCTCTCGCCCGAAACAATTGAGCATCCTGGGCAAAATGGCTTCTTAAGCACCGTCCTCTCCGGGCAGCTGAACCTGCGCATCGAGACCAAGCGTCTGAAGAAGACCGACCAGGATCATGCCGGCATAGAATCAGTTCTGAAGTGGATGCTCATCACATGTTTTGGCTACACGGGCTACCGGAATGCTGAGTTTGGCCGGATACAGGTCCACGAGAGGATCACGGAGATCTCCATGGAGCTGCTGGTGCAGATCAAGGAGCTGGCCGAGGATACGGGCTTCCGGGTGCTGCACGGCATTGTGGACTGCCTTTGGGTTATCGGCGAGCTCATTGCAGACTTCAAGGAGGCTGTGGAGAGGGAGTGGATGTTAGGGCGCTGGCCATCCACCGCAGGGTGGGCAGGATGAACTATTCGCGAAGGTGTGCTGAGGCCTCGGCTGTGCAGGCTCATCTGAGGCAGGGAATCAGGCTGGCGCCAGGCATGGAGATAGGCTACGTGGTTAAGGATGCCAAAAGGTGGGTTGTCGAGCCGCAGAGGACGGCTGCAAATTTAGATGCCGTGTATCACAGGAAGCTGCTGGAGAAGGCATGGGAGGATGTGGAGTTTGCTTTTAAGTAGAAGGCTGAACTCTGCGAGCCATTTTTTGCAGGCTGTCCGCACTCTGTGGAGGGAGATGATACAGAGTTGGCAGGAGAATATAAGTTGGCATTTGGATATGAGGCCTGAGAGATGCTGGCCATTGACATTGTGCCAGCATCCTTGCTCTATAGGGCTTTAGGGTTCATGCATATCCATAAAGCTTATCTATCTCGCTTTGAAACATCTCGAATCGCTCTATCAGAGCCAACCCCTTTGGCGTAGTCTTGTAAACAACTCTGGAACCCTCAATGACTGCTTCGATGCATCCGTTTTTTATTAAAGTATCCAAATATGGCTTTACAGTCTTGAAGTTCATGTTGGCTTGATAGACAACCCTTGTTTTGCTCGCACCATGCCTGCAAATTTTCAAAATTTGCGACGCAATCAAGTCATTAGTCCTTCTTTTTGATCTCATTATACACCTCTCCCTGTAACAAGTTCAATATTTTATGTCGCATAATCCCGGTCTTTCGCCGTTGGGGATGAGCTTGTAGATTTTGCCGTCCAGGTCGACATTGACATAGCTATCCTTCGGCACAGCGTTATAGTTATGAGTGGCAAGGAAGAAGGCCAGATCATGGGGATTCATGCGCTTATCTTCATTGCCTGAGACAAGTTTCTTCAAACCTGAGATATCATCATTCATGGCCAAGGCCGTGTTCAAGAAGGCCATCAGGGTGCAGGTGGCCACGATTGCAAGCAGATATTTCGTAACCCATCTCATAGATCATCTTACATTCTTTTAAGAATGATATAGACGATTACGTATAGATCTGACCCAAATAATGGACGGATTCTGCCGAAACTATTTTGCTCAATAATGATCAGTACTTTTCATACGGCTAGAAGATCCGCGCTTCAGCATCCCATTGAACCCCGCCCTCTCATATGCTCGCCGCCTGTGGTTTGGCCTGGCCTGCAGATATGGCCTAAAAAGTGATGTGGAAGCCTGCCCAAAGAGTGCAAGACCACTAGCTGCAGAAAATGAGCTATGCGGGGGACAGGACTTCCGCACGAGTTTACGAGTAAATTAACGAATAGATACTTGTGTTCACAGAGATATGCCTTAGCATTTCTCCGACTATAGTCTAAGCATCGCGTCGTTTTCCTCGTTAGAAAGCGGAACCTGCAAAGATGAGCCAATTCCTCTTTCCACTCGGAGCTTTGCCATTATTATCAGTCCATGCATTTCATGCGAGATCAACCTTTTATCCCAGAACATCCCTCTGTTCTCAAGACTAGGGATAGGTGCTCAAGTACACGTCAGGCGACACTTATTCCGCCATTAATGGAGGGATAACCGATATCATACAGGCCGGTGGCAGAGCGTAGCTTAGATAAGTTCTTGGAGGAGGCTACAGATGCTTCTCCATCATATTCTTTTCAAGAAAGGCTCGCAGTGCCTGCTTCGAGGGCAACTTGTGCCGTTTGCCATGATACCACTCCTGTGGCCCGCTATTCCCTGAGCAGCCTGGCTCCGAGGCTCACAAATGCCATCCTGCTGGCGGAGAGATTTCATCTGGCCTTGGGGAAGTTTCCTGATGGGTCAAGCGTCTTCACTAGCTGCGATGAGTCTGGAAAACTGCTGAAAGGCCATGCGCACCATAATCAGCGAGTCCAACTGAGCATTGGGCAGGGGCCGGTGGCGGTAGGGTCTGCGACGCATTTTGGGATGGGGGATTTGTGGATGAAGACCGATTATAGGATAGGACCGGATCATGGAAGTTAGAATTCAGACTCTGACGCCCTTGTGGACTGGTGGCGTGCAAGCGGGCAAGGTGGATCGCATCCATGAAACAGGCATACTCGGAAGCATGCGCTGGTGGTACGAGGCCATAGTGCGTGGCTTGGGCGGAGAGTGCTGTGACCCTAGTCACACTGAGTGTGCCTTTACCGAAGAGAAATACCTAAAATCCCAGGCTGTCGATAAGCGTCAAAAGCTGCACGACGCTGGCCTATGCGACGTGTGTCAGGTCTTGGGAGCCACGGGCTGGAAGCGGAGGCTTAGGCTTGCTATTCAAGATAGCACCAGGCATGATCCATCGATAGAAGATCGGCTGCAAGCCAATCGCTCATATGTTGGTGCCAATGGAAGGAGTCGCACACCCATCTGGTATTTTCCCAAAGAACTAAATTACAAGCCATGCTCTGGTGAGCTTAGCATTGGGGTCCAGAGCCTGTCTAATGATTTTGATCCTAAAGTCATCGCTGGCCTCGTCCAGTTTATCGCTGATTGGGCTGGAATGGGTGCGCGGGCGCAAATGGGCTTTGGTGTCGTTCAACTTGCAAACGGTAGGGTTGATACCAGACCACTTTACAATTATATGCAATCAGTGGCAGGCAGCCACCCATATTTTAAATTACCCACCCTGCAAAACATTTTTCTGGCGCGCATCTTGCCAAAGGATGAGAGGCAGTTTGACGAAAAGGAAACATTCAACCTGAAATACGACCTACGGCGCTTGTTTGCGCTGTCTGTAGACGACACGGAATTGCGCCACTTCGTGATGGGCACAACCAGGGGCACGCGGATAGCAGCGAAGGTCAAAATGTCGCGTCCATACAACGGTGGTAAGGAGATGCGCGTTTGGGGCTGGATACCTAAAGAACTGCCAAATGCCAAGAATTTTAAAAACAGGAATGATGTCGTGCAGGCTATCCACCAGCATTTGACCAATAACTACACAGTGCAGGTCTGGCGCGAGATGGATTCGGCGAGGGATACCGTCGTCCCCAACAACAACGACGTTATGACGTTTTTGCGAACTCTGTTGAAGTTGGAGGAAGATCGTCATGCTTGACTACTATGGCTTCCAGCGAATGCAATTGAACAGTAGCCTGAGCGAGCTTGAGCAGGCGAATGAGCAATTACGGCAGGCGAAAAAAATCCGGGAGAAACAGAAACGCAAAGAAGCTGTCAATAAGGCAGAGAGAGAAATGAAACAGGCTGCCGAAAAAGCCGTGACGATTGAGCCTCATTTGGCCTATCTATGGTTCGAAGCCCTCAAGTCCGAACTTAAGAGCGATATCCGTGGTGCCTGGCAGAAAATATTGACCACCAGCCCTATTCCATCGGAGTTTCACTTTCTCCCCGACATATCGGCTGTCTCTTACACGCCGCCCTTGAGCTTCATGCTACGCATTCCCTTCTGCCTGCAAAAATCCTACATCAGCAAGGATGAGCGTGACTTTCACCTTCTCGACAATCCGCTGCGCAGAGAGAAGGTCTTTCAAACGCCGATGGTTGCCGCGACAAGCTGGAAGGGCGCCTTGCGCGCAGCTCTGTGGCAGCTGGGACACAAGCAAGATGATCCGGTCACCGTTCGCCTGCTTGGCAATAAGCGTGGGAGCGAGGAACAGCAGGCTGGCCGCCTGTATTTCTTCCCCACATTCTTCGACAAAATTGCTCTCGAAGTTATCAACCCTCACGACCGCCAAACCGGCATCGACGCACGTGGGCCGATCTTGATGGAGTGCGTGCAACAAGAGGCGAGAGGCGATCTTATTTTACTTTACGTGCCCTTCGGCCCAATAGGGCAAACAGAGGAGGCCCTACGCACTGAAGTAGCCGAGGATTTGCAAGTGCTGGCCGAGGGCATTCGGGCGATGCTCACTATCTATGGCTTCGGCGCCAAGACCAGCAGCGGTTTCGGGATGACGGAGGATCGATTGGCAGGAGAGGGCAAACTGGCCTTCAGGGCGAAATTGGATGGCAGGACTGCACCTACAATCACGCCTAAAGCAGCACAATCCCAACTGACATTGCCATCCGCTGAACCTTCGCTGACATCCGAGTACGTGTTTTCCAGTCTGACCGAACTTTACAGCCTATCGCAGTGTGTGACAGAGCAATTGAAATCAAGCGAAGGAGGCGCTGAGGTATGACCCAGCTTGATGATTTGGCAACGCACCGCAATGCCCTCCTGCTTGCAGAAGCCGTCGGGTGGTTGCACGATTATCGAAAATGTTCAGATGGAAATATAAACGGCGGAGGCTTGCTGCCTCGTGCGGAATTAAAGGGAAGGTTTACCTCTCTGAGTCTACTTGATCTCGCCCTGCTCTCGCAAACTGAGTCGATCAATAAATTGCTCAATAACTGGGAGAATAAAGCCAAGGATCTCACTGTTTCAAAGCTGTTAAGCTATCTATCTCGTTGCCATAACACTGCTCATTTTGATAAACAAAACCCAGTTGAAGAGACGCGAAACTACTCTCATATCCGAATAAGCACTCCCTTTGGCTTTGAAAGGAGGATTCCAGCTGGTCTCACAAGGTCACTTTGGGGCTTGCCTTGGAATAAGCTAACGAGCTATTCCACATCTGAGCGACAAGATCTGCGACAAACCGTAAGCGAACTGTTCTCTAAAACCATCGCAGACACTCGACGTCCCATCAATGAAGTGGACCTGTGGAGCTGGGGGTTGTTAGTAGGTGCGTTGTATAAGTCGGCGCTAGCCGGATCGCTGTTGACGGGTAGCACGCTGGCAGCATCCGACCTTCGCTGGCGGCTGTTAGGCATACGTGTGAATGGACTTGATTATCTCATCAACGTAGCACGCATCCCAGACCTGTTAGCAAGAAAGGATTTGCTCTCTGATGGACTGAATAAAGTGCGCGATCTCATCGAGGTTACCTATCCTCTTGGGAGCGAAGTGTATCGAGATGAAAATGGCAGTGTCTATGTCGTACCTGATGTTGCAGATTTGCTGCAAAAATCCAACGGTTCAGGAATAAACCTGAGCACACTTATACTGAAAGCCTTTGAACAAGGGACATTGAGAAGTAACCCACAGCTCCAGCTCTGCGGGGAAATGGTGCCGCATGTCGAACTCGAACCAACCTCCTGGTGGGGGCAGGACCCCAATTGGTCGAAAACATCTACAACATCTAACGACAAATTGCCAGACATCAGTAGCTTCGTCTCTCCTAAGGTGAGTTCACCAGCCAATGCCGCTAACATCGACCGGTTCTGGAGGAACCGCGAGCCAACGGACATCTGCACAGTATGTGGGCTTCGTCCACAGGGCCCAACCGATAAGGCCGCCGAGCGTAACGTGTGCGACATTTGTGAGCAACGTCGTGACGATCGCTCACAGAAATGGGCAATCACAGAACCTAATAAAACGATTTGGACCGATGAAGTCGCAGACACGAATGGACGCCTGGCATTGCTGGTGGGGCGTTTTGAGCTGACCCATTGGCTGGATGGCAGTATGCTGAATTCGTTGTTGCTAATTGCCCCTAATGATCCCCAGAATACTACGGGCAAACCTGTCACCAGCAAAACGTCCTCATTCAGCCGACTTCGGCGGATTTGGGAGAGCACGCGCTTATTTTGGCAGGAGACCCAAGAAGAAATTTTACGCCAGCTGACCGACGAACGCCACCGCATCAAAATTACTCTTAGCTCCATTCCCAATTTAGGACCTTATCATGTTTACGACCTCGATTTGGGTGCAACAAACCTTAGCGTGGTCTGGGTTCCGCCCCAGAATAACAATAATGGCTACTTGATCGCTGCTGACAATTTCGGCTATACTGCGCGCCAATTGGGTGCTGGGGCTGTCATATACACCAGCCCGAAAGCAGCAGCCGACTTTGTTAGAGGTCACTTATGCGCACAATTCATGGAAAACAATCGCCATCCTGTCTTGCGTAATCTGGAAACATTGAAAGGCCAGCGCGGCCTCAATTTGCTGGCAGGTAGTCGTATTATGGATGTGGACTGCCAGCAAAGCCCGTATGCTGCGACCATCCCAATTCTTGCCGAGCCGCGCACATTTATGATGATTGTCCCGGCTGATAAAGCGCTTAAGATGGCCCAAACTATCAAGACAAAATACGAAACCGAAATGGGCAAAGTGCGCGATCGCTTGCCTTTGCACTTAGGATTAGTCTTCGCTCCGCGCCGCAC
Source organism: Methanosaeta sp. PtaB.Bin018 (assembly GCA_002067755.1). Classification (GTDB taxonomy): domain Archaea; phylum Halobacteriota; class Methanosarcinia; order Methanotrichales; family Methanotrichaceae; genus Methanothrix. The sequence continues at coordinate 37,993 of MVQH01000063.1, forward strand.
GCCGATCCGTGCTGTGCTCGATGCTGGCCGGGCGATGCTCAATATGGCCGGTTCGTTCGAC
>MVQH01000064.1 GCA_002067755.1 Methanosaeta sp. PtaB.Bin018
TGAAGCCGTCCTGAGGTCGGATGTGACTTTTTCATGGTTCGCAGGTGGTCATGCATTTCTTGCAGTATTGTTCTCCAAAATCTTAGGCAAGAAGTCCATTGTCGTAGTGGGCGGCTACGATGTCGCATACGTTCCACAGATGGATTATGGCCTGTTCACCGAAGGATGGCATAAAAAGGCAATGACCAAGTTTGCCTTGAGGCATGCAGACAGGGTCTTGGTTGTGGATCCTTCATTAAGGGATGATGCCATCAGAAATGCCGGGATCTCAGGAGAAAACATCGAATACCTGCCAACTGGGTACGATCATTTGAAGTTCAAATCATGCGGCGAGAAGGAAGATATCGCGATGACCGTATGCGTGGCCGATAGTTGGAGCAGGATCAAAATTAAGGGCGTAGATACTTTTGTCAAGGCTGCTATGCGCATGCCAGATATTAAATTCTTAGTAGTAGGCCTCAGAGGAGAATCCCTTGATATGATTCAGAAGATTGCGCCTTCGAATATTGAATTAATTGGCCCCGTGAGCCAGGAGGAGCTCATATCATATTATCAAAAGGCAAAGGTTTACTGCCAGTTGTCGATGCGTGAGGGTCTGCCAAATGCGTTATGCGAAGCCATGCTCTGCGAATGTACCCCAGTTGGAACAGAATGCTGCGGCATCACTTCAGCGATAGGAGATTGTGGCTTCTATGTGCCGTACGGGGAAGCTGATGCTACGGCCGAGGCCATAAGAAAAGCTCTGAGCTCTCCAGATGTTGGCAAGAGAGCTAGAAAGAGAATTATAGGTTTATTTGCCCTCTCGAGAAGAGAGAATGGGCTAGAACAGATCCTGAATGAGCTTGGGTGAACGAGAGACGATGAGAGTCGCATTGACTACGACTTACTGGAAGGGCTCGCATGGTGGCGGAATTGCGATTTACCTTGTGAATATGGTAGAGGAGCTCAAGAGACGTGGCATCGATGTACATGTGATCTATAAAGAAGGAGAGGACAGGGATAACATCAAGGTCGATTCTCAGAGTAGAGAGCCATTTCCCTGGAAGGTCGTCGAAGCCTTGAGGACTTTGATGGCGATAAAGCCCAATGCGATCCATTCCCACGGAGGCATGTACTATTACCTTGTAGCCGGATACCTTTACAAGATTCTCTTTGGGGCGAAGTTGATATACACATTTCACACAGAGCCTGAGGCGGGAGACAGGCTGCCAATTTTGAAGAGAGCAGCTCTACAGTACCTCTTGGATAGATGCGATCGCGTGACATTCGTCTCGAAGAGACTTCAGACCAGGGTCGAAGAGACATGGGGTCTGAAGTTCGACAACAGCGAAATAACCTATGCAGGCGTGAGATCAAGAGATATACCTGAGGACTCGGTCAAGGGGTTTTGCCAGAGGTTTGGCATAAAGGACGGCTCTGTTGTTTTGCTCTCGTTGGGCCTGACCGCCATGAGCTACAAAGCCGAAGGGCTGAAATTGCTGATCAGATCGCTTAAACGCGTAAAAGAAGAGTTTCCAAATATACTGCTCGTTGCCACAAGAGATGGGCGCTACCTAGATGAGTTGAAGGATCTGGCAAAAGCAGAAGGATTGGAGAGGAGCGTGATCTTCACAGGGGATATAGACGATCCATACGTTGCCCTTGCAGCCTGCGATATCTATATGCACATATCTTTAGGGGAGGGGCTGCCCGTGGCTCTGCTGGAGGCCATGTCCATGGGAAAACCGATCATAGCAACGCGTGTTGGTGGCATTCCTGAGGCGATAGAAGACGGACAGAGTGGCATTCTCGTGGGGCCAAGCTCTGTCGAGATCGCTGAAAAGATCATATATCTGCTGAAGAACGAGCGTGAAGCTGAGATGTTGGGAGGAAACGCGAGGAAGATCGCAATTGATCGATTTACCTGGGAGAGATCTGCCAGCAAACTTCTCGAGATTTATGGATTGAACTCCCCTGGGCTTTAAGAGTCGATGCGTGGGCTGTTCACCATCTCTGCGATCCACTCCATGTCCATCTCAAGCATGCTGCACAATAGTCCTGCGACGACCTTGACCTTTATTCCAAGATCGCTGCATGCAAATGCCTTTCGGAAGTTTTCATTGGCCACGCTCCACCTTCGCTCTACGAGGCTGGCCCTCCCAAAGTAATAGTAGCTCTCTGCAAGCTTTGCTTGCAGGATTTCCGGACTGCACCCCGGGCCAGCTATCGCCTCCCTCGTGTCCTGAGGAAGGCTTGAGAAGAAGTCTGCTGTGTGTTTGCCTGCCTTGAACATTGCCAGCCTCATCACAGATGTCACCTGATGCTCATGTATTCTGTAGTAGCCCAGTATGTCGTCGATCGCCAGGAACCCTCCCCTCAAGCCCATCTCAAGCCATGTTGGGCGGTCCACGTAGGGCACAAATTCGGGCTGCTTGAAACCTCCGATAGCATCCAAAGCGCTCTTTTTGCAGATGACTGTGCATGCTGTGATTGGATTGTGAAAAAGCAGATTCCTGAGCATTCCATGCCTGGAAATTCCAAGGAACTGAGAGATATCATCAGGGCGGTATGAGGTGATATTTCCCTTGCTATCTGTGAGGGCCCCTCGACCCCAACTGATGTCTGCATTGCTCTCCTCGAAGGCCTTCATCTGCCGCTCAAGCTTATGAGGAGGCCAGAAGTCATCCCCCTCTAATATCGCTATGAACTGCCCTTTGGAACGCATGAGAGCATCGTTATATATCTTCCCCAATTGCCATATTCCCCGGTTCTCCTGTCTGGTATAAGTGATCCTGTCATCACTGTATCTCGCCACGATCTCTGCAGTCCTGTCGGTCGAGCCATCATCGATGATGATCTGCTCCCAGTATGGATAGCTCTGGGCAAGGACGCTCTCGATGCATTGGGCAATAAACCTCTCATGGTTATACGTCGGGGTTATGATCGACACCTTTGGGCAAACTGCCATGGCACACTCCATACGATCAAGCTTTGGTCTCACTTCAGTCTCTTGGCCAGAGCGTCCAGCCAGGCCATGTCAACTCTGCAGAGATTGCTGATAATTCCTATCACGGCCTTGGCCTTTAGGACTGGATGTCCCATGAAAAGAGCCCTCAAAAAATTCTCGTTTGCCTCTCCATATTCTCCTTCTAACATGTTTGCCCTTCCTGCATAATAGTAATACTCTTTTTCTTTTCGATCCAACTTTGTGTATAAGCCTTCGAATGAGCCTGCCACAGAGGCTTTGATCTCCTCAGGCTGGCTGCGAAAGAAGTCTATAGAATATCGGCTGGCCTTGATCATCGAGGCTTTCATGGACGATGTAACCTGTCTCTCGTGCCGCCGATAGCAGCCCAATATCTCATTGAGGGGCAAGAACCCTCCGATTAGACAGAGCTGCAGCCATGTGGGCTCATCAACGTAAGGAAGCCCAGGCGGCTGTTTGAAGCCACCGATCGACAGAAGTGCGCTCTTGCGACAGACAACCGTGCAGGATGCAATGGGGTTCTCGAAGAGCAATTCGCCCAACATCTGCTCTTTTGTCAAACCCATAAAATGGTCTATGCCTTTTGGAAAAACCTCGAGGACATCTCCACGATGGTCGACGATCTTTGCTTTTCCCCAGCACAATGTAGCGCCAGTATCCTCCAGAGCCATCAGCTGCAGCTCAAGCTTATCCGGGGGCCAGAAATCATCACCCTCAAGGATCGCGATATACTTGCCCTTCGCGAGCTGC
>MVQH01000065.1 GCA_002067755.1 Methanosaeta sp. PtaB.Bin018
AGCCTCCTTCTCTTCCTACTTCCTAGGGCCCCAACAGAGAGGGCTCTTTGGATGCTGGAGAATGGCAAACCATTTTTATGAAGATGGGCGATGGCATCTGCTGCCAGCAGATCGTCGTCATAATATGCCTTCTCAAGATTTGGGTCCCATTTTGCATTTGCGATATCAAACCTCTCCAGGGGAGCACTGGGCCCAAAGGGCGTGTGCTCGTCGCTCAAAGACATTCCCTTCGGAGCGCAGCAAAACTCTGCCTCGCTCTCGACTGATTCGGCTGCGAGAGAGATCTCCCGCAGCTTTTCCACAAGGCGACTCTCAATGTTTGTGACCTTCACTGGCTGCTTTCCTCGCACCAGGTTCAGCCGATATCTTATGATCTCCTCCTGCGTCTTCTTCTCAGGTATCCAGGACTCAGGCCTGTCCATGATGGTCGTGTCCCCGTGCTGAGGGACAATCATGGGCCCTGCATAAACCAGGGGATAGTTCCAGCTACCAACGAATACAGAGGGCGGAGTGCTCCCCTCAAGCTCTCTGCCCACTTCTGCAGAAGGAATATACATGCTGGACGTCAATTTTTTTAGGTAGGCTTCCTTGCCTTTTATCACGAGCCAAATTATAAGATCAACAACAATATAGGTTTGATGTGTGCGGAGCGAAAGTGGTCTTCACGGTTAGGTATTTACATTTAAAGCGTCAATAAATTCAAGAGGTGTCCTCAAATGAAATGGACTGTATTTGCAATCGCATTGATCATGCTTCTGTCCGCCTTCGCCGTTGGGCAGCAGAATCAATACTCTACCAGCACTGCTGGTGGTGCGCCAACGCCGACGACTCCTACCAGCCCAGAATCCCTAGGGCTTCAGACGCCATCCGCCACAGCATCAGCACAATCGCCCTCGACCCAGGAGCGATCGCAGGGGTTGATCAAGGCTGAATTCAATGAGGCGTACTCGGCAGCTCCACAGGGATTGACTGCTACCTCCAATAGCCCAACCTACAAGCGGGTGATAGTTCCTCCAGGAGGCTTTGCCCCGAATAGCCTTTACGTATCCTACGCCCCACAAACAGTAGCAGGCTGCAATCTTTATGCCAATTTGCCTCTGTGGATGAATACGGCCCGGGCGGGAAGTATATGGTTCTATGAATGGTATCCCAATGGCATGCTCGACACCCAGTACGCAGGATATGTCTACTACCCAGGCTGGTACAAGAGATGGTTCTTCGCAGATGTTCCTGGCTGGCACATACTACAGTACTACTGCAACGGCTGGAGCAACTATGCTTACATCTACGTTTATGGATCCGGTCGATACTGGGTAGATCCGAATCCAAACCCTCAGCCTTATCCTTATCCGTATCTTTACCCCCAGGGGCAAGGCCAAGTGACATACACATACCCATCAACCGGCCACACTTACTATTCCTTTAAGTCGAGCACGACCCTGGGATAATGGAGCGTTTGTGATCGCTGCTTCTCAGAGGCAGCGATCCCATAACCACCTTTTCTAATGGAGTGACTCAATGCCTACCAAGCTGCGAATTGCCACGTTCAACCTGATGAACCTAGAAGATCGGCGTGATAGACTTCCAAGGCTGGAGGAGCGAATCCCAGTTCTGCGGCCCCAACTGGTTCGGCTGGATGCAGACATACTGTGCTTGCAAGAGGTCTGCGGACAGCGCGAACGCGGCGGAAATTTGCGTCTGGATGCTATGGACCGACTGCTGGAGTGCACGCCCTACGAAAGCTACGAGAGAGTGACAACCATAGAAGGGAATTCGGGACATGTTTTTGAGCACCACAACCTGGTCATCCTCAGCCGCTACGATATCGTGGAGCGCCATCAATACATGCATGAATATGCCCCTTCGCCACGCTACCAGAAGGTCACCGCACTGCCTGAAGAGCGCGAGGCACGCGAGATCTCCTGGGAGCGGCCCATCTTGCACGCTAAGGTGCAACTGCCAAACAACATGACAGTAGATGTGATCAACCTGCACCTCAAATCCAGACGGCCTACCAGCATCCAGGGACACAAGCTCAACGAGCGTACCTGGAAAACGGCATCCGGCTGGGCCGAGGGCGTCTTCATCTCCTCGATGAAACGCATCGGCCAGGCACTTGAGACGCGCATCCTCATCGACAAGCTCTTTGATGAAAACCCCAGCGCTCTAATAGCAGTCTGCGGAGATTTCAATGAGGAGTTCGATGAGGTGTCCATCGAAGCCATCAGGGGCGACGTGGAGAACACAGGCAACATGAACCTGGCCATGAGGGTCATGGTGCCCACTGAGCGAAATATCCCCGAGCCCGCCCGCTATTCACTGCTGCACAACGGCAAAGGCAAGATGCTCGATCACATTCTGGTTTCGCGGACTTTGCTTGCCTACTTCAAGGGCTCAGAGGTGCATAACGAGCTGCTGCACGATGAATCTATCGTCTTCGCTCCCAAGATATTCTACCCCGAGTCCGATCATGCGCCTGTGATCGCTCACTTTGAGCTGCCAGACTCAAGGATCAGGTGGTCGGTGGGAACGAGGCAAGGGGGCATAAAGGCGCACACGAAGAGCGAAGGGGGGCGCAGGTGAACTGCGGAGCCCTTTGCAATCTCGCGAGTATCCGCATCCTGGCCGTCTGCCAAACGGAATATTTTTAACCATCTGTCGCGCTTGACCATTGCGTGAGCACTGAAATAGAGCTTCCAACAGTTCGTCCAGGAAAATCGATAGCTTTGATCGGACTTGGCATGGGAGCATATTTTCTTTACCTCTATCATGTGGGCTTCCAGGACGTGATCAGCAGTCTGAAAAACGTCAATTTGACCCTGTTCGTTCTGGCTGTTCTGCTGGCCCTTATGGGAGTGCTCTGCGATGCACTGGCCTGGAGGGCCATTGCTCTCAAGTTCGACTATAAGGTGCCTATCTGGGATATATTCCTCATTTACATGTCCTGCAATTTCATGAACAACCTGATTCCATCTGGCAGCTTCTCAGGGGAGACTGCTCGCATCTACTTTTTGGAGAAGCTGGATGGAGGATCGCGAATTGATCGCTCTTCAGCGACTGTGGCAGCCACCAGGATCATCACGGCCATACCATTCTTCTTGGGCACAGTGATCGGACTGATATACCTGAATTTGGCGACGGATGCTCCCGCATGGGCCCTGGCCACATGCTCCGCCATCACTCTCATCTTGCTATTCCTAAATGCCGCATTCTTCGGAGTTTGCTTTGCGGATGACTGGCTGGAGAGGATCATATTCACCCTGGTCGACTTCGTCGAGAGGCTGTTCCATATTCATGTGGACAGAGGGCAATGCAGCAGGATCATCGATAGGTTCCATGAGTCCATGAAGATGCTGGCCGAGCACAGGAGGACTCTATTCATCAGCGTCTTCTGGGCAGTGGCGGGCTGGCTCTCCATGACCATGGTGGCCGTCATCGTCTTTCGATCCATGGGCGTTTCAGTGCCGCTGCGGGCCGTATTTGCAGTCTACGCAGTTATGATATTCCTGCAGATGCTGCCACTGTTTTTGCCTGGAGGGGTGGGGCTGGTGGACATCGTCATGAGCACATTGTTCACCGCCATCGGCCTGCCAATGCACAGCGCCGTGGCCGCCACCATTATCATCAGGCTCATCCAGCTGTGGCTTCTTACAGCCCTCGGCGGGCTTGCAACTGCGTACCTCGTGAAAAAGATAAATCACGACGATCTGCAGTCCATGACCAAGAATCGTGTGGCAAAAGGCTTTTAAAGATCATTGTTCACTAGGGTGAACTGTCTTTTTGGGACAGTGGGGTAGCCTGGTCTATCCTCGAGGGTTTGGGACTCTTGGACCGCGGTTCGAATCCGCGCTGTCCCACTTCTATATGATTACTATCTCTTTGCAGCAACGGCAGGCCTTCTCTAGTTCTTTTGTATCCGCTCCAGGGAAGTGATCTATGAGGCAAAGCTCTGTGGGCCTGGCCTTGCTAAAGAGCCTGCCCAGGTCCCCATGATAGACCTCGATATCACACTTGCCGCTGGCGCGACAGACGAGCATCGGTTCGAATCCCACGTAGTTTGCGGGCGCCTTTATGCGCTCTAGATGCTCTTCCAGATACTCTATCTGCTCTATTCCCAGCAGCTTTTTATTGACTTTTAAATTGAGAATGATATTTTGCACAGCAGGAGACCAGGCATCATTTAGCACTATGCGCTTTGCCCCAGCAAGCGCACACATCAAACCCAAAGTTCCAGGCCCTGAGAGCCCATCAGTGACATCGCGAATCCTGCCCTGAATGTAAAGCTGCTCCAGGATCTTCATCTTAGGTGAGCTCTGTCTGGAAAACTCGATATGAACCTTGGATTGGCTCTTGTATATGACCAGCTCCCCGAATAGGCTTTGCACAACATCCGCGCGCAGGTCGCAGCCTGCCAGCAGCACATTCTCATTTGGCATTGTCAGAGAGCCACGTATTCCAGGAACGCCTCTGCTGTGGATCACCCCTCTGATCTCCGGAATGCGCTCAACAATAGCCTCGGCTGCCTGCCTGCCAAGCCGCTCTCCGATTATTATGAGGCTCCTGGGGCCAAGCCTGGGCGAGTACGCCAGAGGATAGCCAACGGCGATGAGGGGCGAGCCAACGCTCCGCAAAGTCTCTCCATCATCGCGCAGGCCGAACTCTGCCAGGATGTGCAGAGCATCGAGCATCACTGCATCGAGGGTGGCTTTGCCACATGAATGGCACCTTTGCAGTTCGTCTGGCAGATCCCTCAAAGGCCTTGATTTGTCCAGGTTTGGTTCAGGCGCGCAATCCCGACAGGCCATGTACTCGCGGTCTATGTTTGCCAGAATGTCTTCTGCGATCTTAACGCAGTCTTTTCCGCAAGCAGGGCACTTCATAACCATACTGGCTCCAGTTGATATTTCAGCGTTTCCTCTCAAATACTGCTCCTCTCCCTTTAGAAAGGTTTGTAAATGATAAAGACATTGGGGCGGCGAAGGTGGTTTTGGACATGGCACAGAGAGGCATTAGGGAATACGATGCGAAGCGGATGTTGGCCAAATACCTTCCCGAGTACCTCAATGGTTTTTCCTATAAAGGCAATCTCGTCCTTGCAGGTCCTGATACGGATTTTGATGAGCTCGTGGCTGCGAATCCCTGGTTGAAGACAGAGAGGCTCGTGGTCAAGCCAGACCAGCTCTTTGGAAAGAGGGGAAAGCACGGCCTTGTACTGCTGGATGTGAACTGGGACGGGGCGAAGAGATACCTCGAAGAGAATATGGGAAAAGAGGTAGTTGTAGGAGGCGTATCCGGCAGGCTGACTCATTTCTTGATCGAGCCGTATGTCCCTCACGAGGAGGAGTTCTATGTAGCCATCAGCTCAGATCCGAATGGCGATAACATATTCTTCTCCCCTGAGGGCGGAGTCTGCGTGGAGGAGAAATGGGATAAGGTCGTGCAGATACATGTTGGTATCCTGGAGGGCTTCGACAGCCCGGACCTCAGGTCCAAGCTGCAAAAGAGCCTTGCAGGTCAGAGCGAGGCTATAGAGTCATTCATCAGAGCGCTCTATCAGTTCTACGTAGCTACAGGTTTTGCTTATCTGGAGATCAACCCCTTCACGATCAAAGACGGGGAGATTGTGCCCCTTGACATGGTGGCGAAGCTGGATGATGCCGAGGAGTACTGGCAGAGGAAGCGATGGAATGGCCTCGTCTTTGCACAGCCCTTCGGAAGAAGCCTCTCTGCAGAGGAGCTCTTCATCAAAGAGCTTGACTCAAAGACTGGCGCATCTTTGAAGCTGACGATCCTGAATCCAGAGGGTCGGATATGGACCATGGTTGCGGGCGGCGGAGCGAGCGTGATTTATGCCGATACCATCTGCGACCTGGGATTTGCTCGCGAGATGGCCAACTATGGGGAGTACAGCGGTGATCCGAACACAGAGGAGACCTATTATTACACCAAGACCATACTTGACTTGATGACTCGCAAGAAGGACCCCAGAGGAAAGGTGCTTCTCATAGGTGGAGCCATCGCCAACTTCACCGATGTTGCCAAGACATTCAAGGGCGTCACCATGGCCCTGGAGGAGTATCGGGAGAAGCTTCGGGAGGCAGGCGTCAAGATTTATGTGCGGAGGGGTGGTCCAAACTACGAGCAGGGACTGAAGCTCATGCGCGACCTGGGCAGAAGGCTTGGCGTGCCAATTGAGGTTTACGGGCCTGAGACCCACATGACGAGAATTGTCTCTTTAGCATTGAAGGGTGAGTCTCAATGAGCAAGAATGATTACATTCTCTTTGACAGAAACACAGTGGCCTTCGTCTATGGCTATCAGACCAATGCCATTCAGCGAATGCTGGATTTCGATTACATCTGCAAGCGCGAAAAACCGAGCATCGCAGCAATCATAAACCCCAATCGCGCCGGCATCCACAAGGCTTTCTGGGGCACAAAAGAGATCCTCCTGCCTATGTACAAAACCATATCCTCGGCGGCCAAGGCCCATCCTGAGGCGGATGTGATGGTCAACTTTGCCTCGCATCGTTCAGCTTATGAGACCACGATGCAGGCCCTGGAGGAGAAGACCATTCGAACAGTAGCTGTCATCGCAGAGGGTGTGCCCGAGAGGCAGTCAAGGATCATGAGCGCTACAGCCAAGAGACTTGGAAAGACTATCATCGGTCCTGCAACTGTGGGCGGCATGGCTGCAGGAGCCTTCAGGATTGGTAACACAGCAGGGACCATTGAGAACATCATTGCATCTAGGCTGTACAGGCCCGGGTGCGTTGGCTTCGTCTCAAAATCAGGGGGCATGCTAAACGAAGCCTTCAACATAATCTCAAGAAACTCCAACGGCATCTACGAGGGTGTGGCCATAGGCGGAGATCGATACCCAGGCTCGAATATGCTGGATCACATCATGCGCTATGAAGCAAATCCGGATATCAAGATGATTGCGTGCCTGGGAGAGCTTGGCGGCGAGGATGAGTACAGGATCATTGAGGCTTTGAAAGAGGGAAAGATCACAAAGCCTCTGGTCGCGTGGGTGACGGGGACCTGTGCGCCTGTGCTTCCTGCAAGCGTCCAGTTCGGCCATGCAGGAGCCAAGGCAGACACCCAAAGGGAGACGGCCCAGGCCAAGAACAATGCCTTCAGAGAGGCCGGAGCTTATGTTCCGAACTCATTTGATGACTATGGCGATGTTGTGCGCAAGGTTTACGAGGAGCTAGTGGCAAAGGGCATTGTTAGGGATATCGCAGAGCCTGAAGTGCCAAAGATTCCTGTAGACTACAGCAAGGCCCTGGCCTCTGGGGACATTCGCAGACCTACCACGTTCATCTGCACAATCTCAGATGATAGCGGCGAGGAGCTGCT
>MVQH01000066.1 GCA_002067755.1 Methanosaeta sp. PtaB.Bin018
CCAACTCATCGCCCTACCAGGGACGGTCCAATCGATTCAGGTCGTTTCTGTTCCCTCAGTAGCTTTCAGTCGCTTCTGTTTCTTTGCATATTCCAACCTGAAATTCTCGAAGGCCTTTCCATAGCTCTGAGCGTCCCCGTTATGCACTGTTACCATGCAGACATATTCTAGATCGATCAGGATTGGATCACTGGGATGTGTTGAATCCTTGATAGAACTCAACAGGATATTGCAGCCATCGAATCCGATCAACTGCCCACATACGTCTTTATCGATACTATCTTTGAAAGTAACTTCAACAGTCTTATTTAGGCAATCCTGTAGACAATGTACAAGACCATCAGTCATCCGCATAATAGATCAGATATGCAGTTGTTAGTAATAAAAACTACGGGAGCCCGCTTAGGAACTGGTATCCTCGGGCAGCTCCACGATCGTGGCTTGCGACCAGAGTTCGAAAAATTTTTTTGTGGATGTAAAATAGCTCAGTTCATCTGGTGCATCTTGTATGCGCCGGTCTGAATGACCTCTACAGGCGTGTCGGGAGTCCAGGCGCTATCTAGGAACTGGTAAATTGACTCGCCAGTCCATTTTACATAGCCATCTTTGCTGGGTGCAACTGCATTGTACACTGGAGATGTCGGTCCTGGTGCAACATAACTATTATCGGTCAGGAAGGCGTAGTTGGCATATGTTGCGTTCTGCAAGGTGCCATTCCATCTCTTCTGGGAAGAGACTGCAGTGAAATAATCCGGTGTATAACTGCTCGGAATCCAGCTATCATTTAGGAATGCTGCCATGGACGGGGTGGTCAGAAGGGAATTTTCAGCAGATTCAGGCGATAAGGCCAACGTGTTGTTTAACACGGGCTTCGCCATGATTGCAGGCATCAGCCCGCAAAAAGCCACGAGGGCGATCAATACAAGTATAATATGTCTCATGACGCCTGTATTATCTCTCAGGTATCCATAAAGCTTTCCGTCGTGTAGCTGGTCTATGAAAGGATGAATGATCGTAAACGTATTTTCATTTTCTATTCTTTTGTAAATCTTTAAGCTCTTTTGTGGTAGTTTCTGGGTGCTCTTTGAGATATTTTGCTATCTCAGGCACGTGGACGATTGTGCAATCGATGCATGTCCAGACCCTTTTGCCTCGCTTGGTCTTCACGAACCTGCCGAGCTCTGGATCTTTGCAGGGATATAGCGGGCAAAAACAGTGGGTACAGTCCTGGCCTGCAAAGTGATGACAAGGATAGTACTCACAATTGCCCTGACCTGTGGCAATCACTGGCCGGTCAGCAGCCTCTCTGATAAGACATGGATCGTCCGTCACCAGGCCGTCAGCGCCAAGCCTGAGAAGCCAGCTTGCCTCTTCTTTTGTGTTGACGGTCCAGGGGAAGACCTCAAGGCCGCATCTGTGAGCTTCCTTGAAGAGCCTGGGGCTGACTTTACTGGGAAATATGGCGTTTGCTCCAGCCCAGACGGCCAGATCAATGGGCTTTATGGGAAGCGATGAGATGATTATCCCTGTGCGCAGATCTGAAAGCTCCTTGATCTCGCGCAAGCTGGAGTGATAGAAGGATGTCACCATGGATTTGCTGCCTTTTAAGACGCCTGCAACCAGATCTTCCAGGCCTTCTTCCTTCATCTCCACAACCAGTTCCATCCCCAGCTCTTCTGTCGCGGCGAGCGCCTCATCCAGCGTGAGGATTTTCTGGCCGCCTACTTGCAGGGCCTTCAGATCCTCAAAGCTGAGGTCCTCCACCTTGCCTGAGCCATTCGAGGTCCTGTCCACAGTCTCATCATGCATCAAAACCAGGACACCATCGCTTGAAAGCCGCACATCCACCTCTACGGCATCCGCTCTGCAGCGTGCAGCAGCCTTGATGCCCTCCAGTGTATTCTCAGCAGCAAGAGCCCTGGCACCGCGGTGCCCTATCACTAACGCCATCAAAGTTGGATGGAATGGAAAATATATGGCTTTTTGGGAGAACTGGAAAAGGATTATACTGAATGAACGCCATCAAGGAACCTGGATGCTGAACAATCTTGAGAAGTTTAAGTGCATGAAGAGAGATACGGCTGAGATCAACCTGGATCCCTTGCAACGCGGGGGGATTCTTACGCCTGAGGCGCGTGCAGCGCTGATCGAGTGGGGCGATGGCTATTCCATCTGCGACTTTTGCGCAGGAGTGCTGGACAGAATCAAGAACCCTCCTGTTGAGGAGTTCGTACACAGCGTTTTGCCGAAGTTCTTGGGAGCTGACGCAGTGCGGGTCATGCACGGTGCGCGTGAGGGAAAGTTCGCAGCGATGCACGCCCTCTGTGAGAAGGGAGACTGGGTGGTCATAGATGGAAATGCTCACTATACCACCGTCCTGGCAGCCGAGAGGGCGGGCCTGAAGATAGAGTATGTGCCGTCCAGCGGAGCGCCAGATTACGCCATTCCAGCAGAAGGTTACTCCGAGGCCATCGAGCGCGCCTACGAGCACAAGGGGAACGTTAGCATGGCAGTCCTGACCTATCCTGATGGAAACTACGGAAACCTCGCAGATGTAAAGGCCGTGGCTGATGTCTGCCATGACTTTGGCGTGCCTCTGCTCCTCAACGGGGCCTACTCCGTCGGACGGATGCCGGTGAATGCTCGAGATCTCGGTGTGGATATGATCGTTGCCAGCGGTCATAAGTCGATGGCAGCGTCAGGACCCGTCGGGCTTCTTGGAGCCTCGGAGGAGTATGCCAGAACCATCTTCCGGCTCTCGGCCACCAAAAAGAACAAGGAGGTTGAGATGTTGGGCTGCACTGTGCGCGGAGCGCCGCTCCTGACCCTGATGGCATCGTTTCCTGCCGTGGTGGAGCGCATCTCGCACTGGCCAGAGGAGGTCAATAAGGCCCGCTGGTTTGCTGCTGAGATGGAGAAGCTTGGATTGATACAACAGGGAGAGCGCCCGCACAACCACGACCTCATCTTCTTCCTGGCCGAGAACCTCTACGAGATCTCCCAGACTGCGAAGAAGGGCAGATACTTTCTCTATCGCGACCTGTCAGAGCGCGGCATCTGCGGCATCAAGCCGGGATTGACGCGCCAGTTCAAGCTGAGCACCTTCGGGCTGTCGCGAGACCAGCTTGGAAGGGTGCTGAATGCATTTGATGAGATCATAAGATCCTATGCCAAGGCATGATCGGGAGAGGGAATCTTTATCACCAACTCACATCAGACAAATGGACAAGGAGGGACTAATAACGAATTTGAAGTCTGCCAAGGTCTCCATAGCTCTGATTGCATCTGCTCTGATTGTGGCGTTTACTGGTCCTTCGCTAGGGCAGTCAAATGAGACATCATCCTACTGGTTCCAACAGGGCATGGCTCTTTACGAGCAGGATAGATTCAGCGAATCCCTGGATGCTTACGAAAAAGCTCTCGAGCTTGATCCAACTGATTCGGAAGCCTGGAACAATCGAGGCATAGATCTGGGCCTGCTGGGCAGGTACGACGAGGCCCTCGAGTCGTTTGAGAGGGCTGTTGCGCTCAACGAGTCGTATGCTGAGGCATGGTATAACATGGGCGTAATCTACGACTACAAAGGATACTACTACACTGCGGTCCAAGCATATAAAAAAGCCACTCAGATCAATCCATCCTATCAGAAGGCCTTGGTGAGAAGAAATATTGATACCGATATAGTCATGGGGCCGTCACTCTCATGTAGCTGCTCAGATCAGTTGACGCTGGTCTAGATTGGCGAAGGGCCGCTCTCAGGGAAGGCCGCTTCCGCCCATTCCTATTGGTATCTGGCTTATGTCTCCGACGCCCGTCAAGATGCGGTCTGCATCCTGATGCACGTCATGGAACCTGGATGTCTGAGAGGATGCCTGGCTTGCGGCTTCTGCTGCGGCCTCGCCATTAACAGTCGACGCATGTGTCGCCTCTTCGACCTTTGCAGGCGTAAAGCTTGAGATGTCAGGGTTGATCCACATGGCGCTGAAGGTGCCCCTGCCCGATATGTTGCCACAGCTCGCCTGGAGGAAGCTGCCTTTGAGGGTTTGGTTGACTGCATCAAAGGTCCCAGTCATCATGCTGGAGACTTGTACACCACTTTTCAGAGCTGTTAATGTCAGGACGACGTTGTCGCCGAGGATGGCTCCGACGACGACTGCATTCCAGGCCTGGCCGCTATCGGGTTCGTACTTCGCTGCGCCATAGAGATCCTTGCCATCCTGGTTGAGGGCCATGATAACCTGGCCAGGCTCAAGGCCTGACACAGACCAGATATAGTTCAGAGTGAAAAAATTGCTTGCAGCATTTGCGCTCTCCTGATGGGCGCCATCTCCTGCAAGAACAATCTCGTCGCTCGAACCCACCGCAAGCTGACCCAGACCTACTACTATGAGCAATGCGATCAATGCTCGAATAGCCTTGGGCTTGTAGATCAATTCAGTCCGCTTCCGCCCATGCCGGGTGGCACACCGCTCAGGTCGCCGCCAGGTCCTATCTTGTCTTTATATTCGCGAACATCAACGAATCTAGACTTCTGGGTGGTGGTCTGGCTTGTTGTATTTGTCTCGGTGGCAGCAGTATTTGAATTCTGTGCAGCTGTAGCTTTATCCTTGGGCTGCTCTATGGTGGCAGGTGTGTAGTCGGATGTGTCGGGGTTGATCCACATGGCGCTGAATGCGCCCTTGCTCACCATCTTTCCTCCGCTCACCTGTGTGAAGTTGCCGCTGATGCTATCGTTGGCGAAAATGCCCGACAACTTGGTGGTGGTCAGCTCGCTGTCTTTTTGTGCTGTTATGGTCAGCTCTACGCTGCTCCCGTGGACGGAACCCACAACCTCCGCATTCCATGCCTGGCCTCCATCGGGTTCGTACTTTGCCTGGCCGAAGAGGTCGTTTCCGTCTTGATCCAGCGCCATGGTGATGGGTCCGACCTCGATGCCATTCACAGACCAGATGTAGTTCAGGTTGGCCATAGTGCTTGTAGCATTGGCTGCAGCTGTCTGATTCGCAGGTGCAACTTCGTCTGCAGTAGCCGTCACATTCTGCTCTATTGTTGTGTTATTTTCCACAGTGCTCGTATTGTTGGCGCTCTGCCCCAGGGACAGGCCAGCACTGATGAGGAGTACTAGAAGAATCAGGTATCTCTTAATCAATTGGTTGCCTCCTTTTTCTCTACTTTCGGCGATAATATTTTCGTCATTTGCCTAAGTCATCCCTTGACTTACCTTCTCAGATATAAGCTTTTCACCTCATCTTATTTCCTGCCTGCCATCTCCAGCAGCTTGGCAGCCTGAGCTCCTGCCTCGAGTATCTCCAGGTTCTTGGGGATGAGCTTGGGTTTCTTGGCAAATGTTACGCGGAATGCATCACCGTAAGCCTCGCGCGGCAGCCCAAGGCCTCCTGCCTGCATCAGGGCCCCGAACATGGCAGTGTTGGCAGCCTGCTGCACGCCCCTCTCAGTGGCAATCTGTGTTGCGGGAACTGATATGGCTTTCACGCCCTCCGGTGCCTGGAACTCTCCAGCCAGTGAGTCGTAAAGTATCACGCCGCCCTTCTTGACAGTGCCTGCGAACTTCTCAAGAGACGGCCGGTTGAAGGCCACGAGCACATCTGGATGATCCAAAACAGGCGAGCCTATCGGCACCCCAGAAACTATAACAGAGCAGTTGGAGGTTCCACCACGCTGCTCCGGGCCGTAATCAGGATACCAAGAGACAAAGCGACCGCATCCGAAGGCAGCCTGAGCCAGTGCCAGGCCCATGCTCAAGACCCCCTGCCCTCCAAAGCCCGCGATCTTCACGCCCTTGGTCACAAATTCGCGGTCCTTCTGCATCTCCATGCATGGCATCTCGCTGCAACCAAAGATCTTATCCAAAGACTCCACTGAAAAGTCGCTCTCTGCCCTGCTTATCGGCTGCACCTCAGCGGCTCTGTCCCTGAACCTCTTCACTGGGAACTCCTTTTCCATTTGCTCATTGATGAACTTGGCAACTTCTTTTGCATCCATCCTCAAAATCGTGGGGCAGGGAGATAGGAGCTCTACAAAAGCGTAACCCTTTTTGTCTCTCTGAATCTCCAGGGCCCGTCTCACAGCTCGGCGTGCCTTGCGAATATGCTCGATGTCGGAGAGGCTGGCGCGCTCAATGAAGACGGGCGCCCTGAGCGTGTCCAGCAGCTCGCAGATGTGAATGGGATAGCCCATCTCCGTAGGATCGCGCCCCTGGGGAGATGTCGCAGTGACCTCGCCGATGAGGGTCGTAGGAGCCATCTGACCGCCTGTCATGCCGTACACTGTGTTGTTTACGAAGAAGACTGCAAGCTTCTCGCCGCGGTTGGCTGCCTGGATCGTCTCGTTCAGTCCGATGGATGCCAGATCGCCATCTCCCTGATAGGAGATAACGATGGCATTGTCCTCTGCACGCGAGATGCCTGTGGCAATGGCCGGCGCCCTTCCGTGTGCTGCCTGCACATGCCCGCAGTCCAGATAGTAGTAGGCAAAGACGGCACATCCAACGGGGCTGATGAGCACACATCTATCCTGAATTCCCAAATCTGCCATGGCCTCGCCGATGAGCTTATGCAGAATACCGTGGCCACATCCGGGGCAGTAATGCGTAGCTGTGGGCGCAGCGCCGCCCTTTCGCGGGAACGCCGGGTACATCCCAGGATGCCCGCCTATCACCTTCTCCTTTGCAGCCATTTAAGCCACCTCCATGATCTTCTTCACAATATCCTCGAGCTGAATCAGATTCCCACCATAGCGGCAAACCAGCTCCACTGGCCTGCAACCGCTGGCCAGGCGTATGTCCTCTCGCATCTGTCCATTGCTCATCTCTACTGAGATGAACTTGCAGCCGTGCTGTGCAAGATCGCGAATCTCGTCTTGCGGGAATGGGAAGAGCGTGATGGGTCTAAACAGCCCTGCCTTGATGCCCTCTTTGCGGGCGGCGTCCACTGCAGACCTGGCAATCCTGCTGCTGATGCCATAGGAGACGAGCACGACCTCTGCATCAGCCAGCTTGTAGCCATCCCAGGCCACCTCGCTCTCCTTTATGCGCCGGTACTTCTCCTGCAGCAATAGGTTATGCCTCTCCATGTCGTCGAAGTCAAGGGCGATTGATGTCACCAGATTGCCCCTGGTCTCCGCCCGTCCTGCCACAGCCCATGTAGTGTCGATCTCTGGCTGAACGGCAATCTCTGGGAAATTCAGGGGCTCGACCATGTGCCCTAGCACGCCATCAGCCAAGACCACAACGGGATTGCGGTACTTGAAAGCCAGGTCGAAAGCCTTCATGGTGAAGTCGCACATCTCCTGCACACTTGCAGGGGCGAGCACTATGTTGTTGTAGCAGCCATGCCCTCCGCCCTTGCAGGCCTGGTTGTAATCAGACTGCTCTGGCCCGATATTTCCAAGGCCGGGACCTGCCCGGCAGATGTCTACGATGACGCAGGGAAGCTGAGCTCCTGCAATGTATGTGATTCCTTCCTGCTTCAGGCTCATGCCAGGCCCCGAGGAGGCCGCAAGCACGCGATGACCTGCGCTTGCAGCTCCATAGACCATATTGATCGCTGCCTCTTCCGACTCGGCCTGTACGAACTTGCGGCCCACCTTTGGGAAATATCGCGAAGCCTCGTGGAGTATCTCGCTTGCCGGGGTGATGGGATAACCAAAGAAACAGTCGCAGCCAGCATACATAGCCCCGACGATCACTGCGCTGTTTCCAGCCACTAACTGGGATGCCATCTCAATCCTCCTCTGCTTTCTCCTTTTGAGGCACATGCACCTCAATGGCCAGCGGCTCGGGACATGTATAATAACAAGCGCCGCAGCCTATGCATCCGTCTCCTGTGTAAATTGCAAATCTGTATCCTCTCTCGTTGAGCTCATCGCCCATCTTCAAGACATTGACGGGGCAGGCCAGCAGGCACCGCTCGCAAGCCTTGCACTCCAGGCTGTTGATCACAGGATAGGGCTTATCCTTATCCCTGATCTCCACGCGCCTGATCTTGCCGCTTATGGTCTTGGGAAGCTCCTCCACGAACTCGACGATCCTTGGGTATTTGTAAGGCGCAGTGACCTTCTTGACGTGCTCTTGCAGCTCCTTTTTCAGCTCTTCGGAGGGTGCATACCCTTTGGTCAGCACAACTGTAGCCTTGACCACCTGCCCTCGAATGGCATCTGGTACTCCGGTTATGGCCACCTCCAGGACGGCTGGATGCGACATGAGGGCGGACTCTACCTCGAAAGGTCCAACGCGGTAGCCTGAGCTCTTGATCATGTCGTCCGTCCTGCCCACGAACCAGAAGTATCCCTCTTCGTCCCGCCAGGCGGTGTCGCCTGTATGATAGTAGTCATCATGCCAGGTGTGCTTTGTCTTATCAGGGTCGAGGTGATAGTCGATGAAGAGACCGACTGGCTTGCCCTTGTCCGTCTTTATCACGATCTCACCTTCTTCGCCCACCTCGCATATTTTGTCGTTCTTATCCACAAGCACTATGTCGAATCCTGGAGCGGGCTTGCCCATGGAGCCCGGTTTGGGCGTCATCCAAGGATAGTTTGCGATGCAGACCACCGTCTCGGTCTGACCATATCCTTCCATAAGTCTCAGGCCGGTGGTCTCAAGGAACTTCTCATAGACCGATGGATTTAGGGGCTCTCCTGCTGTAACAGCATATTTGAGGCGGGAGAAGTCGTACCTGGACATATCGCTCTTGATCATGAATCTGAATATGGTTGGAGGAGCGCAAAAGGTTGTGACGCCGAATTTGCCCATCTCGTCCATCATCCGTCCCGCATCGAATCTGTCATAATCATAGACGAAGACAGCAGATCCCGCCAGCCACTGGCCAAAGATCTTTCCCCATGCGCATTTTGCCCATCCCGTATCCGCTACGGTGTAATGCAGCCCATCGTCCTCCACATTCTGCCAGAACTTGGCAGTAAGGATGTGGCCGAGTGGATAGGTCTGATCGTGCTTGACCATCTTTGGATAGCCAGTCGTTCCAGATGTGAAGTAGGCCAGGAGGACGTCCTCATTTTTTGTGGCGTCCTCTCCTTTAGGCCTTACGAAATTTGGCGATGCCTTCTCGAGCTCCGCGTCGAAGTTGATCCAGCCCTCTCGCAACAGGTCTTTGCCTCCCACCAGCGCCTTGACCAAGGGGATCTTGCCCAGTTGTTCATGGGCAGAGTCGAACTCATCAGGCACGCCGTTCTCTGCGATGCAGACGATCATCTTAAGGTCCGCTTTTTTGATGCGGTACACGAAGTCCTTGGCCTTGAGCATGTGCGTCGAAGGGATGGCGATTGCCCCGATCTTGTTCAGGCCCACCATGCAGACCCAGAACTCCCAGCGGCTCTTGAGGGTGAGCATGACTGTATCTCCCTTCTTTAATCCGTATTGGCGAAAGAGGTTGGCAGCCTTGTCGGACAGGGTCTTCAGCTCTCCAAAGGTTATGATCTTCTCATCACCATGGTCGTTGCACCATACCAGAGCACGCTTATTCGGACTTTGGGCTGCATAGGCGTCCACTACATCGAAAGCAAAGTTGAAATTCGCAGGAACGATTATCTTCAGATTTTCTTTAAAATCCTCATAGGATTTGAAGTCGGTTTGCGAGACGAACTTGGACAATAACGATGACATTGATAAATCCTCACTACATGACCACTGCTAGCAGCTTTACTGGCTCATTATTCAGGGCTTCCATGATGTGTTTGTATGACGAATCGAAGAAAATACAGTCGCCTTCGTTCAGAATGATCTCATTTTCATGGATAGTTATCTTCAGAGTTCCTTCCAGCACATATTCGAACTCCTGGCCGGGATGGGCATAGTATCTTGGTGTATCCTTCTTGGGATCTATTGTGACTATGAATGGTTCTGCTTTTTTATGGGCAAATTTTCTGGCCAGGCTCTGGGAGTGGTACTCCTTCCTATGCTCCACTTCAACTGCCTCACCCTTCCTGGTAACGGTGAAGATGCTCATCTTGGACTCTTCGCCTGTGAGCAGCAGGCCAGTGTCTACATTGAGCTTTCGCGCGATGCCGATGAGGATGCTGGCGGGTATGTCTAGCTTCCCCTCCTCATAGCAGTTGTAGGTCCCCACTGGCACTTTGAGGTGCTGTGCCATCTCCTCAGGCGATACACGATTCAGCTCCCTCAGCTCACGAAGACGTGAACCGATCTCATCAAGCCTCTCCTTCATGCTTATTCCTCGGCAAATCCCAAACTCGTGGCCTTTTTAGTTCGACCTCGGCCATAGGTATGCAGGATTGTGACTGCCTCATAAGCATATTTGAATCTATCTCCGAGAATTAGGCATTTTAATCATGGCAAGACCTGTCCCTGTCGACAAAGATAAATACTACCAACTGAGAATTAGCCCCTGAGGAGATCCAAATTTCTGAGAATGAGATGGCATCCGATCCTGAGACGCATAGTAGTCTCAGCAAACACCGTAGGGTACCGTATACAGAAAGTTTCTTGAAATCGCCTCTGAGTGGACCTGAAGAGGGCCGCATCTGTCTTGATATGTCTATTTTTAAGCAGGTCCAGTGGTGATGGTCTAAATGAACAAACGAAGGGATCATGTTCCTAAAAAGGATATCATGTACACCTTGAAGGAAGATGGCTCTCAATTTATTGTTAATGAGAGTTATTTTTACAAGACGGAGCCATACTACACAATCGTCAAGAACGAGAACGAAGGCATAAAGACAGTGCCCAGTAGCAGCGATGTGCTTGATGCTTACATCGTTCCCATCTGCCTGGAGAAGGCGAAGCTCGCAGGCATACCCATCTGTGACTGGACTGTCTCCTACCAGTACGTCTCCCTTCCGGCCATAGTCTACGGGCTGAACTACTTCTCGACTCCATCTGATCATTTCCTTGTGAATGATCTGGAGACTGCGAAGACCGTAATCAAGCATGTTACAAACAGGGGGCGGTACCCCTTCTGCTATCAAAAGATCGACGAGACAGCATCTGTGGCCAAGTGCACATCGATCTTCGGCAAGACCATAAACTGCTGTGAGAAGGTCTCAGCACTGGCTGAGCGAATCTACGAGGTCTTTGGGGTTCCCTTAGTGGAGATAGTCCTCGTCAAGGACGAATCTGGCTGCCGCCTCTCCTCACTGGCGCCAGTGAAGTATTCGCACCTATCGAAGGAAGAG
>MVQH01000067.1 GCA_002067755.1 Methanosaeta sp. PtaB.Bin018
GACGCTGTGGCCGTTGCCGTCAAGGGCGTTGATGGCTGCAATAGCTATGGCATGGTTGAAGCTTCCCTGGTTGGGGTGAGCGAGGATAAGTGAGACATTCATTGGGGATCGTCCTATCGGTAGACTCTATTTGGTTATTTATTGCCATTAATATCCTATTCACTCAATGGGCCATTTTGGTATGGCCTTGTCTATCTCTTCCATAAGGCGCATGGTTTCCTTTAGGGCACGATGATTTGATGAAGATCGAGGCCGCCCACGCCCTGGTTATGCATGCATCTGCTGCCCGAGGCGGAGCCCACCGTCTACTGGCACCGGACTCTGGGGGACATCGTCAACTACTCCGGTCTAAAGACCGGAACTTGTAACTGAGGTAAGATGTTTCCCCGCTACAATAGGCTGGTTGACTTCAGCCCTAAAAGCGATGTTCATCGCGGCAATGTGATCTGCAGGCCCAGCGAAGCCACAGGACTCACATCTGAACTCATCTCTAGTTGGCCGGTTGGCTTTAGAAACATGCCCGCAAGAGGGACATGTCCTGGAAGTGTTCCTGGGGTCAACAAAGACCAACGGAACACCCGCAACCTTAGCTTTGTATTCAACAAACGTCCTAAGCAACCCGAAATTCCAAGTATGCAAGCGACGACGCTGAGCCTTCATAACCGTGACTCTGGATCGGATGCCTTGAAGATCTTCAAGGGAAATGGATCGCAGAGTGTCTTTGGCTTTCGTAACTATATGCTTGGAAATGCAATGGTTGACATCTCTAGAGAACCTGGCAGTCCTGCCAGACAGCTTCTTAAGATGTCGTTTGGCCGATTTAGTGCCTTTGCTCTGGAGTCGGGCTTTCAGAGAATCAAGTCTCTCTCTGGTCTGGTTGATTTGCTCACCGGAATGCACTTCTCCATCAGAATCAACAGCAAGGTACTTGATACCGAGGTCAACTCCAAGGGTTCCTTTAGGGTCGTAAGGAGTCTCTTCGTCAACCTCTACAACTACGCAAAGGTAGAAGATTCCGTTAACCAGAATCAAATCAGCCTGTCCTCGGATTCTGTCGAGCCTTGCTTTCTGGTATTCTCCAAACCGAATAGGGATAGCCTGCCTTCCTTGCAGCGTGATCAAAGAGACCTTCTCAAGTCCTTTCCAAGAAAGGATACGCTGATCATAGACGATCGCACCATCAAGATGGAACTCTGGCTTAATGGACTTGTCTCTCTTGTAGGCTTCGCAGACCTTGGAAATGGCCCTAATAGTAAGCTGAGAGGAAAGACCGAAATGTTCTCTAACAGGATAGTAAACCGTCTTATGGATTTCAACCTTGTTGGCACTATGCATAGCAAATACAGTCTCTGCTATGCGATTACAAGCCTCGTTAAACCTCTTCATAGTTTCACAGAGCATCTTATGTTGCTCCGGGGAGGGATCGAGTTTTACCATCAAGGTCTGAAGCATTGCATTGAAGATTATATTCAATGGATATATAGTTTTCGATATCAAGGGCGGGGTACGCTCCTCCCCGGCCTGAAGGCCGAGGTTTCCACTACCCCTGCACCCCGGAGGACTCTATGAACGAGCTGATCTCCTGCGGCTTTCAGATCGCCAGGGTGATCGAGCCCGAGCCCCCGGAGTGCTGGAGGAGCATGTGCCCGGATCGGATGGATGGCGCTCGGATACCTGATTTTCTGCTCCTGGTCTGCATGAGAACGCAGCCAAGCAGGACTTAAGGGGAAATCTTCTTATCCTGCACATCCCAAAAGCTGGCCGGATATGAGCAGCAATGCAGGACCTGGCAATG
>MVQH01000068.1 GCA_002067755.1 Methanosaeta sp. PtaB.Bin018
ATACTAAACGGGGCAGGGCAATTGCAGGCCCTGCAGAAATTATTTTTATAACGCATTTATTCGATCTTTCTTGCTGCCACCTCGATGGCCCGAATGACGCTATCCTGGGGGATGATCGTTGCCACTGGGATGGAGAGCAGCCGCTCCACCGTAGGGCTGACGATGGGGGCGCAAACCAATGCCGATGCCCCATCACGCTCGGCACGGATTGCGGCGATGATGGCCTCCTCAATGGTGGTGGCCGAGTACTCACGCAGCGTGAGCATCTTGTTGCCTATCTTCATCTTCTTCTCGCTGATCTTGTCCAGCACCGGTCGGGCTGCGATGATGGCGATGAAATCGCCCTCGGGGCCCTCCAGTTGGTGGATGGTCTTCACAATCTGGCGCAGCGTCGTAATGTTCGGTTCCCTGTGGCCGGAAAGGATTTTATAGAGAGTACTTTGAGGAATTCCTGAGGCCTTGGAGAACTCCCTGGCAGAAAGTCCGAGATCGCCGAGCACCTCTTTCAGGGTATCTCGCAGTTTATCATCGGACTGAAAGGCAGAGCGCATCACCCTCTCGACGCTTTGCATACTCTTGGGTAATGCTGGAGCAAATATTTCTACTTTTGGATTCGGAAGCTCATCAGGAGCAAAGAGCCAATGCCTAGTGTGCACAGCTAGTTGAGCCAAATGTATACTATTGTAAATTTTCTTTCACAATTAGGAAAACGTTTATCCTGAAATAGAAAACATTATATCCTCTACAAAGAGAAGTTCCCTCCATGGGCGAATACACTGTCAGGTGTGTGAGCGATGGAAAGACAGTTCCTGCTTTTTCCTTGGTCTGCCCTGATCACGACTCCCTCCTGCGTGCCGATTACATGTCAAAGTGCCTGGAATTGAGAGCACTCCCTGGCATCTGGCGGTTCTATGACTGGCTGCCTGTGCACGGCATCATCCCAGAGGCGGGCGAAGGCCCGATCACCTACAAAAGCCGGGGCCTTGCTGCTGAGCTGGGATTGGAGAGCCTTTACATCAGCTTTAGCGGCTACTGGCCTGAGCGCGGAGCAAAGATGCCCACCTGCAGCTTCAAGGATTTGGAGGCTGCCCCTACAATGCAGAGGCTGATGGAGCGTGGCGATGGCTTAACCCTGGTTGTGGCATCGGCAGGAAATACCGCGCGCGCCTTTGCCCAAGTTGCGTCGCAGACAGGCCAGCCTCTGGCCTTGTTCGTTCCCGAGAGGGCCCTTCCCAGAATGTGGATAACTGTGAGACCAGGTCCAATAACCATGGTGGGCGTAAAGGGCGATTACTATGATGCCATCACAGTGGCAGAGAAGGTTCAGACGAGGCCAGGATATGTTCCAGAAGGCGGAGCCAGGAACATCGCCCGAAGGGACGGCATGGGAACTGTAATGCTCGATGCGGTTCTCAAGCTCGGACGCATTCCACAGCACTACTTCCAGGCAGTAGGAAGCGGCACTGGCGGGATCGCTGCGTGGGAGGCTGCGCTGCGACTGATAAGGGATGGCCGCTTTGGGTCAGATCTTCCGATGCTGCATCTGGCCCAGAATGTTCCCAATGCGCCCATCTACTTTGCCTGGAAGTGCAAAGAGCCTGATGCCTTCGCTGCTGAGATGTTCGATGACGTCCTCTTCAACAGGAGGCCGCCATTCGCAATTGCCGGAGGGGTCAAGGACGCCCTGGAGGCTACGGGCGGCGATGTCTATGGAATATGCGACCGGGAGGCGGCAGATGCCAAACGGCTCTTCGAGCAGTCGGAGGGAATCGACATCCTGAATGCGCCAGCCATAGCAGTGGCAGCGCTGGAGCAGGCTGTGGAGACGGGCAAAGTCTTGCAGGGCGACATCATTCTTTTGAACATCACAGGCGGCGGAGTGGCAAGGGCCAGAGAGGATCTCACCTTGTACAGTCTGCAGCCGGACATAATCGTCTCTCGATGGGAGGACGCAGTGGAGTTTTTGGAGGACAGAGCATGTTCCAGGTAGCAGATCAAACCAAGAAGCCCCTCACTATGACTATCATCGGCGGCGTGGACAAAGATGGAAATGCAGATGCACAGGACAGGATTGATATTAGCCGGGGAGAGATAATTGGAATCGTAGGCCCGACAGGCTCAGGCAAGAGCACGCTCATCGCTGACATCGAGCAGTTTGCTCAGGGCGACACCCCCTCCTGCAGGAGGATCCTCATAAACGGCGAGCCCCCTGACTCACAGCAGCGCAATGACCCCAGGAAGAAGCTCGTGGCTCAGCTCTCGCAGAATATGCACTTCCTGGCCGACATGTCTGTTTGCGAGTTCCTGAGGATGCACGCCAAATCCCGTGGGAAGGATCCAGGTCTTGCCAGCAAAGTCATTGAGCTTGCCAACACACTTACTGGCGAGCCGATCGATCCTGGGCACCATCTCACCATCCTGAGCGGAGGCCAGTCGCGAGCCCTCATGACTGCGGACATTGCCGTCATCAGCGACTCTCCAATTGTGCTCATCGACGAGATCGAGAATGCAGGCATAAAAAAGCAAGAGGCCCTTCGCCTGCTTGCTGGAGAGGGCAAGATCGTGATAGTAGTGACTCATGATCCCATGCTGGCACTGATGGCATCCCGCAGGATAGTGATGAAGAACGGGGGCATGACTAAGATCATAAGCACAAGCAAGCAGGAGCACAGCGTCTTCAAAGATATCGAAAAAGTGGACGGCTGGCTCACGGGCCTGCGTGAGACCATCCGTCAGGGCGAGGTAGTGGCTTGAAGATGGTGGTGGTGGCCGGGACGCCTGGCTCAGGCAAAACCTCGGTGCTCATCCATGCGGTCAGGGACCTGCTGCGTGCTAGCCAAAGGCCTGCTCTGGTCAAGATCGACTGCATATGGACAGAGGACGACTCGAGGTTCAAGAGGCTTCAGGTGCCTGTCGCAGTGGGCCTCTCCCGAGATATGTGCCCCGATCACTACGCCATTTACAATGTGGACGAGATGCTTCGATGGGCAAAGTCCGAAGGAGCAGATCTACTGCTATGCGAGACCGCAGGGCTTTGCCTTCGCTGTGCGCCCTATCCAGACAAAGCCCTGGCGGTTTGTGTGATAGATGTGACTTGTGGCCCCAACAGCCCTCTGAAAGTGGGGCCGCTCCTCACAACAGCTGACGCTGCTGTGATGACCAAGGGTGATCTGGTATCACAGGCGGAGCGTGAGGTCTTCAGGGAGCGCATAATAGAGACAAACCCCAAATGCAGGATCATCGAGGCCAATGGCCTCACTGGCAAGGGCTCGTCAGAGATGTCGGAGCTGGTCCGTTCCTGGCCGGAGATCTCAGGCGAGATGCTTCTGCGGCACAATCCACCCCTTGCTATCTGCACATTGTGCACAGGAGAGCTTCGCGTAAGCAAGGAACGCCACCATGGAATGCTGCGCCATCTCGACGGCTTCATGCAATACAGTGGCGAGTGAAAAGGGGTTTGGCGGGGGGAGGGCATGTCGCATATCGCAAAGCTTCTGCCGGGGTTCAATTGCGGTGAATGCGGCCACAGAAGCTGTAGGGATTTCGCAGCCACACTGGTGGACGTGAGGAGCCTGGAGAGATGTCCTATTTTAAAGCAGGACAGGTTCCGTGGCAGGGCCGAGAAGATCGCAGAGCTTCTGGCAGCTCGGACAGCAGAGCAGGAGGAGATAATCGGCGTCATGGATGGACTGCACGCCGACTTCACACTCGGCCCGCTTCCAGGCGAGCCCTCCTGCAGAGAGGACCTGCATCCCTTCAACGCAAAAGCCGATCCGAAGGATGGTGAGGTGCTGCGCTACCGTCCTCTCGGATGCCCCATCACCCATTTTGCCAGGATCCTCAGGTACGAGCAGGGGATCGCCACGGTGCATCTCGTAGGGCCTGTGCATCTCATAAATGGATCTTTGATGCCAAGGGACATTGGAATTTGCATGGTCGTTGCCTTTGAGGGCGTGATCTGCAAGGGAAAGAGGCCTGATGTGGGCGAGACAGTGAGGTTTCTGCCCCAGCACTGCATGATGCAGAAGGTGCACTCCGGAGTTGTGGTGCACTCAGAGGGGGCAAGGCTGCGAATAGAGGCGATCGACCTGAAGGTGTGGTAGTTGCAAAGCTCGGGCATTTTGCTCTTCAGGTTCAGAGATGGAGAGCTCGAGGTGTTGCTCGTCCACCCTGGAGGTCCATTCTGGGCGAAGAAGGATGATGGTGCCTGGTCGATGCCCAAAGGCCTGATCGAAGGGGACGAGAGCCCTCTGGCTGCTGCAAAGCGCGAGTTCAAGGAGGAGACCGGCTTTGAGGTCGACGGCGATTTTATTGCGCTGGGAGAGCTTAGGCTTCGGAGCAGAAAGACCGTCCACGCTTGGGCCCTGGAGAAGGACCTGGACGAGACTAAGATCGTGAGCAATAAATTTCGCATTGAATTGCCAAAAGGCTCAGGGATCATAAGAGAGTACCCGGAAATAGACAAAGCAAGCTGGTTTGGCATAAACATTGCAATGAAAAAGATTCAAAAGGGACAGTCTGATCTCATCAGACGGCTTGTCGTCCAGGTTCGGGCGACTGGAGACGTCACACAGCCATAAGGCAAAGTTTCTCAGCCATTCGGCTGGAAACAACTCACATAGCTCCCTTTCGATCAGAATCTCTTTTTCGATCAGATTCTCTTCCTCGAACGAGTAGCTTTTAAACACCTTCATCGACCCCTCCTCCGAGGTTAGAGAGAAATATATATTATTTATATGTTATTAACAGAGTTATTCCAATGAGCCGCCACACATGAATGGTATTCGAACCCAAAAGCTAAAAAATTAACACCTGTCCTGCCTTCAGGTTAGCTGAAATCCAACACAGTTCTCTTCTCTGGCTGCCTCCCCGCGGCCATCAATGCCTCATTCTTATTATTGAGTAGATCCTGGTTGGATGGGTCCAAAGATGCAGCCTTATCAAGGCACATCAGTGCATCTTCGCTACTGTTTAGCTCCATAAGAACAAGCCCTTTCGTGTTCCAGGCATCGGCATTCTTCGGATTCCGTTCGATCGCCAAATCCAAAAAATGCAAAGAGTCGTTGTACCTGCCCATCATCCCTAAAACAAGGCCCTGTCGATACCATGCTTTGTCAAGAGATGGATCAAGGGTCGTAGCTCTGCTGAACGCATCTAAAGAGTCGTTGTATCTCTTCTGCTTCTCCAGGATTATGCCCTTGTTGTACCAGATGTTGGCGTCGTTCGGGTTGATCTCAAGGGCTTTATCTAGAGAATCCAAAGCATCTTGGTCTTGCCTCAGAGCACCTGAAAGGATTAGGGCACGATCATTATAGGCCTGGGAGTTGGACGGATCAAGCTGGATGATCTGATCAAAGCTATCAATCGCTTCTTGATATCTTTTCAGCTTGATCAACAGATTGGCCTTGAAGTTCCATGCCCATAGATCGGATGAGTTCAGATCAAGGTATTCGTCGATGTCCTGTAGTGCAAGGGAGTAGGTGCCATTGTGGTAGTCACTGGCCGCCTGTGCGAGCCAGTATTCAGCATCCTGGCCCGTCCCTGCCATGATCATTGCCAAGGAGATGGTTAGTAGATAAAGTGCGATATGCCTCATGCTGTATAATGTATTGTAGGAAGTGGATATAGGTTGCGGTCGATCACATGTTCGGATGTTCCATTTACATGATGCTTTTATCAGGCAATTTTAGATTTATAACCAAACTCATATATTTTTAATATACTCGTCCAGGATGGCGAGCCAGGCTCGCACCAAACAGATCTCTATGATCCTTTGGATGTTTGGTCGAACAAAGGCACAAAGCCAAACTCGTTCACATCCACCAGGCCCCTGTCGGTCAGCTTCAGCTCAGGAATTACCGGCAGGCATAGAAATGAAAGGGTCATGAAAGGGTCCGGCAGATTGCATCCCAGCACGCGGGCTGCGTCAATGCATTCTTCTATCCCGTCTGCCACTTCTCGCATATATCTCTCTGAGAGCATACCTGCCACTGGCAGCGGTAATCTAGCCAGGGCCTTGCCGCCCAAAACTACAGCCATGCCTCCGTTCATCTGGGCAATAGACTGAACGGCTGCAAGCATATCTTCATCTGTGACCCCGACGGAGACGATGTTATGGGAGTCGTGGGCGACTGATGTGGCAAGAGCTCCTGATAAAAGGCCGAAGCCCTGTACCAGCCCAAGGGCCACATTGCCAGTCGCCTTGTGCCTCTCTACGACGGCCATCTTCAAAATATCCTGCTGGGTGTCAGAGACAACCCTGCTGCCCGCAATCTTGGGTCGAAGGCGCAGGGATTTTGTGATGATCTGGTCGGGTATTATGCCGATGACCCTGGCCATGCCAGCTTTGGCTGCTATCTCGAATGATTGAAGGCCAATCTTGCCGATTTGCATAGACCTTCTTTTGGGCACGGGGGCACTCTGCAGCCCTACGATAAGATCGCCTTCCTCTGCCACAGTCCTTCCATCCTTAATCACCATGACAACATGTGGGTTTCTCAGACTGTCCAGAACCGCAATATCAGCCCTGTATCCGGGAGCTATGGCTCCAAGATCTCTCAAGCCGAAGTACTCTGCAGCATTCAGGCTTGCGATCTGCAGAGCAAGGATTGGATCGATCCCCTCTTCGATGGCGGTCCGTATCATGAAGTCGATATGCCCCTCTTTGAGAATGTCTGCAGGATGCCTGTCGTCTGAGACGAAGATGAAGCGCCTGGCGTTTTGAGGCGTGACGAGCGGCACGAGATCGCGCAAGTTCTTCGCTGCGCTCCCCTCCCTGATCATGATGTACATTCCCTGGCGTAGCTTCTCCTTCGCCTCTTCCAGGCTCGTACACTCGTGGTCGGACTTGATGCCCGCCGATATATACGCCGACAAGTCGCGCCCGGAGAGCCTCGGAGCGTGGCCGTCCACGCGCTTTCTTCCTGCCAGCCTGATTTTTTTCAGGACTTCCGGATCGCGGAAAATTACTCCTGGATAGTTCATAACCTCGGCAAGGCCAAGGACCCTCTCGTGGTCGATCAGCTTGGCAAGGGTTTCAGAGTCCAAGGTCGCCCCGGAGGTCTCCATGCTGGTAGCTGGAACGCAGGAAGGAAGCATCAAAAAGACATTCAAAGGAACATTTTTGGATGAGTCGAGCATGTAGTAGATGCCCTCTTCGCCCCATACATTGGCTATCTCGTGGGGATCGATGACCACAGAAGTCGTGCCCTTTGGGACTGTTGCGCGCGCAAACTCCGGAATGGTGACCATGGCGCTCTCGATGTGCACATGTCCGTCGATGAATCCCGGCGCGAGGATCCTGCCGCCGAGATCTAAAACCTGGAGAGCGCTTGTGCAGTCGAAGCCAACTATTCGGCCTTTGTGGACAGCGACGTTTGCTCTGTGCACCTCGCCTGAGAGAACATTAGCGATCCTTGCGCCTTCGATCAGGAGGTCAACCTCCAGTTCTCCGCGGGCGGCTGCAATCAGTTCTTCGAGGCGATCCATAATTTTTCATATCTCCTCTCTTCCTTATAAAATTGCGTTCAATGTCGGATAGATTTAAATCTATTGGGTTAAAATAAAGGCAAGGTGTGTGGGAAGTGAAGGATATTCTTCTCAAAGTGGCTAAGGCCTATCCGAACGACTCAGCCAGGGGCATTGCCAGGCTGGACCCAAATGCTCTGCTCACTTTAAGGCTTTCTCCGGGAGATATCATCGAGATCGAGGGAAAGAGGCTAACTGCAGCCAAGGTATGGCGCGCTGACCGGCAGGACTGGTCACAGGATTACATCAGGATAGACGGATTCATTCGCCAGAACGCTGGGGTGGGAATTGGAGATCGCGTGAAGATTCGCAAGGCCAGATATGCTGACGCACAGCGCATTGTCCTCGCTCCGCCATCTGGCTCGCACATGCATTATGGCGACGAGGCAGCCGATATGATTCGCCGCCAGACGCTGAAGCGTCCTGTGGTGGAAGGCGATATTCTTCCCATCATGAGCTCCGGCACTCATCCATTCGTGGGCCGTATGGAGGCAGTGCCTCTGGTCGTAACAGAAACAAATCCCAATGGCGTCGTTGTAATATGCGAGCGAACCGAGATCATTCTCCTGGAGAAGCCGGCCAAAAGCGTTCGCTCCGTCAAGGCCACGGGGACCACTTATGAGAATGTTGGCGGGCTGCGAGCGGAGGTGCAGCGTGTTCGGGAGATGATCGAGCTGCCCATGAAGCATCCCGAAGTCTTTCAGAAGCTTGGAATTGAGCCGCCAAAGGGCGTACTTCTCTTTGGGCCCCCAGGCACAGGCAAGACGCTCATCGCGAAGGCAGTGGCCAATGAGAGTGGAGCTAACTTCTTTTCCATAGCAGGGCCGGAGATAATGTCTAAGTATTACGGCGAGAGCGAGCAGAGGCTGCGAGAGATCTTCGAAGAGGCTCAGAAGGGGGCACCATCCATCATATTCATCGACGAGATCGACTCAATTGCTCCCAAGCGCGGAGAGGTCACGGGTGAGGTAGAGCGGCGCGTAGTGGCTCAACTCCTGGCAATGATGGATGGCCTGAAGGAGCGCGGCCAGGTCGTGGTGATAGGGGCGACAAACAGGGAAGACGCCATCGATCCAGCCCTTCGGCGTCCCGGCAGGTTCGACAGGGAGATTGAGATAGGAGTTCCAGATCGAGCGGGAAGGGTGGAGATACTGCAGATCCACACGCGAAATATGCCAATTGCCGAAGACGTCAACCTTGAAAGCATGGCTGACAGGATGCATGGCTTTGTGGGCGCAGACATAAGCGCTCTATGCAAAGAAGCTGCCATGAGAGCCCTGCGCCGTTACCTCCCGGATATGGCCTCAGAGGATGAGATTCCAAAGGAGGTCATCGACAAGATGCTGGTTGTGGGCAGCGATTTTGAGGATGCCCTGAAGGAGATCGAGCCTTCCAGCATGAGAGAAGTTCTGGTAGAGGTGCCGCATGTGACCTGGAACGACCTGGGTGGTCTTGGTACCCTTAAGCAGGAGCTCATCGAGGCGATCGAGTGGCCACTCATGCGACCTGAGAAGTTCCGCCAGATGGGCATTCGCCCTCCCAGGGGCATCTTGCTCTACGGTCCGCCCGGCACTGGCAAGACCATGATCGCCCAGGCAGTTGCCAACGAGACCAACGCCAACTTCATCAGCGTGCGTGGGCCCCAGATGCTCTCCAAGTGGGTTGGAGAATCGGAGAAAGCCATACGAGAGATCTTTCGCAAGGCAAGGCAAGTCTCTCCTGCAATCATATTCTTCGACGAACTTGATGCCATCGCGCCTATGAGGGGGCTGGAAGAGAGCAGCCATGTTATGGAAAGGGTGGTAAACCAGTTATTGGCTGAGCTGGATGGTCTGGACTCCCTGAAGGACGTGGTGGTAATAGCAGCCACAAACCGCCCGGACATCCTTGACCCGGCGCTCTTGCGCTCTGGCAGGTTCGATCGATTGCTCCTGATAGGACCGCCGGATAAGCTGGGCAGGTATGAGATCCTTAAAATTCATGCTAAAAGGATACCAAACAGCGAGGATGTCAATTTGGAGGAGCTGGCAGAACTGACAGAGGGCTATGTGGGCTCTGATCTGGATTCGCTTTGCTGCGAGGCTGCAATGCTGGCAATGCGTGAGAACCTTGATAGAGTGGATATGAGCCACTACCTTGAGGCCTTAAAGAAGGTCAGGCCGAGCGTGGAGGAGAGCATGGTAAGCTACTACGAGCGCATCAGCGAGAGGTTCAAGGGCGGAGTGAAGATCGAACCCAGCTCGTTGATCGGCTACAGATAGAGACCAGATCGCATTTGAATTGCTCAATGGGATGGTGTTTGGAGAATGGGAAAGGTGTTCGCGGGAACTATGGCCGGCAAGGAGATTGTGAACATCGACGGGGCGGTGTTGGGAGAGCTTGAGAACGTGGTCTTCGAGCTTAAGACAGGAAAGCTCGTGGACCTGGTGGTGAGGCCCGATTCAGAGCTCAATCGCATGAAGTACAGGGAGCAGGGAAAGTTCGTGCTAATACCCTTCAGTTCCGTAGTTGCAGTGAAGGATTACATCGTTGTGGACGAGAGCCGGGCAGTGAAGAAGGATGGATGACGCTGTTCAATGTAATACATCCAGTCTACCTGGCCGGGAGGCAGATCGATCTCGCCTTCGATTATTTTCGTAATCAGATTTGCTACCTCCTGCGGCGTCCTTCCTGTGGTGTCGATCTCATCCACGCGGTGGCATTGCTCCACGGCCTCGACAAGAATCACATCTAGCGCCTCAGCTTCCAGATTCTCTCGTGTCTTCTCATGCGAATAGCCGCGCGCCTCCAGACGCAGTCGAAGAACTGCGGGATCCAGCCTCAGGACTATCGACCGGTCTGCGAAGTGGTGGGATAGATGGCCTTCCAGTATGCAGATCTCTTCAGAATACTGCTCTTTCAGGCGCTTGCCAAGCCCCTCCATGTCAGCCTCAAGGCAGCCCCGACATGGGTCCAGCCCAAAGTTAAGCCCGTCCTTCACAAGAGCATTGATGTCTATGACTTTGTAGGGAAGGAGCCGGGCGGCCGTCGTCTTTCCAGTGCCCGGAGTGCCAGTGAGCGCTATGTACATATCTCTCGGAATGCAGAAAGAAAGCGGTCGTTCTCTGCTGGCGTCCCCACTGTCACGCGCACGTGGTTCTCACCCGCTCCCCTAAATGAGCGGCAGTCCCGAATGATGATGCCTCTTTTCAGGAATCTCTCCACGAACTCGTCTGAAGGCTCTGCTGTATCGATGTAAATGAAGTTGGCTTGCGAAGGATGGGATTCGATCTCCTTTTGCAGTCGCATCCTCTCAGCACGAATTTTTTTCACAGACTGATGCATGAAGTCCAGATCAGAGAGCGCAGCCACTCCCGCAGCCACAGAGGCGCAGGTTATGCTGAAGAATGGAGGGGCAGCTCTGCGGTACTGATCTGCGATCCATTCATGCGCAACGGCATAGCCGAGGCGCATGCCCGCCAGTCCGAAGGCCTTGGACATGGTTCGGCCGACTACGAGGTTCTCGTACTCCTTCACCAGGTCGATGAGGGAGGCGTCGGCGAACTCTACATAGGCCTCGTCCAGGAATATTATAGCATCAGTGCTCTCCAATATGGTTCGTAAGTCCTCCTCGGAGATGACGTCACCAGTGGGGTTGTTCGGGGAGCATATGAAGGCCATCTTCGTGCCTTTGGGCAGATCCGTTGAGGCCCTGAATCCGTCTTCTCGCGGCGAAAAAACCGGCGTGGCTCCGGCCATGATGGTCAAGATCTCGTAGTAGCTGAAGGTCGGCGTGGGAATGAAAGTTCTGTCGCCAGGCTCCAGGAAGAGCCGCGTTAAAGTGTCCATCACCCCATCCATGCCAGCCCCAATTGCTATCATCTCCTCGGGAAAACCAGTATACTTCGCCAGACCTGCCATCAGCTCCTCTGGCTCAGGGTACCTCGAAGGAGATATTCTCTTCAAAGCCTCTGCTACCTTTGGGCTGGGACCATAGGGATTCTCATTGCTGCCCAGCTTTACGATATCCTCCGGCTTCAGCTCGTATCTTTGGGATACCTCTGCAAAGCCCTTTCCTGCGACGTAAGGCTTGAGCATACTCAGACACGGTCGGAGCTTAGGAAGCATTTTTTAGCGACTCTCCAATGACCCTCACCACTCTGTCGATCTGCTCTTCAGTTACCACCAGGGGCGGGATGAGGCGAATGGTGTGCTCGTTTGTGCTGTTGAGCAGGACCCCTTTTTGCAGTGCATTCTCCACCAGGGCCTTGCAATCTGCGTCCAGGTCCATGCCCACCATCAGGCCAAGGCCTCTTATCTCGCGCGGACAAAGGTCTTTCAGCTTTGCACGCAGGTATGCCCCCAGCTTCGCAGACCTTTGCACCAGATTCTCCTTCTGTATGACCCTGATTGTTGCCAGCGCAGCGGCACTGATAAGTGCACCTCCGGCAAAGGTAGACCCGTGGTCGCCCCTCTGGAATGCATCTGCTACAGCACCCGTGGCGAGCATGGCGCCCATGGGCAGGCCTCCTGCCATGGCCTTGGCCAGGGTAATCATATCCGGCAAAACCCCGGAATGCTCCTTTGCAAACCACTTTCCAGTGCGGCCAAAGCCTGTCTGCACCTCATCGAAGATGAGCAGAGCGCCAACATCGTCGCAGATCTGGCGAGCGGCGCGTAGGTAGTCTGCATCTGCCACATAGACTCCTGCTTCGCCCTGAACTGGTTCCAGAATTACTGCGCCCTTGTCCTGGGTCACGGCTGCCTTCAGGGCTTCTTGATCATTGTATGGAACGAACGTTGCCTCATCGAGGGGGCGGAAAGGCTCGCGGTAAATTGGCTTGTAGGTGTTGCCCAGGGCTCCAAGGGTGCGGCCGTGAAAGCTGCGCTCGGCAGCTACGATCTTCGACTTGCCAGTGGCACGACGTACTAGCTTGAGGGCTGCCTCCACGCTCTCGGCTCCTGAGTTGCAGAAATAGGCCCTACTCATGCCCGTGAGCTTCTTCAGCTCCTCTGCCAGAATAACCTGGTTCTCTGTGTAGTACAGATTGGACGTATGGATAAGCGTCTCAGCCTGTTTTTTTATGGCCTCGACGACGTCTGGATGGCAATGGCCCACGTTGTTGACTGCGATGCCTGCCACGAAGTCCAGGTACTCTTTGCCGTCTGAGTCCCACACAGTTGCACCTGAGCCACGCACCAGCGCAATGCTCTGGCGGGTGTAGGTCTGAAATATAGCTTCAGACTCGCGTTTCATGAGCTCTTTCTTGTCTATCATAGCGCACTCTTCGCAAAGCATTGAAAGCAAGAGCAAATATAGCTTCCGCACAGAAAATGGTCAAATCTCCTTTTGGCACGATCCCCTCATCCTTTGCTAGCACTGGTCGGCCCCATAAAATGTGACCACTCCCGCAAATGAATTGGAGGGAATTGGCCCTGCTTTTATCCTAAAAGGCACTTCTACGAGTCCAGGCTTCTGCAGATTCGGCCGCTGGAGAGGAGAGCAACCCTGCTGAGTGGCACATCCATCGAAAGCTCATAGCCCATCTCATTCCCGAGCGCTCTTGCAAAGCTCAAGACTTCGGCATGATCTGGCATGGCCTGTCGGTCGAGCCTGGTTCTCGAGCGGCCAAGATGCATATAGGCTTTAACCTCTACAAAATCAGGTTCTGCAGACTCAAGAAGTCGGGCAAAATCCACTGGCCGCTCCATATTCAGGCCGCGTGCTACGGTCATGCGGACGACGCTGCGACAATTGTGATTTTTTAGAATGCTCAAGCTCTCTTGGATCTTGGGCCAGAATGGACCATTGGGTTGTGATATGCGCCGATACATCCCCTCATCGGGTGCATTAAGGCTGATGTATAGCTGGGTCGGCCTGATGCTCTCCAGGACCTCTGGGTTCGTTCCATTGCTGACCAAGAAAGATGTCATTTTCCGTCTTGAGATAAGATCGATGAGCTCTTGCAGATATGGATAAATGGTAGGCTCGCCCATGAGGGAGATGGCGACGTGTTTGGGCTCCAGGGCCTCCTTTAGCCTGGATCTGTCTGTGGTCTTGGCCCCGCCGTATCCTGAGAGTATTCTCTGCTGCTCGTGAAGGATGCCATCCAGAAGCGCAGCAGGCTCCATGGGCTCCTCCTCTGGCAGAACGCTGTCGATCGGCCTCCAGCAGTACAAGCAGAGGTGATTGCAGCGAAGTGTTGGCGTCATTTGCACGCAACGATGGCTAGAGATGCCGTAAAAGTGGTGCTTGTAGCACTGATCCCCGCCGCGCATACTGCGATTGAGCCAGAGGCAGGGCTTGACTGCTCCTGAGCCGACGAGATGATAACCCTGCTTGGCGAGTGTCTTTTTCGCCTCAATGCCGTCTATGTTATCTGGACTGTCCATGTTACCTGGAAAAAAGATTTGTCCGTGGGTAAATACTTATCTTATGTGGCGCGAAGCCTGTCCAATGTCCCTTCTCGCTCCCCAGGTGAGATAAAAAGAATTATATTGCCATCAGGACCATCCATATCTTCGGAAAATGTCTCGTCGGATTGTGGTTGTTCTGGCCCTGCTGCTTGTCATCGTCGCGGGAGGCTGTAGTGCATCGGCAAAAGCACCCTCCCAGGTCCCAGCCAGCGAAATCATCTCCAGGATGGCTGAAGGCCAGCCGGTTTATTGCGAAGGCGCAACTATCGTGGGGGACATTGACCTGTGCGCTCTTCCCGAGGCCAGGGCAAAGA
Source organism: Methanosaeta sp. PtaB.Bin018 (assembly GCA_002067755.1). Lineage (GTDB taxonomy): Archaea > Halobacteriota > Methanosarcinia > Methanotrichales > Methanotrichaceae > Methanothrix. The sequence goes on from MVQH01000068.1 coordinate 14,238, forward strand.
GCGTTCTTTCGCTCATAAACTGTACCGTCGCCGATGCCAACTTCAATGGCCTGACCCTGGAGAAGGATGTAATCTTTCTTGGTACCACCTTTGGAAACGTCAGCTTCACAGGCACAGCCTTCCACCAGCCTGCTGCCTTCGATGGTGCAAAGTTTCTGGGATTTGCGAGCTTCGTGGACTCTCAGTTCGACAAAGATTCCAGCTTCAACGATGTTGAATTTCGGGATGTAGATTTTAACTATTCGAAATTCGGAGGCTATTCCTTCTTCTCTGCCGCCCTTTTCCTTGGCAACGCCAGCTTCTCAGATGTGGGCTTTCTGGGGGCGGCAGATTTCAGTTCTGCCAAATTCAGCAGAGAGGCCAACTTCATTCGCAGCAGATTCGACGACGGAGCCAGCTTTTCTGGTGCCTTCTTTGGCGGACCGACGAAATTCGGCCTTTCGAGGTTTCAGGGGCTGTGCTCTTTTGGCGATGTCACCTTTGCAGGAGAGGCAAACTTCGGACTGGCTCGCTTTTCAGACGCCGCTTACTTTTCAGGAGCTCAATTTCAGGACAGAGCAATCTTTGGACTGACCAAATTCGAAGAGATCGCAAGCTTCCAAGGGGCTTCTTTTGCAGATGATCTGATCCTGAAGGGCGCTCTGATCTCAACCTTCCTTCTGGAGAATGGAAATTATGGTCGAAATGCTCGAATCATCCTGAATGACTCCAACATCGATCGGCTTAAAGTCCATTGGAGAGAGATCAAAGGTCACCTGCTTTGGGATCCAGGGGCCTATCTTGCGCTTGTGAACAACTATCGCAACCTGGGATGGTCCAGCGATGAGGACGACTGCTATTATCAATACAGAAGACTGAACCAGGAGCATAAGAGCCTGGGCTGGTCAAAAGCCATTGATGCCCTGGCTCATCTATCCTGCGGCTACGGCGTGAGGCCCAGCTATGCTGTGGCCTGGTCGCTGCTGACAATTTTGATCTTCGCCATGGTCTTCTGGCTTGGAGATGGCATTCGCAGGTCTGCCCAGCCGCTGCAAGGTCCTGCAGAGACATACGCTCTGCCAGAGCATGTGACATTCAGAAATGCCATCTTCTTCAGCACCATGATATTTCTGTCCCAGGGGCCCATTGACTTCCTTCCCGTTGGCAGGCACAGATATTACGTCATACTGGAGGGAATCTTGGGATGGCTGCTGCTCGCCCTCTTTTTAGTCACCCTTGGCAAGGTGATGATCAGATGACGGTTTTAATCAGATGGATGGCGATATTTGCAGCCTTTCTGCTGCTTTGCGGAGCCTGCGTGGCGCAGCCCGATTTCATCGAACCGCCTTTGGATGGCGCAGGTCCGACTGTCATCAAGGCCCAGGAGATCTTGTCCAAAATCGTGACAGGCGAACCACTGAATTATGATAATGTCACAATAGCCGGGTCCCTTGATTTGAGCCACCTGGCCGAGCCTGTGAGGCAGTCGGTGAGGATCACTAACTCCCAGTTCCAGGGATCTTTGAACTTCGTGGGCGTGACATTCAATGAGCCACTGGACCTCAGGGGCACTGTTTTTCAAAAGAATGTCAGCTTTTCCAAGGCCAGATTTCTTGGGGATGCCAAGTTCGCAGGTTCCAGGTTCTTTGGGCAGGCTGACTTCATCGATGCTGTCTTTGCGGGCCTCGCCTCCTTCACGAGCGCGCGCTTCTTCAACGACACGAGTTTCGGAAGCGTTCAGTTTGGACAGGACGCGATCTTCATGGCAGCCAGCTTCTCCAGAGATGTGGACTACAATTTTGCAAAGTTCTCCAGGCTCGGTTATTTCGAGAATGCTCGCTTTGAGAATGTGAGCTTTCTGCAGTCCCAGTTCGAGGGCCATGTTACCTTTCTCAATGCTCAGTTCCGGGGAAATGCCACATTTGCAGCCACGCGCTTCAATAGCGATGTGGTCTTCCGAGGCGCTCGGTTCCTCAGAGGCAATACCTTCGGCCTGGCGAACTTCGGGGGATTCTCAGATTTTGCCAATGTGCTCTTCGTGGATCCAGCCTTCTTTGGGGTGACAAGGTTCTCAGACAACGCTTATTTTGTCAATGCCAGGTTCGATAAAGGCTTGATCCTCGAGGACGCCAGGCTCTATAGCATGCAGCTTGACAATGTGTCGTTCGGAGATAGCGCAAAGATCAACCTAAATGGGGCAGACTTTACCAAGTTCGTGGTGCGGTGGAACGCCATAAAGGATCGCATGGTATACGATGGGGCTGCGTATCTTGCGCTGGTGAAGAACTACAAGAGCCTGGAGTGGTTCGATGATGCAGACGACTGCTACTACCAGTACCGCAAAATAGGTCAGGACCTGGAGCCATGGGGTTGGGCGAAGATCTCGGACATCGTATCATGGATCTCCTGCGGCTATGGGGTTCGCGTGAGCTATACTGCAGTCTGCTGCCTCTTTACCATTCTCTTGTTTGGCGTGATATTCTGGGCTGGAAAAGGAATGAACAAGTTTGAGATAGAGGGATTTGAGCTTCCAGGAAATTCGGGGCTGCGGCCCAGCACGCGCGTGTCCCTGACTGATGCCCTCTATTTCAGCATCGCCATGTTCACCACCTCCCAGGCTCCTGTTAATACTTATCCAGTGGGCTTCTACAGACATCTTGCAATGCTGGAGGGGATCTTGGGCTGGTTCTTCCTGGGACTCTTCGTGGTTGTGTTGAGCGGCGTTTTGATCCGCTAGGTTGATTTTTGATTCGCTAGGTTGATATACGTGCTGGTTATACGAAAAGGCGAAAAGGGCGCGTGGCCTAGTCAGGATAAGGCGGCAGCCTCCTAAGCTGTAGATCGGGGGTTCGAATCCCCCCGCGCCCGCTGCTCTTCAAGGAACTATCTTTGAGATTGCCAGCTCCAAGATGTCCTCAGCCCCTGCTTTTTTCAACTGGGGAATGAGCAGGTTGACAAGAGATCTGTCAACGACCGTCTCAACGGCACAGTAGCCTGAGTTGTAGAGCTTCGAGATCGTGGGGTTCTTCATGCTAGGCAGAATGGCAATCAAACCGGTTATCTTGTCCTCAGGCACGTTCATCTTCAGCAGCACTTTGCCCCGTGCCCTCATGACTGCAGAGAGGAGCGTCTCCACAGCTACGATGTCATCGTGTTTCTGCGGGTCCGCCCAGCTCCTCTTGTTTGCGATCAGCTCTGATGTGGACTCAAGCATGACTTCTATGATCTTCAGGCCATTCTTCTTCAGGGTCGATCCGGTCTCTGTGAGGTCCACAACAACATCGGTCAACTCCGGAACCTTGGCTTCTGTGGCGCCAAAGGAGAACTGAATCTCCACAGGTATGCCAAGCTTCTGGAAGAATGACCTGGTCAAGTTGGGATACTCAGTGGCCACACGGCTTCCCTGTTTTATCTGGCTGGCAGAGTAAATCTCCTCAGATTCAGGCACAGCCACCACCAGCTTCACCTTGCCGGGACCCATCTTGCCATAGTTCAGCTCTGTGACCTTGGTCACTATGGAACCAGACTCCATTATCCAGTCTGTGCCTGAGATCCCCAGGTCGAAGTAGCCCTTGGCCACATACCCTGGTATCTCCTGGGGGCGGAGGATTTTTACCTTGCCGATGCGGGGATCATCGATTCGAGCATTATACTCTCTCTCTGTTCTCTTGACCTCAAGGCCTGCCTGTTCGAAGAGCTGTAGCGTCTGGTTTTGCAGGCTGCCCTTGGGAATGGCGATGTCGATCATTTCAATAGTTTTGCTTTTTTAGAACATATTTTTGCCTTTTGCTTGAAAGGGCTCTCAACTGCATCATAATTCAATCTGCCCACAACTTATTTATAAATAATAACAGTAATAGAATGATGAGTTACGGAGGGGATGCACACGACATCGATAGTGATCTCAGATACCCATTTTGGCTTATCATCATCGACATTGAAAGATCCAAAGAAGGTCGACCAATTGATGCAAGAGATATCGATCTTTGGAAATGGTTGCGATGAGGTCGTGCTTCTCGGGGATATCTTCGACCTATGGAGGGTGCGGCCTGAGAAGGCCATTCGCGACTCGATATATCTTTTGAAAAGCCTTAATGATATGGATTTGAGGATACGCTACGTGGTTGGAAACCATGATCATCATCTCGTGGTCCTCAATCAGGAGGATGAATTCATGGAGCGAATGGCACGTGGCGATCTTTATCCAGTTTACGTTCCCTCTCTTCGCTGGCACCAGATCATCAATGGATTGGAGATCGAATTGTTCTATCCAACTTACCAGGCTCGCTGTTGTCATCGGAGATTTCTCTGCACCCACGGCCATCATCTGGGCGGCATGCAGGCCATGTCCATGCAGGTGATGGGAGGGCTTCGTAGGCTCTCTGGAGAGGAGCTGCTGCCAGCAGATCTCGAGATGATGATGACCTATGCCTACGAGAGCATCTATCGCTCTGCCTACATCGGGGAGATGGTGAATTTAGAGAACTGTCTGTGGAATTTCTCCGGTCTGCTGCAATGGTTCAAGTCAGGTGTTTTCAAGAACCACAGCTTCACCCCTGTGGAGCGGCAATACGAAGCCATCTTGAGGTTCCTTCGCGATCATAACCTCGGGCGGGTGGACTGCTTCATTTACGGGGATACACACCAGGCTGGAATCTATCAGAGAAAAGGAGGCCCACTGGCCCTGAACGCTGGCAGCTTTATGCGAGAGAGCGGAAAGTGCCCAGGCCAAAAGACGCCGGACACCTACCTGATAATGAATGAGGACGGTCTGGCATTAAGGCAGCTTGGCCAGATGACGCCTCTATATCTATGCGAACTATCCTAAAGTCCTGAGAAATTTCTGGCACCTCGCGATTTCGTATGGTTGAACCCGAATCGCAAAATCCCGTTGGTCTTAATGACTCTGTACTGAAACGTGATGCACTAACTCATCCACGGAGACACGAAGGCGCTGAGGAGATATCTTATGCCCGATCTCACCAACACAATTTAGCGAAGAGCCAAAAGTTTGTTATATTCTGCCTGCCAGGTCTATCCTGAAAATTCATGGAGAAGGTTCTCACCACCTGCATATATTGCGGATGCGGTTGTGGGATGTTCCTGCACGTCGATGGCGGCCGGATCGTGGGGACATCACCATCGCTCGCCCATCCCATGTCTAGGGGCAGTCTTTGCATCAAGGGCTGGCTGGCTGCAGACTTCGTCGGCCATCCGGACAGGCTGAAAAGCCCTCTCATCCGGCAGGGCGATCTACTGATCAAAACCACCTGGGACGAAGCCCTCGCTCTGACTGCGGCGAGCCTGAGGAGCATTCAGAAGGAGTTTGGGCCGCAGGCTCTGGGAGTCCTCACCTCTGCCAAGGGAACCAATGAGGAGAATTATCTGCTGATGAAAATGGCCCGGGCCGCTCTGGGGACGAACAACGTGGACCATGTGGCCAGGCTCTGCCACGCTCCGACAGTTGCAGCCTTGGGCTTTGCTCTTGGAAGCGGCGCCATGACCGGCTCGATCTCCAGCCTGCAGAGCTCCGATGCAATTTTGGTCGTCGGCTCCAATACCACTGAGCAGCACCCACTGGTGGCCTCCTACATTCTGCGGGCCCGGTCCAGAGGAGCAAAGCTGATAGTGGTCGATCCACGAAAAACACGCCTGGCTGAGCTGGCCGACCTATGGCTTTCTCCTCGCCAGGGAACTGATGTGGCATGGATCAACTGCCTCTTAAATATCATCGTGCAACAGGATCTGGCAGATCGACAGTTCATAAAAGAGCGCACCGACGGCTTCATAGAGACGCTGCAGGCCACGAGTGCCTACACAGCAGAAAAGGCCGAGGAGATATCGGGAATTCCAGCAGCTGATTTGGTCAAAGCTGCATCCATCTTTGGACTGGCGAGTCGCGGGGCAATCGTCTATGCCATGGGCGTCACCCAGCACTTTCGAGGAACTGACATCGTCCAGGCCCTCGCCAACCTGGCTCTGGCCACAGGGAATGTAGGACGGGATGGAGCGGGCGTCTATCCGCTTAGAGGTCACCAGAACGTCCAGGGGGCATGCGACATGGGCGCCCTTCCCAATGTACTCTCAGGATACCAGCTTCTGTCCAGCCCCCAGGCCCAGGCCAAATTTGTTGAGGCTTGGGGAGGCCAGATTCCCTGCGAACCTGGGCTGACCGCCCTTGAGATGCTGTGGGCAGCAGAATCAGGAAGTCTCAAAGGCCTGATAATAGTTGGCGAAAATCCCGTCCTGAGCTATCCCCACACATCCCGAGTGCAAAAAGCCCTCAAAGGGCTGGAGTTCCTGATGGTAAGCGATATCTTCCCAACGGAGACCACAGCTCTGGCCGATGTGGTCCTTCCAGCCGCCTGCTTCGCCGAAAAGGATGGCACTTTCACCTCCACCGAGAGACGGGTTCAGCGCGTCCGGAAGGCCGTAGACCCTCCCGGTGAGGCCCGGGCAGAATGGGAGTGGATCTGCGACCTGACAGAACGGCTGGGAGCAAAGGCCGAATACTCTTCGCCTGGCGACGTCATGGATGAGATCGCATCGCTCACTCCCATCTACGGAGGGATCAGCTATGAACGCCTGGGACCAGATGGGCTGCAGTGGCCCTGTCCTACGAAAGACCATCCTGGAACTGGCGTTATGCATGTCAGCCGCTTCCCACATGGCCGGGCCTGCTTTCGCCCGGTTCTGTACCTCGATCCTCCTGAGACTCCAGATGCGGATTATCCCTTCATGCTCACCACAGGGCGAAGCATGTACCACTTTCATACCGGGACCATGACCCGCAGGACTTCTCTCCTTGACAGAGAGGTTCCCACGCCTTTTGTAAAGATGAATCCCGAGGATGCGAGGCTCATGGGCATAAGAGATGGCACCAAAGTCAGAGTGGAGACCCGACGTGGAAGCATTTCTGTGGAGGCAAGGCTGGCCGATGGAGTTCACAAAGGCGATCTTTTCCTGCCGTTCCACTTCTCCGAAGCACCTGCAAATGCTCTGACTGCTCAGTCTCTCGATCCGGTTTCCAAGATTGCGGAGCTGAAGGTCTCAGCAGCACGTCTGAAAAAGGAGGCACCGTGAAGGCATTCCTGCCGAAGGACCAGCTTCCTTTCCTGCTGGAAGAATTGGGAGAGCGAATTGAGGTCATTGCGCCGGTGTCAACAGATGCAGGGCCATCATTTGTCACCTGGCAGGGCCAACCCCTCGATCTGAAAGACAAGCCCCTCACTCCGATCACAGAGTTCCTGCTTCCCCATAAAGAGGCGCTTTTCACATACGTTCAAGAAGCTGGTCGCTACATCTTTAAAGAGGAGGAGATACCATCCCGGCTGCTGTTTGGCATCCGGCCCTGCGACCTGCATGCCATAGCCCTTCTGGACAGGATATTCGGGCGAGAGCCACCCGACCAGGCCTACTTCCGCCGCCGCAGAGCCACGGCCCTGGTCGTTCAGAACTGCACTAGCCCCGGAAGAGAGTGCTTCTGTGCAGGGCTTGAGGCTGGACCCGAGGCCAAAGATCCGTGCGACCTTCAGCTCACCGACGTAGGGGACGGATTTCTATGCCAGGCCGAGACTCCTGCAGGGATTCTCATTCTGAATGCGGGCAGGGCCCTCCTGAAACCTGCGCTGCCAGAGCATCTTCAGGAGAAAGCAAAGCTGCTGCAAGAGGCGAGAAGGGCAATGCCACAGGATAGGTCCTGCTCTCAGATCAGGCAGGCTATGGAGAGAGCAGACTGGGAGGCTCTGGGTCGAGAGTGCCTCTCCTGCGGAGGATGCAGCTTCGTCTGCCCGGTCTGCCACTGCTTCAATATCCTGGACCTGGGCGTTCCGGACGGCCAGAGGCTGCGCTGCCGGGATTCTTGCATGCTGCCAGGATTCTCCCGCCTGACCGGCGGGGCCAATCCCAGGCGCACGCCAGGGCAGCGCCTGCGTCACTGGTATCAGGAAAAGTTCGAGGACATCCCCCAGATCACCGGCCTTCCTGGATGCGTGGGCTGCGGACGCTGCCATCTAACCTGTCCTGCTGCCATAAATCGGGTCGATCTGACTGTGGCCAGCCGTTTTGTGGACGACAGTTCGGAGGCAAGAAGATGAACGAGTATATTCCCATGCAGGCGGAGATCGTGGATATCGACATAGAGTCTCCAAACACCTACCTGTTCACCTTGGAGCTGCAAGACGAAGGAGCTGACTTCAGGTATCTGCCAGGGCAGTTTGTGATGATATCGGTCTTCGGACTGGGCGAGTGTCCCATCTCAATAGCCTCATCTCCCACCAGACGAAGCCTGCAGCTGTGCATCCGTCGCGCGGGAAAGGTTACCAGCGGGATCATGGACTGTCTGGTCGGAGATGTTGTAGGAATACGCGGCCCTTACGGGAAAGGCTTTCCACTGGACAGAATGATGAGGGATGTGGTCATCGCCGGCGGAGGCTCCGGATTTGCCACCCTTCGATCGCTGATCAACTACATCGCCGACCGCAGGGATGAGTTCGGCAAAGTGGCTGTAGCATACGGAGCGCGGACCAGCCAGGACCTCTATTTCATGCAGGAGTACAAGAGCTGGCAGAGCGCAGGAATGGAGGTAGCTGTGACAGTGGACATCGGAGATGAGTTGTGGAAGGGAAATGTGGGACTGGTCACAAGCCTCATCGACAGCTTTGACCTGACTCCTGGCTCTGCGGCCATCTGTGGCCCGCCAGTGATGATCGATGCAGTGGCCAGAAAGCTCATGGATCGAGGCTTTCACCGGTCTGATATCTACGTCTCCTTGGAACGGCATATGAAGTGCGGGGTGGGCAAATGCGAGCATTGCGCCATCGGCCCTTACCATGCCTGCCAGGACGGGCCGGTCTTCAGCTATGACCGGGTAAGGGACGCGCTTTGAAATTGCTTCACCCGTGGCCGGACTCGATCTATGAGGACGGATGCTTGTGGATGAGCGCGATGATGCCAATCATTTCTGGATTTTTAAAATACGTTTGGTTTTTCTTTGGAGCCATCATCTTTGACAGCGACTGGATCTACTATTGCGTCGTCGCTGTATTACGCCGTCGTTGTATTATTTGCTGGATCAACCTTGGATTATCACCCTAAAACCTGTAGGGGAGAGGATCTCGAAAGCGCCCTAAGCCGTTGTTAATTCCATAGTCATTAAGTATGATACGATTTAGGTGAGCGTGGCAGCATTCCAAATCTTTGCTGTCTGGATGAGCTCATTAGACTTATCGAGCTTTATCTTCAGAGTGCAGCACATGTTAGTAAGCATGTAATAATTTTACTAGATTTATATTTTTTTGGTATCAGGGCAAGGGGCTTCGCTCTCATCCCCACCGTTCACGGCCACCGTTCCCGGTGGGGTCTTCTCGCCCCGCCCTTCGCAATCCTGCGAGATAAAATCCATCAATAATTCTGCATCATCCCAAGGCCAATCATCATGATGAAAAATCCCGCAATGATGCCCAGGTTTGTGAGATGCTCGCTGCCATATCTATTGGCAATTGGAATGAGCTCGTCAAGGCTCAGGAAGACCATTATCCCGGCCACCATGCCTGAGGCTGCCGCCAGCAGCCAGTCATTGAGGAAGGGATAGAGCAGAAGTATGGCCAGAATCGCTCCAAGCGGCTCAGTCATGCCAGCGGCAAAAGAGATCAAGCAGGATTTTTTCCGGTCGGATGTGGCACAGTAAAGCGGTATGCTACAAGCCAGCCCTTCTGGGATGTTATGGATGGCGATGGCGATTGCCACTGGTATCCCGAGGCGAAGGTCGGCTAAAGAGACCAGGGCCACAGTCATTCCCTCAGGCAGATTATGAATGGCTATGCCGATAGTGGTCATAATTCCGCTTCGGTAAAGGCGACTGCACTGGGCGTCCACCTGCCCGTCCATGTGAACATGCGGAACAAACCTGTCAAGAGAATATATGAGGATCAACCCTAGCAGGAAGAAGAGATTGGCATAGCCGAACCCGAGGACGAGCTTGGAGTTGCAGAAGAGGTCCACAAAGCCCACGTAGATCATCACCCCGGCCGCAAAGCCCAGGCTCAATGAGAGGTAGCGCAGGTCGGGCTTGGGGACGAAGTAGGCGACCAAGCTTCCTATGCCAGTGGCCAGACCGGCAAATAGAGTCAAAGCTAAAGCTGCAAGGATGCTGCCTTCCACAAGGAGTCAAAAGGATCGAATATATTTCAATATGATGCCTGAATCAGATTAGAGCCTCTCTGTGAGGGGCACAATTTCTCCCTCGATTGCTCTATGAAGTTTGACCTTGATGTCTCCTATCTTAGAGAGCGAAAGCAATAGGCACGGGCTGTGCCACGACTATGTCGGTGGCAGTCTCGACGTAGTCGAGACGTATCCCGCCAATGAATAGGATCAGCCCTGCTTTTATCCTAACTGCTTCTTTCGGTGAGTCTTGAAGCTGGTTGAATGATCAGATTCTTCTGAACAGATCCACCTTCGCGCCACCTTTTTCGGTCCTGTATTCCGCTTTAATGCAGGCCTCGATGGCCTTGCGGTAGAACCTGTCTGTGTACTCCTTGACCATCCTGCGGGCTGAGAAGTTGGGTCCCGTCATCTTGATGGCCTCCTTCATCACGCTCACCCATCCATGTGGGATGCCCAGCTCATCGACATTGTAGAAGAGAGGCACAATCTCCTTCTCAAGGAGGTCATAGATCGCTGCAGCATCCATGTCATCTCTGTTTGGACCTTCCGGCGCTCCCTGGACCGCCCAGCCGTTCTTGCCGTTGTAGCCCTCGATCCACCACCCGTCCAGGACGGAAAGCTGCGGCACTCCGTTCAGAGTTGCTTTCATGCCGCTCGTCCCACTGGCCTCCATTGGCGGCCTTGGATTGTTCACCCAAACGTCCACCCCATGCACCAAATACTGCGCCAGCAGCTCATCATAATCTTCCACAAACGCGATGCGTCCTCCAAATGACTGATCCTTGGCAGCGCCAAAGACCTTCTGCAAGAGCTGCTTGCTCTGCTGATCGTCCTGGTGAGCCTTGCCCGCGAATATAATCTGAACCGGCTTCCATGGATCATTCAGGATCGATCTAAGCCTGGCCATGTCCTGCAAGAGCAGTGTGGGACGCTTGTAGGATGCGAAGCGGCGGGCAAATCCTAGTGTCAAGGCAGACGGATCGAGAAGCACTCCTGAGGCCATGATCAGGCGCGGATCAGTGCCTGAATTCAGCCACTTCTCACGGGCTCGCGCCCTTATCTTGGCTATGAGCATGCCCTTCATGGCGACGTGGTGCGCCCAGAGTACATTGTCAGGAATCTCGTCTATCAGCTCCCAAATGCGGGGTTGATCATGTTCCTCCAGCCAGTTTCGGCCCAAATACCGATTGAATATCTCGTCGCCAAGCCTGCGATCGATCCAGGATGGGACATGCACGCCATTGGTAATATACTCTATGGGAACCTCATTGGGCGTCAGGTCCGGCCAGAGCTGCTGCCACATCTCGCGGGTGACATCTCCATGCTTTTTGCTCACCGCGTTGCGATAGGCTGAGGAGCGCATGGCAAATGCGGTCATGTTAAAGCCATCTGGCTTTGAAGGATTCACGCCCAGCCTGAAGAATTCGTCTCGGGAGAGTTCCAGGCCAGGCAGGTAAGAGCCGAAGTACTTGTCCATTAGCTGAAAAGAGAAAACATCATGTCCTGCAGGCACAGGCGTGTGTGTGGTGAAGACAGTGGTGCTGCGGACCTCATCGAAGGCATCACGGTAGCTCATGCCTCCGTTTACCTTCTCGCGCACCCTCTCCAGTACCGCAAAAGCCGGATGGCCTTCGTTCAGATGAAGGACAGAGTAGTCCAGGCCCAGGGCCTGGAGGACGCGAACGCCCCCAATCCCAAGGACGATCTCTTGACGCAGACGCTGTTCCAGGTCTCCGGTATAGAGGCGGTCGGAGATGCAGCGGTTCCACGGATCATTGGCCTCGCTGGATGTGTCAATTAGATAAAGGTTTGTCATCCCCACTTTAACCTGCCATACCTCAAGGTAGACGGGCGGGTCCATTACCGGGACTTTGATGGAGATCGGATTCCCATCTGAGTCCATCATCCTGCGAATGGGTGCATTCTCCCTGTCTAGTATCTCGCATGCTCCCTCCTGCCAGCCATCTGGCGAGATCATCTGCCGCAAGTAGCCTTGCGGATACATGAACCCGACCCCGACCATTGGGACTCCCAGGTCACTTGCCTCTTTCAAAAAATCGCCTGCAAGGAATCCCAATCCGCCTGCATAAAATGGGAGAGCGTGATGCAAGCCATACTCCGCCGAGAAGTAGGCTATGGTATGCAATTTGGGCTCTGCTACATTGGCACAAAACCAACCGCGAGATATGTCCATGTAGCTCTCAAAACGAGCCAAAACCGCGTCATAATGTCTCAAAAAGTGAGGATCCCTGGAGGCTGCATCCAAGATCTTCTTGTCGGTGAAGTTTATCATCTTAACAGGGTTGTGGTTGCTCAGATACCAGCCCTGGCGGTTGAGCAGCTTGAAGATCGCACGGCCCTCAGGGTGCCAGCTCCACCAGAGGTTGTAGGCCAGCTCTCTCAATCCTGAGATTCTCTCGGGCAAATTTGGGAATTCATCTTTGATGCCTTTCATGGACTAGTCAGCTCCAAAACAAGCCATCATATGGTCTTCTTGAGAGATATATCTTTCGACAAAATATTATATAATTATTGGCTTTTGATGATTCGGCATGCCTTCTATTCAGTAGGCCAGCATCACCTTTGGCAAGATCTGACGATCTGCATCATCCTGCCTCCTTCCAAGGGTCATCGACAGTTCCTTGCAAAATTCGGCTTGGGCGCACAGGCTCATCAGCTTTTTTTGGCGAAAGAGTTGCAGACTTACAAAACGCTACAGACTACAAAACGCTATATACATTCCAGTCAACGATGATCTGTGAGACAGAAGGCTGAGCTCAAGCGCGTTCTCGGGCTTTTTGAGGTTACATTATCTGGCATTGGCATCATCCTTGGGGCCGGCATTTATGCACTCATAGGAGAAGCGGCAGGGCTTGCTGGAAACGCCGTCTGGATCTCCTTCGCCATATCTGCGCTGGTCGCACTGCTAACTGGAATGAGCTATGCAGAGCTGTCATCCATGTTCCCCAAGGCCAGCGCAGAGTATGAGTACACAGCCCAAGCATTCAGCCGCCGTCCGGGCTTTGTCGTAGGCTGGATGATCATCTTCAGCGGAGTGATCGGAGCTGCCACAGTGGCCCTGGGATTTGCCGGCTATTTTCAGTCACTCGTGGGAACTCCACTGGTTCCCTCTGCCCTAGTCCTGCTGATAGCTCTTTGTGCAATTGCCCTTGCCGGAGTAAAGCAATCAGCTCAGGTGGCTGTGATATTAACGATAATAGAAGCCTCCGGCTTGATCTTCGTGATATTACTGGGGATTCCACATCTTGGAAGCGTAAATTATCTGGAGATGCCTTTTGGAGTGTCAGGCATATTTCAGGCATCTGCCCTGATATTTTTTGCCTTCATAGGCTTCGAGGAGATGGTAAAGCTCTCAGAAGAGGCCAAAGACCCAGAGAAGAACATCCCAAGGGCACTGATCATGGCAATATCAGTGAGCATCGTCCTGTACATAATGGTGGCGCTCTGCGCAGTCAGCGTCCTTGGCTGGCAGGGGTTGAGCCAATCTGCTGCGCCTTTTGCCGAGATTGCCCATGCCGCCCTTGGCCAGAGCGCTTCCATCGCAATTTCGGTGATGGCTCTCTTCGCTACTACTAACACAGTGCTGCTCATGATACTGGCCTCGTCCAGGATCATATACGGCATGGCCGAATCGTCTTCACTTCCCAGGGTGCTCGCCCAAGTTCATCCCAAAACCGGAACACCCTGGGCGGCCATAATCCTATCCGTAGTCCTAAGCATGGCCTTTGTGCTCTTGGAGGATATCGCTTTCGTGGCCAATGTCAATAACTTCACCGTCTTCCAAACGTTCATTGTGATCAATGCTGCCTTGATAGTTCTGAGGTACAAAGATCCCGAGAAGCCCAGGCCTTTTCACGTGCCCATATCTTTAGGCAGGATGCCGGTGCTGCCGGTCCTGGGCGTCCTGGTCAACGCCTTCATGCTGCTACAGCTATCCTGGCAGGTTCTGGCGATAGGCGTCGGGCTCACTCTTCTTGGGGTCGCAGCATCCTTTTTGGTTGAGCAGCCATAGCAACTTCGTTGTGCTGCGATCTGACAACGAGTTTGCTGAAGACGTGTTTCATCATTTTCTCCTATCATCATTCTCTCCTAAGACGAATATGCAGTCGATCGGAGTAGTTGACGCCCAGTCGAAGCGCAAGGCTCCAAGCCTCCTGGGCTTCGGGCAGATCGGGATCGGTTCCAAAAGCCATTATCCAGACTCTTTCTTTGGGCAGAGCACATACATGTTTTTCGAGCTGCTGGGATCTCCAGCACCATGGAGCTTTTCCGATCACGAACTTGAAATGAACGTTCCCTTTTACCGACCAGTAAGCCGGATGAAAATCCGACCCGCGCTTGGGGCTGACCACTGCGCAGTGGACCATTTTCAAGACATCTTCTGAGATGAGATTTGTGCCATTAGTCTCAATATGAATCTCCTTGCCAGCCCTGTGAAGGAGCATGATCAAATCAGATAACTCAGCCATCTGCAGCGTTGGCTCTCCACCCGTGATTATCACTCTATTTCCAATGACCTTCTCCTCTACTGATAGCGGAGTTAGTTCTTGCCATTGCCCAAGTTCGGTGTCGCATCCTTCGCATCTGAGGTTGCAGCCTGCTAGCCTGACAAATGTGGCCGGCCGTCCCATTGCCGGGCCCTCGCCCTGCAATGAGTCGAAGATCTCTGCTATTCGCATCTAATCGAATTCCTCTCTCAATGATCTTTCATATTCTCTGGGCTTAAGTATCTTAAGTATGATGGAGCTTTCTCGCCCTGGCTGGGTACCGCTATAGATGTCGATACCAGGCTGAGAGTCGGACAGCTATCGGTAAGACTGGGGAGGAGGTCGCTCTGGCTATGATGTCTCAGATCAGAGATCGCAGCAATCCCATTGAACCGCCGGCAATAGCAAGCGATGGAAGTGATAGTTATTCAGAAGCGATGCTCGATACCTGGAGAAAGATACCAGTGTAATCTGGTCGGGGACGGCCTCCAACCCGCAAACAACCACTGCCTGAGTGGAAATGTCTTCAAATAACAAAACACCGGTCAGTTGGGCGATTGATCGGCATCTCTCAAAGGGCAGTCTACGGCGATCCCAAAGAGGTTCCGGATCTGATGGGTCTTAGCATGGCCTATTGCGATGGCTGCAGGGTTAACAGATCATGTTTGGACGATCGAAGAACTTATGATGAAAGTCGTGGTTCCCAACCTCGACAACATAACATAGAGAGACTACCCCCATCAAATGTAACCGTTAATAATTTAAGTGAGTGCGCAGAGATTGATGGTGGGGTCTGACAGAATCTGCGCAGATCTCTTACAGCTGGATGTGATATGTATGAAGAGAGGATTGGTTTTGTGCCTGTGCATGTCTCTTGTCCTCCTCTCGACCGCAGCCATGGCACAGATGCCCGTGGAGAAGGTATCCTCTGGCACTATGGCAGAGCTCACGAAGAGGCCCGAGACGGCAACAGGCGCTTATGTGATACAGAGGCCTGACCTGACTGTGAAGTCAGCGAGGGTCACAGGCAGCCCTGTGATCTTCAGGAGGGCTGTGATAGTGCCCCTTGAGATCACTGTTGCAAACCTAGGCTCAGGCACATCAGAGGACTTCAATGTGGGTGCAGAGGGAAGGGCTCTGGATGGAAACGCCTACGGGTTTGACTTCTCAGGCCCTGGATATGCCACGATGGAGGAGCGTGGAGGGGTCCTTGTCCATGGCATGAGAGCCGGCGAGGAGCGGACATTCTCAGGCCTTCTGATGCTCGGCCCAAGCCCGCTGAACGCTCAACTTCAGCCTGGGACCAAGTGGAAGATCCGCGCCATGGTAGACTATAACCTCGACCCTGATGCAGGCTACTACGAGTGGGGAGTGCGGGAGTCAGACGATTCAAACAACGAGCTTGAGATCACCTACCCCATAACAGCCATGACAGGGACGATGATGAGGTCTCCTGCGGTCCCAGCAGTCCAAGGTCCAGCGCTCCAGTGATGGATCTGCATAGCCTTTTTTTGCATCATGATCAGGGATGTCTCCTTATGAAGAGATCCCGAAGATCTCATCCTGCCACGCCTTGGGCCTTACTATTAGTACTGTCCTGCCAATTCTTCTCTGCCTTTTCAACATGCACCATGCCAGCCCTCTCCAGACGGCGTACAGCGGCATAGGTTTTGCCTGGCGACCAATCCAAGGCCGTATTTCATGGAGAAGTTCCAGGAGAATAAATTATTTTCCAGGACTCCACAAATCCGATGACCAACCGCAAAACATTTAAGTCCAAAATGTTCATTATAAAATATTATAATCTACCTCCGGGCACGATCTTGAGGTTTGTCTCAAAGCAGGTTTCGGGAGGGAGACGAAGATTGATAAAAATTGGAATTGAGGTCAGTCACGAAAGGCTTCAATACGACCTCATTACGCACCCGGCCAGATACTTCTTTATCCTTGCAGTAGACGGTAAGGTCTTCCTGTGCATCCGAACCTGCGATCCAATGGGCGAGGATATAACATCGCATGTCGTCGACGGCCTTATCCTTGATAGAGATGGAAATCTCGTTTCGATCTTCGAAGATGGTCTTAATGATGCAATCCTTGAGCTGGAAGGTTATAAGACACACTCGTGTGAGGGTGATGAATATCCCATCACCCCTTGTCTGGCGAGGATTATCTCTAAGGTACCTGAATTGACCGAGTGGATTATATCATCCCTTCTTATCGATGGCAGGAACTTGGTAATCAGAATCTAAAGCTGATGGTATTCATCGTAACTGACAAATAGAATGAAAAGATTTCTTCTAAACAGAGAGGATCATGTTCATAAAAGATTTGGCGAAGAGCAATTATTTTATCGCTGCGGATAATACGCATCTTTGCGAGCTTCTTCACCCAAGTCATGGAGATCTGAATCTGCCTTACAGCATTGCTCATGCAATTCTAAAACCAGGGGAGAGATCTCTTCCCCACAGGCTGAAAACATCTTCTGAGGTATACTTCCTCCTGGAAGGAGAGGGCGAGATGCATGTAAATGACGAGCAAGTTCATGTCGGGCCTGGCCAGATGATTCTTATTCCCCCTGGTTTCTGGCAGCACATCTGTAACACAGGAACCATAGATTTAAAATTTCTTTGCATAGTCCATCCCATGTGGCGTGCTGATGATGAAGAGATGAATTATGGAGGGCTGCGATCCAGGTGATAATATGGAGAACATCAGATCAGGCGAGCTTCCAACTCTCATATTTTGCATAGTAGTCTGCCAGTTAGCCGGGGTCTTGGGCTCGGTCTTTACCAGAAGCTCAGTTCATACCTGGTATCAGACTCTGACCAAGCCATGGTTCACGCCCCAGGGCTGGATCATCACTACCGTCTGGCTCGTGCTCTTCACTTTAATGGGATTGTCACTCTTTTTGGTTTATCGCGAAGGCCTGACGCGGGTGGATGTTAGAATGGCCCTTGGCATCTTTGCCGTCCAGCTCCTGGTCAATGTGCTCTGGTCGATGGTCTTCTTCGGCCTGCGCTGGCCGATGGGAGGACTTGCAATAATTGCCGTGCTCTGGTTCTTGATCGCGCTGACCATCTTGAAGTTTTGGGCGATCTCAAGAGAGGCTGCACTGCTTCTTATACCTTACCTTCTGTGGGTATGCTTTGCCGCGTTTCTCAATTACAGCATCTGGAGGCTTAATTAATATCCAGCCTTAACTTTCTTCAGGATTGCTCGATTGAACGGAGCTCCATCCGACAACTTAATGAGCTTTGGTTAGTATAGTTTTTTACATCCTGTTCGTCCGTATCGTGGATGGAAGGAGGAGTGGGCCTGAGGCGGCTAAAAGGTAAAGGTAGGGAGATTGTATTGAAAAAACCGCCCCAGGCCATAAACCATCAGGGTTTAGTTTCTCCTTATTAACGATGTCGGTTGAAGCTACCTTAGAGGCAGCAGGAAATGGGGCATGACCGACAATCCTAAAGCTTCTCCAGTTCATCTATCCTTTCATGAAACGAATCGGCATCGCCGACACCACCTTTGCCCGTTGTGACATGGCCCGGACCGCGATTTTAGCGATCAAAAAGGAGGCATCTGTGGAGATCGTTCGCTACACTGTGCCTGGCATCAAGGACCTGCCTGTTGCTGCAAAGAAGCTCCTGGTAGAGGATAACTGCGACGTCGTCATGGCTCTGGGAATGCCGGGTCCTGCGGAGAAGGACAAGATGTGCGCTCACGAAGCATCCTTGGGCCTCATCGCTGCCCAGCTCATGACGAACAAGCACATCATCGAGGTCTTCGTTCACGAGGATGAAGCGCCTGATGAAAAGACGCTGGCCTGGCTGGCTGAACGGAGGACATACGAACATGCTCAGAACGTGGTCAGACTATTATTTTATCCAGAAAAGCTGACGAGGCTTGCAGGCACTGGTCAGCGCCAGGGATACGAGGATGCCGGGCCAATTGAGGGCGGACAAGATGGCAATCTCAGCCATTGAAGCTTTTTTATCTGCCAGTAGCAAAAAAAAAATAAAATTTAAGCGATGATCTTCGCGCAAAGCATCTTGACCTCTTTTAGCGGCCTGTCAGCGGAGTTGGTCTTGACTTTTCCTATGGCGTCCACCACGTCCATGCCCTCGATCACGTCTCCGAAGACCGGATGGGCTGCGTCGAGGTAGTTGTTGTCCACAAGGTTGATGAAGAACTGGCTGCCGCCTGTGTTAGGTCCTGCGTTGGCCATGGCGATTGTGCCGCGATAGTTCCTGTTGTGGCTGGTGAACTCATCCTTGATGGCGTACCCAGGTCCGCCCCTGCCTGTGCCTGTTGGGTCTCCACCTTGGATCATGAAGCCGTCGATCACTCTGTGAAATATTGTGCCATCATAGAAGCCTGCCTTCACAAGCTTCTCGAAATTGCCAACTGTGATGGGCATATCGCTGTAGAGCTGCAATGTGATGTCGCCCATGCTGGTCTCCAGAAGGACCTTCGTCGAGTTGCCCTGTGCTGCAGCCGGCGCATTTGTGGCTGCCAGATAAAGCGATGCTCTCGTCATCGACACCTTAAATGCTCGGATTGGATAAAACCTTTCCCAATAAAAGGATGATGACGAATATCGCCTCATCTCTTCTGGGCAACGATGATAATGGAGTAGGACCCGTCTACATCTTCGACTGTGGGATATGCAGCAACGTACGCCAGCCACCGGATCATCTCCGGA
Organism: Methanosaeta sp. PtaB.Bin018; assembly: GCA_002067755.1. Lineage (GTDB taxonomy): Archaea > Halobacteriota > Methanosarcinia > Methanotrichales > Methanotrichaceae > Methanothrix. The sequence continues at coordinate 33,591 of MVQH01000068.1, forward strand.
GTGTGCATGATCGGCTCTTCTGAGAGCTTTCTTGTCAGGCACTTGGCGTGTGATAGCTGCTGTTCTCTGCGAAAGAGTGCTCTGGACCAGGACTGCCCCAGCCGGTACAACACTTGCATCTCATGGCTTTGCACGATCCTGCTCAAAGAACCGAATGAAAACCACTGTTTATGGGATTTGTTCCTGGGAAGGCCCGCATCATCGCCGGACTCAAATTGCGCATTAGGAACAGAACAGATTAAAAAGCCTCCGGGCTGCAGGACTTGAGCGAACTGAGATACAGCTCGATGCGAATCTGCCAGATGCTCCAATGTCTCAAAGCTGACCACGGCATCCACTGAGCAGTCTGCTAAATCCGGGGCCAGATCTTCGCAATCGAGGTCTTTTTTAAGAAATCTGGCGCCAGTATCCTTGCACCGCATGGATGCGGCCTCGATCAATTCCTGGCTGCAGTCAACCCCTATGACATTTCTGGCTGCCCTGCTGAGCTCCTTTGTGCCGTATCCAACGCCACAAGAGATGTCGGCCACAGCGTCTGGTCGATATCGGCTCAAAAAATCGGCTGCAAAAAGGTAGCGCCCCAGGTATTCTGCCTTCCTCCAGAGGTTGGAGTCACTGGCATCGAAGGGGTCTATCTGTTCCGTGCCTCGTCCACCAAAAGCCGAATTAGACGACTGCATTAGGATCAGATAAACTTGTGCTCGCCCTCAGCCAATAAAACTTGCTATCGGATTGGACGTCTGTAGAACGCAGCGAAACTGCTGCCTCTAACGGATCTATCTTGTCTTTTGCGATTGCATAGATTGATTAACCAAAAAAAACATTGAAGGATGTATACAACAAAAAGGGCTCCTCGCTATTTAGTATGGGTGAACTTGAATCGCAAAACCTCTGTGTCTTCGTGACTCTGTACTGAAACGTGATTCGCTAACTGAACCACAGAGACACAGAGGCACAGAGGAGATATTTTATGCCCGATCTCACCCACACAATTTAGCGAAGAGCCACAAAAAGAGAGGAGATGTAAAAATCAAACGCGCTATAAGGAGGAGCCAGAAAAATGTCCAGCATAGTCCATTTTGAGATACCGGCAGACGATATCCAGAGGGCGAGAGCATTTTATTCCAACCTTTTTGGATGGAGGATCGAAGGCGTTCAAGGCATGGATTACATGATGATCGACGTTTATGGCGCTCCAGGTGGAGGCATGATGAAGAGAATGCATCCAAGCCAACAGATTATTGAATACATCGGGGTGCCTTCGGTGGACGAATACGCAGCAAAAGTTGAGAGGCTTGGCGGAAAGATCATCGTTCCAAAGAAGTCCGTTCCTGGGATGGGGTATTTCGTAATCTGTTTGGATACTGAGAACAATGCCTTTGGCATCTGGGAGATGGATCAAAAAGCAAAGTAATATTGCGATATGGGAAGATCACAAAATTACATGACACTCTTCGCGGAAAGCGCCACTTCTGCAGGTGTCTGGAAAAACTATATATATGTCAACTTTCGTGGGTTGACATATGAACTTGTTTATCAATGAAAAACAGTTCGAATTCTGGAAGCTGAGGCGCGCCAAGACACCAAATGTAGCCATAGCAGCCAGCTTTGGCATCACCCGGCAGGCAGTCTCAAAAGCACTTCTCACGATCGACAGGAAGATCGAGACCGCTCTTCGTGAGATGGCAAAGGCCAATAAAATTGCAACTGTGAAGGCTAATCCGCAGATGGGAGTCCTCTTCGGTCGTTCGGTTCCTCTGGGCGTAGATGCAATCGTATTTGTCTCTGCAAGCCATGGTGTCCAGGTCTGGTATGAACACGATGGCGACTGTGGAGCATGCGAGGAATATGCGGCGTGCACCGAATTGCTCTGGGATTATGCAAATGAGCTCGGCATTACTCTAAACTGCGCTGCCGATCCCACCAAAATGGCAGAGGAATTGTTTGCAAAGATGAAGGAGTTGGTTTGACATGCAATTTGCGGAAATTATCGAGCATTGGACTGGGTGGTGCCCAAAGAAACAGAATCTGCGAAAGGCTTCCAGGACCTTTTTTCTGTCGGAGGAATCATCTATGCAATCTCGGAAAAGCATTAGAAGTAAGACAAAAGGCATGGTGGCAGTTGTGCTGGTGGCCCTCGCAGCACTCGCTGGAATGCGGCTTGAATTCGACAGCATGCAGTCCCCTGAGTGGCTATTTAGAGACTCCAAAGCAGTGGAAGGTTACCAGTGGCTCGCGAACAGCACGGAGAATGACGCTGTAGTTCTGGCCTGGTGGGATTACGCAGATGGGATTGAGATGATTGGGCACCGCGGAGTTGTGATCAGGGAAGCGTCCCAAAAAATCAAAAATACTATCGGTGGATATCAAGATCCCGGGAAGCCGTGGCATAAGCTAGAATATGCCCTGTGGTATCCCTATGAGCCCAATGAGAAGGTCAGAGATGTGGCTGCATTCTTCATATCAGAGAACGCAACGTCTGCTAAGGAGATCTCCCGAAGGTTTGGTGCAGACTACGCGCTCGTAATGTCAGGAGATTTGGGCAAATATTTCGCAGTATTGTTGGCAGCTGAGAAGAACTTCAGCGACTATGTGATGGCTCCGAAAAATCCAGGCGCAGGCAAATTCGATATAAGATCAAACCTGAAATTGGAGACCATCTATACCAAAATGGTCAACGGCAAAAGCATTGAAGGATTCACGAAGGAATTCGATAACGGTCAAATCAGGATTTATAAGATCGTCTGATAAGGGTGCAAACTTTGACCTTCTGGCCGTAAAGGATGTTGCTCTCCGCCGCGCAAGGAACCCTTGACATCTCGCCTTTTGGGCATTTCACAGTAAATTTCTCTGCGCACAACATCCTCTAAATTCCATTGATCTTTGAGTTTAAGTTTAAGCTCAATTTTTCAATAATTCAATATCTGCAGAGCTTTGTGAAATGGATTCACAACTGCAAAACACCCTTGCGAATAGAGGAAAAAGGCTCTATTGATAGCTATTATCCTAATAGTAACCGCCTGAAAATTCTTTTCACATCACATTATAATACAATTTCTGAGTCTATCCATCTCTTGTGAAATACTATTCTGACTACTATGAAGGTTTTATTTCTAAAAATAAACTGAATTAAGTGTTTTTATCTAGTAACTACAACGTTCAACTCTTAGAAAAGTTTATATACAACAAAAACAAGCTTAATACTGTGCCAGAACAGGTAGACAACCTGTCTGATCGCATCACGAGGGGATGACTAGAAGGGCTATTCGTCAGAGGGGATGGATTAACCTTCACAATATCTCCAAACTGTAGTAGGAGCGTATGGTGAACGTATCTAAAGGCTTTATTTAAAAATGCATGTCACCGAGAGGGGATGGCGCGAGGAGTAGCAATGAAGGGGATTCGATGAACTCGCAGTCGACCATTGTAAATACGTCTCACAATGCGCTTCTTCGAAGGGATGGCACGAAACATGTAGCAAAATGATGTACGTCCATATCTAAACGCTGCGTTTCGGCTAACGCAAAAGGTTCGCTGCTGGAAAGGGACGGCAGTGAACCTCTGAAGGGGTAGCAGGGATGGATGGTACAAATTGAGGGGCACAGGCTCGTGGAAGGGGATGACCCAGGGTCACCCATGTGGATGAAAATGGATCTTTGCGAGAACCATTTTTCATACCAGATCCGGTAGTGTGGTTCATGGGGGACTGTTCAAGGCTGCCCAACGCCAGTCTGTGAGTTGCAAGGGATGGCACAGAAAAATATATAAGATCGGATCCGGCACAAGTTGCAAAATTCGTGCAGGATCCGATCTAGTTGAAGACAACCAAAATGAATGTGAAATTTGCGAGGGAAGATGAGAGGAGACATCAAGCTGTTCATGCTGCAGATGAATCCAGAGAGAGCAGGGCCGCAAAAACTGCAAATAGCACCTGCTTTGGCTCCTACAGGATGGCATCTGCCAGTCATGCACTCGCCCCGTGGATTGTTAACGGCAAGATGAAGAAGTGATAGCATGAAGATCCGGATAGAGGTAGAGAACAAAGGGCTCAGGTCTTACCACGAGTTCGAATCGCAGAACATGGGTGGAGAGGCCTTAAAAGAGATGATCTTAAGCTTTCTGTCGACCTCCGGCATCTTCGAGAACACAGGTGAGCATGCCACTGCACCTGTTCATGAGTACAACAGCAGTGGGACGTTGATGGATCGTCTGGCGAACTTCATCAGATATGAGTTCCCTGACACATGGTTCACGACCCAGGAGCTGAGAGAACGATATGAGACTGTGGCGGATGATATCAAGCTCAGCACAGTTTCCACATATCTCTCGCGCATGAATCGCGATGGCCTGCTGGATAGAAGGGGCAATAGGAACAACAGGCAGTACAGATTGATCGAAAGGGCCGAGCCTGAGATGATCGCAGAGCAGAATGTCCAGCGCCAGAGTAATTATGAAAAACGAAGAGCTGAAGGCAGATGGTAGCATAACCGAGATGCATTACATTGTGCCGTTGAGGTATTCGCGGGTCAGGTTCAGGCTGTAGTTGGCGACGGAATTTCCTGGATCGATATCCAATGCGGTCTGGAAAGCTACTTCAGCCTCCTGGAAGCGCCTTTGTGCAACAAGAACCAGGCCTTTATTGTACCATGCATCGATGTTCTGCGGCTGGAGCAAAATGGCTTTCTCAAAGCACTCCAGAGCCTCGCGAAAGAGACCTGTCCGACTCAATGCCAGCCCGCTGCCAAGCCAGGCAGCCGCATCATCTGGACGAAGTTTTGTAGCATTCTCATAACAACTTGCCGACTGATTATAATTGCCTAGCGCGTAATGCACCATGCCCAGATTGTACCACACAGTCTCATCGGATGCGTTCTGCTGAAGAGCCCTCTGCAGACAGAATGCAGCATCCTTAAAATTTCCAAACGTCGCCAACAGGCATCCTTTATTGGACCAGGCAGCAAAGTTTTCAGGATCGAGGGCGATGATCTTATCAAAGCACAGCAGAGCTTCGCTATTATTTCCAAGCGCCGCCAAAGCCAGGCCCTTGCCCAGCAATGCATCGACGCTGTTTGGCTCCAGGCTCAAGGAGCTTGCAAAGAACTGCAATGACTCGTTGTATTCTCTAGCTGCGCAAAGAGCATTCCCCTCGCCCAGATACGCCCTAGCATTCCTCGGATCTAGGGCGATGGCTCGCTCATAATATGGACGTGCTGCGCCACAGTCTCCTCCTGCGCAAAGCACGTCGCCCATTCCTGAAGATGCCTCGGAGCTGTTCGAGTCGATGGCAAGGGCCCGCTCGTAACACTTCCTGGCCTGCAAAAGATCCTTCAGGCCGAAGAGTGCATCGCCCTTGCCAGTCCATGCTTGGGAATTGTTCGATTGCAGGGCCAGAGCATCCTCGAAGTATTTTAGGGCTGAACTGTAGTCGCACTGAGATAGGAAGGCCATTCCGCCGCCTAGCAGGGCCCGAACGTTCTTGCCATCGATGGCGAGAGCTTTTTCATAACAGTCCAGAGCCTCCCCTGGGCGATCGTTGAACAGCAGGAGACTGCCCTTGCCAATCAGAGCTCGAATGCTTTTCGCATCGAGAGCGAGGGCCTGGTCGTAGGCGATCAATGCACCGGCAAGATCGTTTTGCAGCGATAGGAGGTCGCCCTTTCCCAAAAGGGCTATGAGGTTATCAGGCTGCTTGGCGAGGACCATCTCGTAGCACTGAACAGCTCCTTCAGCCTGGCCTTGCAGTCTCAAAGCCTCGCCTTTTCCCACCAGTGCCCTGATATTTCCGGGATCCTGGGCGAGAGCGTCCTCGTATGAGGAGAGAGCAGAGACGTAATCGTTCAATGCCAGAAGTGCATCGCCCCTACCAACCAATGCGCGGACGTCTTGAGGAGATATCTCCAGGACGGAGTTGAAGGCCTGCAAGGACGAGGCATTCTCATGAAGAGCATAAAGAGTTTGGGCCTCTCCAAGAAGCGATCCTACATCTCGTGGGCTGTGAGTTTGTGCTGCCCCATAGGATTTGAGGGCCCGATCGTAGTCCTCAAGGAAAAAACTGGCATCTCCAATCCCCCGCAAAGCAGTCACATTCGTCTCATCGCGGCTCAAAACTCCTTCGAAGCATTCTTGTGCCTCGTGGTAGCGTCCAAGTTCAAGCAGGAGGCTGCCCTTGCCAAGCAGCGCTGCAGTGTTATTTGAATCAAGCCGTGCTGCCTGTTCAAAGCTTCGCAAAGAGGCCTCATAGTCCTCCAATTCGCTTTGCACTGCTGCTTTGCTGGCCCAGAGTGTGGAGTTGTTCGGATCCAGCCGCAGGGCAGAATCAAAGCATAAAGCGGCCATTCTGTATCTTCCCATTCTGAGCTGGATGGTCCCTTTTAATGCCCATGCTTCTGCGCTGGACTGATTTTTCTCCAGGGCCTTGTCCAGAGAGGTCGCAGCCTCCTGGAGCCTGCCCAGACGGAAGAGGGCCTGCCCTTTGAAAAACCACGCCTCAGCATGTCCACCATCCATCTCAATGGATCTATTGAAATTTTCCAGGGCCCTTTCATAAGATCCATTACGGATCTCTTCTATGCCCCGGTCAAGATAATAGTTGTAATCGGTCTTTGGCGTTGCCTGCAATCTCGCAGTGATCTTGGGCCTTTCAGCTTGCAGGGCGGACTGTGCCGCCTCTTTCCCGGCCAGTGCCTCGGAGTTTGTAGGCCAGAGTGACAGTGCTGCTTCAAATTCCTCCAAAGCCTCTGAGAAGAGGCTGCGATTGGATAGCGCATTCCCTTTCGCGACCAGGGCATCTGCCCTTCCCTGCACAGCATCCTGATTTTCCGGATCAAGCGAAGAAGCATTTTCAAAGATCCTGTAGGCATCGTATGTTCTGCCATCTGCCAATAGCCTCTGGCCCATTGCCACAAGAACTGCAGCCTTTCCACTCTTTGCACCCGGATCCATGGGGTCCATCTCAAGGGCCTCGTCGTAGCTCTCCAAAGCTGCCTCGAGCATCCCCTGCTTCAAAAGAGAAGTGCCCCTGGCGAGCAATGTCTTTATCGCTCCTGCCCTGGCCAGAGCCTCAGCGCCGAGCCTGGATGCATTCTCGTAGCAAAAGAGAGATTCATTATAGTCGCCCATTTTCAAGGAGATATTGCCCTTTCCCAGCCATGCCTCAGCCAGACGATCATCAAGAGCCAGGGCCCGATCGTAGCTGACGCCTGCCTGGATATAATCTCCGTCTCTCTCGTTGACCATGGCTTCAGCGAGCCAGAGCCTTGCGTCCTCGGGGCAGCTCTTCAGGGCAAGATCGAAGCACAGCTCTGCCATCTTGTACCGGCCAAGCATTGCAAGTGCTTCGCCTTTGCCCATCAACGCCGAAGCATTTTCAGGATCGATTTTGAGGACGCGATCATAGCAGTTTTGAGCCTCCTGGAAACTGCCGCTCTTAAATGAGTCTTGGCCTTTTTGCAGCCAGTAGGAGATGTCTTCTTGAGCCGAAGAAGAATTGAGGATGGCGAGGATCAAAGCAACCAAAATCACAACGCACGGTGAAGCCTCATCTGTCATTCCAAAGCCACCTCAACATAGTCTCCATCAGACAGGCGAAGAGCATCTCTCAGGCGAACTGGAGATACGATCTCCACCATATTTGCAGGATAGCTGCTCTTCTCAGGTCGCACTATCGCAGCCTCGATGCCATTGACCTTGATCTTGTAGCACCTGCACCCGCCGAAGATCCTGCCCTTATCCCTGAAGCCTTCGATCCTGATCTCTTTCAATTTCGAGGCTGCAAAAGGCTCATCAAGCATTATGTTCAATGTCCCTGGAAATGGCTCAAAGCCGAGCTGCTGGAGGAACTGGCTGCGGTAGCCCTTTTGCGAGATGTAGTACTGTCCCTCTCCAAGGCCCCCGACGACTTTGCCGCGGAAAAACCTGGCGCTTGTTCCTTCAAATATGTCTTTATTTTCAACTTCCATCTCTTAATTTTGTGAGGCTTATCATTATAGATAGGTTTCGCAAAAATGGTTAGCGGCAAGTACAGTTGATCTTAGGATCGCTTCCTTCTAACAAGCAGCTTCGATCCATCCTTGGCCACAACCATCACCTTCTCGCCTTTCTCCACCGTCTCATCTGCCTCAGCCTGCCAGTACTCACCTTTCAAGAGGACGTAGCCCCCGGGATCCAGCCTATCAAGGACTTCCGCCTCCTCGCCAATCACCCGTCCCAGTACAGGCGGTGCAAACCTGGCCTGAGCTACTTTGTAGAGGGCAAAGGCCAGAAAACCACCAAGGATCAGCGATGGAAGGATGATTGCAAGGGCCATGGACTGCTGGTAGCTTCCAGGAACATACCACTGTGGAAAGCTGGTTGGCACAAAGAGGATGCTTCCAACCACAACGCAGATCAGTCCCGCCACAGCTAAAATTCCAAAGGAGTGGCTGTGCAGCTCGGCAAGGATAAGGCCGACCCCGAGCAAGAGCAGGAAAATGGCTCCCAGGTTCACATTGAATCCAAGACCAATCAACCCCATGGCCAGAGCGACAACCCCAAATGCTTCAGCGCCCACTCCTGGGCTGGAGAGGCCAAAGATGAGAGCATACAGACCGACCAGCATCAAAAGCCCTGCAATGGTCGGGTCGGAAAGTATCTTCAAGAACTGCAAACTGAGGGGCGGCTCGAAATAATCCACCTCAGAGCCCGATGTGTTCAGGGTAATTTTTTTTACTTTGCGGCCACTGATCTGATTTAGCAGATCTTCGGGCGTGGGGCTGATGTACTCGACAACGCCCCATTTTTTAGCATCATCTGCGTTCAGGTTCAGATTTGAGACAACGAACTCCCTTGCTGCAGTTGTATTTCGCCCGTGCATGCGAGCCTTCTCCTCGATCAAGGCTACAATTGCATTTGTAGTCTTACTGTCATTGATGGGCTCTGTGCCGCCCAAAGGCGAGAGCTGAACCGGCTGAGCCGATCCAATGATCGTGTGCGGTGCCATGGCAGCCAAGTCCGAGCCTTGCAAGATGAGTGTTCCAGCCGACCAAGCAGTTGCGCCCTCTGGATAAACATACCCGATCACCGGAAGCCTCGTCTCCTCTATCTGCTTGATGATCGACGTGGTCTCAGTCAGGCCGCCACCAGGCGTGTCCAAAAAAAGAATCAAGGCCTGGTAACCGCCTGCCTCTGCCTCTTGCACAGCCGCCGCGACTATATCGTCGCTTGCAGGAGTGATGGCGTCGTTGATCTGGACGGCCAGGACAGGACTGCTAACAGCAGATGATGGAAGAGCCAATATCAATGATATTAAAACCACAAAAAAGATTGGATGCTGCAGGCGCATGGAGCTGCTCCCTATCAACGGCCGCTTTTGGACGCCTCTCTTCGTGCCTCATCAAGCCGGGATGCTTCCCTTTCTGTGAGCTCCCTGTTTAGGGCCGCCGTAATGCCTGCAGTCGATCCAGTTGCGAGATCGCCACTTGGGGTCACCACAATGAGCGTCTTTTCTCTGGCGATATCCACAAGGGTCTGCAGCTCCCTGAGCTTCAGAGCAGCCGGAACTTCCTCATAAAGCCTGGCTGCGTCCGTCATGGTCTTAGAGGCCTGGAACTCGCCGTCCGCGAGGATGATGCGCGACCTCTTCTCCCTCTCCGACTCAGCCTGCTTGGCAATCGCCCTGCGCATCGATTCTGGCAGAGCCACATCCCTCAAAGTGACGGCAGTCACCTTGATTCCCCAGGGATCTGTATGGCGATCCAAGATCTCCTGTAGCTTCTTGTTCAGCTCATCGCGCTTGGAGAGCAGGTCGTCCAATTCGATCTGACCGAGGACATCCCTCAATGTCGTCTGCGCCAGCAGGGACGTGGCCAGCTTGTAGTTCTCCACCTGGATCACAGCCCTTGAGGGATCGACGACGCGGTAGTAGATTACTGCATCCACTTCAACGCTGACGTTATCACGGGTGATTACCACTTGCTTGGCCACATCGATGGTGAACACCCTCAGGTCAAGCAGAATTACCCGATCGATGATTGGAATTATAAAGAATATGCCGGGCCCTTTCACTCCGCTGAAGCGTCCCAGGCGGAATATCACAACTCGCTCGTACTCTCGAACGATCTTGATGGCCTGTGAAAGAATTACGAAAACGACCAGCAGAGCTATTAGGGTAGCTAAATCAAATTGAGCCACATTGACACCAAATGCAAATGGCTCTCATATCTTAAATAGCTACCCTGCACTAACTGTTGGACGATGTAGGTCTATTTCTTGAACTCGGTATACCCGCATTTGCCACAACTATTGCGGTTGGCATGCTCCGCCATGAATACGCCATTTCCACATCTTGGGCAGACCGGCTTCTTGGACTTGATCGAGTCTGCACTTATCTCATAATATTTAGACACTCCGCCGACCTCGCCCTTCTTGGCTGCAGCCATCTAGCTCGCCTCCGGCTTTGCTTCCTCAGCCTTGACGAATGTGTTCCGCTCTATGATATGAGGCCTCTCCACTTGCTTGGCTCTTTCTGCAGTCTCATAGATCTTGGCATAGCCAATGGTCTCACGTTTCCCAAATTCCGTCTTCAGGCTGTCCACGAATACAAGTCCCACCTTCGAATTCATGGTTGCTGCAAGCCTCTCCACAACATCCTTCCTTGAGGGCGTGGACTCATCGTGAATGACCTTGAAGACAACCTCTCTGCGGTTCAGCAATGGGTTGTTCGTCTCCTCTATAACCTGTATATCCAAACTTCATTCCTCCACAATCATCCGCTTCATCAATTCTTCAATTTGCCTCTTCTTATCGGGGGTAACCACAACCAGAACGCTTCCCTCATTGGGCTGGCCATAGACCACAACGGAGCCCACGGGCGCATATAGGATGGCAGGAAGAGTTGCCAGATCCTCCTCGCCATCGACTATTATTTTCACACGCTCATCGCCTTTCAGAGTGGCTCTGATGAGATCGATGAGCTCGCTTGTAAGGGTCGCAGCAGGATTCTTCACATCGATCGTTTTATAGCTGTCGTGATCCAGGCTCTTCACCACGTGGTCAGGCACAGGCATTCTCTTGGTCTTGTTGTCCACGATGGCAAGATCGGGCACAATTGATGCCTTTAAGAGATAAAATGCAGTCATGTCGCCTACAGCCGCAACTTTTTTGGCTGCCCGAAGCTCATGCTCCATTGCCTGCACGCATTCCAGGCCATCCCCTTTGCACAGCTGCCCTAGAGGGCTCTTCAGCATAGAGCGCAGCTCTTCTGGCAAAAGGAGTCTGCTCAATCTATCGCACCTTCAAAGCATATTTTCCGGGGAGAGTTATCTCCAGCTTCTTCGCGATGATCGACTCTTTTGGATCGATGATCACAACATAACCGCTCCAGTCCTTGCTGAGCGAGGCTGAATTACAGATGGGACAGATCTGACCTTCAATTATTCTGCGACATTCTCTGCAAGCCTGCTCTGTCATTTAGCCTCTGCCTCTGCACCAGTTTTGTCGCTGGCCTCAAGCCATTCAAGCTTGCCCAGCCCCGTCTGCCTCATCGTGAGCCCTATCTTGCTCTCACGAGGCTCTTTTTCATTCAGGCTCACTGCTATGACCCTAGCTCGAACCTTGTCCCCCTCGCCCAAGGATTTGTTCGAATCTTTGCTTACCAGCCGCGCGTTCTTTTCATCATAAGATATATACTCATTGGTGATCTGGCTGACATGCAACAGGCCATCGAAAGGCCCCATGGAGATGAATGCGCCGAATTTGACGATCTCCACGACTTCCCCCTCGATGATCTCCTGCATCTCGGGTTTGAAGACGAGGGCATCAAAGATGACATTGTAATATATGGATCCATCACCTGCCAGGATGTGCCCTTCTCCGATCTGATCCGCTCCCAGCACGGCCACGATGGTCCCAAGCGTCTTGTCCACTACCGCCTCGTATTTATCACGCAGTGACCTATTCACTGCAGCTTCGAGGGGATCTCCCAGATGATCTGGTTCTATCTTGGCCACGCCCTCAAGCTTCATCTTTTTATACATCAGTACTCCTTCTTCGTTGCCTCTAGATATCGCCCTTGGCGCAGGTATATTACCGTGATGCCGCTACTAAATAACCTTTTCTTCAAATGCTTATCGTTGGTGAAGACTGCAGCATCTTTCGCATGCGCAAGCCTCTCGATGGCCAGATCGGCATCGGGAATGTCTTCACCGATCACAACACATCGCCCGGCCAGCTCCAGCGCCACACGGGCGGCGACCTTGTCTCTCCCTCTGTCAGCATTTCTCGCCAGAGAGCGAAGCTCTCCAATGACGGATGATGGAACAAGCCATTGTACATATCCGAGGCGCTCAAGCTCGCTGAATATATCCACACCAAACTGCTCAGGCACCATTAGGGCATTGGTATCCAGGATGACCTTCATGCTACTCGATTATGGTGCCAACGCCGATCAGGCGCCAGCGCGCGCCGATGCGTCTGCTGACGGCGACGCTGTCACCAATGTCCGCGCAGACGGGCCTTTTGAGCTGCACCTGGACGACACCACCCTCACGAGCGCTATTGACAACTCCTACAGTAGTTGCCGTTCCGACGTTGAGCATCAGCGGCTCGCTGGAGTGGATGGGCTCCACCATCGACTCGTCAGTGACACCTACAACCCTCTCCAGGAGCTGCATGTTCATTGTGAAGGCATTGAGAACTTTCGGGAGCTTTCCGGGCTCGCCAGCCACCTGGCCAACCAGCGCATCGCTCTTGGTCATGACTGGATCAAGCTGAGTGCCCACGCCCACCAGGCCCCCGGGCGTGATCTCATCCTGAGCATGTGAGCCTGCCAGCAGGCTTATTACCTTGGTCTGGATGGGGACCCACTGCTTGCGCCCCTCGTAATCCACATGTCGACCAGGACAAATCTCGATCTTGTCGCCAACTCTAAGCCTCCCTTGTGAGAGCGATCCTCCAATGACGCCACCTTTCAGGCTATCGGGCGTAGCCCCCGGTCGATTGACATCGAATGATCGGGCAATTTTAAGCAATGCTGGCTTGGAGACGTCCCTGGGGGGCGTGGGTATGGCATTCTCAATGGCCTCGATGACCATATCGATGTTTATATTTTGCTGGGCCGAAATAGGTACTATGGGAGCGTTCTCGGCTACAGTTCCCTTCACGAAATCCTTGATTTGCTGATAATGCACCATAACCTGCTCACGCGACATGAGATCGATCTTGTTTTGTACAATCACGATCCTGTCGATGCCAGTGATGTTGAGGGCCATGAGGTGCTCCTTGGTCTGCGGCTGGGGGCATGGCTCATTGGCAGAGATGACCAGTACTGCTCCATCCATGATGGCAGCCCCACATAGCATGGTGGCCATCAGAGTCTCATGACCTGGTGAGTCAACGAATGAGACAGTTCGCAAGATCTCCGATTCTGTGCCGCAGTGAGGGCATCTCTCTTCTACAGTATAGGCATCAGGCTCTGGGCATTTTGGGCACTTTCGGAAGGTTGCATCTGCATACCCCAGGCGAATGGAGATTCCCCTCTTGACCTCCTCGCTGTGCTGATCTGTCCAAACCCCTGAGAGGGCCTTTACAAGAGTGGTTTTGCCGTGATCGACGTGGCCCACCATTCCGATGTTAACCTCTGGTTTTTTGGCTATTGGCTTTTTAGCCTCGCTCTTTGAATCTGATTTGATGTCGGATTTTACCAAATTGAGATCTCCTTGATGATTGTAATGACCAAAGGTTGATGGAGATCTCTATATAAATACTTCATGGCTCAGTCATATGCCATCAGGGCTACAGCCTCTACGCTACAATCCTGGACGTGTGCCGCATCAGTGCCGCATCAAGTGTGCGACGGCTCCAGCGACTGAAGTTGCAGGAGGCGTCACATGCATGCTCCTCTTGCCAGCCCTGATGAAAAAAGGAGATGCGGCAGAATTAATAGCAAAATGAAGTGACTCCAAGCTACGCCGAGCAGCTCCGGGAGAAAAAGAGAAGAAGATGCTGGGCCTATCCCAGAACCTTCGTGATCTCGGCGAAGATGGCCTTGATGTCGCCCACGCCAAGAACTGTCTTGACAAGTCCTCTCTTGTTGTAGTAGTCGATCAGCGGCTGTGTCTGGGCATGATAGGCCTGGAGCCTCTGCTTGACGGTCTCCTCTGTGTCGTCCTGCCTCTGGTAGAGGTCAGCGCCGCAGGCATCGCACTTTCCAGCGACTTTTGGCGGGTTGAACTGGACGTGATAGGTGGTTCCGCATTTGCACATCCTCCTTCCTGTGACGCGCTTGACCAACTCCTCGTCAGGAACATCGATGTTCAAGACCACATCGATCTTCTGGCCTAGCGCCGGAAGGATCTTGTCCAGGGCCTCTGCCTGAGGAATGGTCCTCGGATAGCCATCCAGCATCCAGCCACCCTTGACATCTGGCTTGGCCAGCCTGTCCTTTATGATATCGATGAGAAGCGAATCGGGAACGAGCTTTCCTGCATCCATGTACTTCTTGGCTTCGACTCCCAAGGGCGTTCCGTTGCGAACGTTCTCCCTGAGTATGTCTCCGGTGGAGACGTGCAAAACCTTGTATTTGTCAGCGATCATCTTGGCCTGTGTACCCTTACCGGATCCTGGTGGACCGAGCAGAATAATATCCATTAAAGCTTCCTCCTATTCCCTTGACAAAGCAGCCATTGCCGCTTGTGCCCAAGCGAGGTTAGGGTACAATCCCATATTTAAAAAACCTTTCTAGAGCCTAGCCTACGTGCGCTGCCGCGCTCATCAGAGCGCCTGCAAATAAAGGAATCGTGAGATTGTCGTCCAGGCCACGACGGCGGATGATGATTGCCACAGAATCTGCAACTGTCGCTCCAACAGCTCCTGCAAAATAGACGCCGATTGGAAGCTTCGTCAGGCTCGAGGAGAGATAGCCTATGAGGATGCAGGCAGAGAGCATGACTGCGACTATTGGCCACGGCTTGATGCGCCACTTTTCGTTTCGATCACGCACATTGGAGTTCTCCAGTGCTGAGCCCACGAGGCCGCTCACAGTATCGCCCAGGGAGAGAAAAAGCATCGATGCCAGAGCGATCATTGGCGAGAAGAGAACGACTGTGAGAAGGCTGCCCACGATGTAATAGATGTAGCCTGCAACCTTCTCTTCCTCCTGGTCCCTGACCTCTGGCAGGCGTATCCTTCCCTTGAGCCTTCCTGCCTCCAGAAGGAGTGCTATGAGCAGGGCCAGGCCGATCATCACAGCTGTGAAAGCCCTGCCGAATGCCAGGATGCCTACAGGGACGGACAGGCCAGTTAGGTGAATGCACTTTCTCCTGATCTCCTTGATCAGTTTGTAGCGCCACTGCCTGGAGACTTTGCACAAGGGTTATCTCATCCTTCCTGGAATGGAACGCATCACTTCTCTTTCGCAGGCATGACCAGCGTGCCTGCCTCCAAGAACTTCACTCTTCCACTGAGCAGCGACTGAAGGGTGTCGGCCACCTCTTCGATGGCCACTCGAACCTGTTGCATGGAGTCTCTATCGCGGATGGTGACGGTGCCCTGCTCCAGCGTCTCGTAGTCCACTGTGACATCATAGGGCGTTCCGACCTCGTCATTCCTCCTGTATCTGCGACCGATGGACCCGGAAGTGTCCCAGTCAACGCGCAAACCGCGAATTCGCAGCTCTTCCAAGATCTTCTTTGCAGGTATTATCAGCTCTTCGCGATCCATCAAGGGCAGAACTGCCACCTCAATTGGGGCAACAGCAGGCTTGAACCTGAGGACTGCCCTGGTCTCTCCATCGACTGCGTCCTCGTAGAATGAGTGATCGAGGACGGTGTAAAGTATCCGGTCGATGCCAAATGACGGCTCGATTACATGTGGTATGATCTCCTCGCCTCGAACCTCTTCTTCCACGGTCTCGCATGAGACGAGAGAGGGCTCTATCTCGATGGACTCGCCATCAACTAAAACTGTTATTTTATCCCCCTGCAGCTTTGCAGCGGGCAAAGCCTTGAGGGCCTCGGCGACTGCCTTGGCCTTGCCCTTGAACCTCGGCCCCAGGGCCTTGAAGTCAGGCTTGACCACAATCTTCTGCCGCTTCTTGGGCCGATCATAGTGCACGAAAACGCTGAGGTTGACCTTGCTGGTTGCCGCGTGGGCCTTGAGGTCAAAGTCCGTCCTGTCTGCCACACCCACGATCTCTATCCAGCCCAGACGATCCAGGAATACCTCAGCATCCCAGCAATCTGCAGCGTAATGGGCCATCTCATCCGCTTTGTGCTGGCGGAAACGCATCTTGTCAGGAGACACGCCCACAGCCAGAAGGAACTGGTAGGTGCGGGCGACGTAGTAGGCAAGCATTTGGTGAGCGACAACGCCGCGCTCGACGGCTTCTCCAAAGGTCATCTCCTCTTCGGTGCCAGTCTCTTGTGCTGCTTGCGAGTAGAACTTCATCTTGATGTCTTTTATCTCGGCAAAGCGTGGATGGGTCTTGTCTCGAGGATCGATGAAGATCTCAGCTTCTGCCTGGGTGAATTCCCTCAGCCTGATCACACCCTGACGGGGTGAGATCTCGTTTCTATAGGATTTGCCTATCTGAACTGCTGCGAAGGGCAACGAGTCACGGAAGTGGCGCAGAAGCCTGGGAAAGTTGATGAACATGCCCTGTGCCGTCTCAGGCCGCAGATAACCAGTCATCTTGTTTCCAGGTCCTATCATCGTCTTGAACATTAGATTGAACTCATAAACAGGAGAGAGCTCTCCGCCGCATTCCGGGCAGCCAATCTCATTCTCCTGAATTGTCCTGTAGATCTCCTCATTGGTGAGCGCGTCTGGAACCTCGACGATGTGCTTGATGAGGTGATCGGCGCGGTAGATCTCTTTGCACTCCTTGCAGCTGGTGAGGGGATCGGAAAAGCCGCTCAGGTGTCCTGAGGCCTGGTAGATTCCTTCGACTCCGATGGTTGGCGCCTCGATCTCAGCAAACCCCTCCTGAATGACGAAGAACTGCCGCCAGATATCCTCGATGCGCCGTTTTAGCGGTGCCCCAAGAGGGCCGTAATCGAAAAATCCCGCTGCACCTCCATAAAGCTCAAAGGCGGGCCAGAGAAAGCCGCGCCTGCGGGCGAGTTCATTAACCTTCTCGTTTTTATCCATGCCAATCCTCGCTGTGGTTTTAAGAGTACCAGGGTGATTTAATCTTTGTCTTCGAACGACTGAAAAATAGTTGAGCGCTCAGAGCAGGAGATATTGGCTCTGAAAGACTAGCTCTGAAAGACTAGCTCTGAAAGGAAGTTAGCCAAAGGTGGAGAGTGCTAAAAGCATCCCAAAGGCTGCACTCACAGTGAATAGGAGGATTAAATCGCAGTACTTATTGTGCATCAACTTCCCGAGGCCGTACAAGATAATGCTAGATTCTTTCTCGTCCATTTCCTCACTCTCCTCTTTCATTCCTAAAACCCCACTCACCATTTGCATGTACCATAAGAGGGCAGTTTTGATTTAAGTAGCTATTTTTCACATTGAGGTGTTATTAGAGCTTTTGTCTCTAATTTTGAATCATATGAATCTCATATATCCCTCGTATAGGTTAATTTAGAAGGCTAGAGAGAGTTTGGCTGCAGACAAAGTCTTGCGATTTTTGGCCTGGAACGATTAACGGTAAATATCAAAATAGAACTGTCCAGGCCGCTTTGAAAGTGAATCGAACCTTCGTTTAAGAAATATCCAGAAACCCTTCCATCGTTCGTTCTGTCATGATTTCATATATGGTTCGAGGAGTGTTGTGATGTGTATTAATGAAATCACGGAGAGAATTTGCATGACAGCACGGAATTGTTTGGCAACCCTACTGGTGTTGGGTTGCATGGCCTTCGTGGCATCTGCCGCAGATCAAATTGCGCTGACCATTCACGTCCACGAGGGAGACCTCAATGGAACACTGCTCTCGGGCGTCCGGATCACTGGGCAGGATGCATCTGGAGAGGACTTTGATGTAACAACAGATTCTGATGGCATTGCGATCGTAAAAGGCGAACCAGGAACATGGACTTTTGCCTTCGAAAAGACCGGTTATGAGACACTTTACCTGAATTGGGATGCTACAAAAACAGAGGATACTGCCGCATACCTTGAAAGAACATCCTCTAAAATGAGCTCATCCTCACAAGACCAGGTAACATTGACAGTATATGTTCATGAAGGCTCTCTGGATGGGGACCTTCTCTCCGGTGTACAGATTTCCGGAGAAGATGCTGCAGGAGATAGCTTTGAGGCAACAACGGACTCTAGCGGCACTGCAGTCATTACAGGAGCTCCGGGAAGCTGGCAGTTTACCTTTGAGAAGAGAGGTTATGAAACACTGACGCTGAACTACGATGCGACTCAGACAGAGGCTACAGCAGCTTATCTTGAGAAGTCTACTTGATCTTGAACATGATCTTGAGAAGTCTACTTGATCTTGAACATGATCTTGAGGCTACTTGATCTTCAATCGGACCCGATTTAATTTTTTATTATTTTTTTCAGTAATCTTTTTTAATTTATTAATTTTTTTAATCTTTTTTAATCTTTTTTAATCTTTTTTAATTTTTTTCCTCAATAAAATTTTAAAAAATAACAAAGTAAAAAATGCCCATGACCCAAGGTCACCCATGTGGATGAAAATGGATCTTTGCAAGAACCATTTTCATACCAAAAGATTTTAAAAAGGATAAATTTTAGATTCTGCTTACTCGATCTTCACCTCTCTGCCTTTCCTCTTCTCTTTTTTGTCCAGCTCCAGTGTCAGGACGCCGTTCTTGTAGGATGCTTTTGCGCTTCCCACATCGACTGTTGAGTCAAGTTGGATCATCTTGTAGAACTTTTTATCGTCCTCTGTCTTGATCTCTACGCTGTCATCGGCCACGTCGAGCTTTACTTTCTCCTTGTCAACGCCAGGCAGCTCAACGAAGATTTTGTACTTATCCTTCTCGTCCATGATGTCGACCATCGGCTCGCGCCCAAGGCTCGGCTCTATGCCCCTATAAGATGGCTTGATGTTGCCGAACTCCCTGAATACGGGCTCCTTTCCCGGCTCTGCAGTGTAGCTGAAACCGTAGACGAACGGGCCATACCTCCGAGTGACGCCCATTGGGGTCACCTCCTCGCGCACAAAATCCTTCAACTCAGATGGCATGGACTCTTCAAATCTCTTGATCATCTCCTCGAAGGGCTCCCTGAACCAGTCCTCTTCCGGCTTTGCCTTTCTCTCAAAGGGAAAGCCCTTTGCAAAGCTCTCGAATATATCGAATATAGATGGATATCTCTTGTCCCACATTTGACCTCACCTCATAGTTACTTCTACATACTAACTTAGAGATAGTGATAAGATATAAAGATTTTGTTCTGTTTGCAGCCATGGCAATCTTCAATAGGGAAGAGATACCAAAAACAGCAATGATGATATTGCTCAAAGGCTTGGTGCAGTTTGAGGCGGAGATTCAGGGCCCAACGGAAATCCGATCGAGAATCATCTGGCCCGATTCAGAAGGCCCATGGATTGAAGGCGGACTGCAAGACCTGATGGTCCATTTCACCTATGCTGCCTGGACTGCTTACAACCTTGAATGCGCACTGTCCATGACCTTGTCCAGTCATGATGAAGGCCTAAGTCGCAGCGTTTCGGATATGATGACAAAGGTGGTCTCAGTTATGGGTGCCATACAGGTTGCTGAGATCAGGCTCACGCGCGAAGCCTTAGACGAGCTGAAGAGAGACCGAATAGAGCCCTGACGCAAGAGACGGGGAAAAGTAGCCCGGCTAGGATTCGAACCTAGGTAGGGAGGTCCAGAGCCTCCAGTGATTGACCGCTACACTACCGGGCTTCGTCTCTTTCCTTGCAGCAGATAGTTATTAATCTATCGATCGGCTGCCACCCCAGCATCTGGGCAACTGAGGAGCGCAACCCATCTCCTTTCATCGAGATCTTCTCGTGTCAATTTCAAATTCGCCATGGGTCCCACGACCTCACGGCCCACAAGAAAATCGTCCACAGGGTTCAGCTCGAAGCTCAGGTTTTTGGTCTTATAGTGCATGGGCACAGCCACAACTGGACTGAGCTGTCTCATCACTGCGTCAGCACCACGCGCATCTATGGTGTATATCCCGCCAACGGGCAGAAAAAGCAAATCTACGGGGCCGATGGCCTCGGCTTGAGCCTGGCTTAGAGAATGCCCCAAATCTCCAAGGTGACAGACTCTGATGCCATCCATCGTGAAGCTGAAGACAATGTTCTCGCCACGCAGCAGCCCGCGTTCTTCATCGTGGTATGCAGTCATGCCCAAAAACTCGATTCCAAAGGCCACATGGCGACCTGGCACTCTGATAACCTTCGGGTGGCCCAGCACGGCCGAGACGTTGTTATGGTCATTGTGGTCATGGCTTATCAAGACTATATCAGCCCTTACGCGAGGCATAATATAGCCAACCTCATCTTCATTAAATGGATCTACGAGGATAGAAGGACCTTCAGAGCCCCTCAGGAAAAAGCAGGAATGTCCGAACCAATTGACGATCATAATGATTGAGACCCTCTCAAGTTAGATGTCCATTTCGATCTGCGCATCAACCACCGCATGAACCACGCCGGGAGAGAACTTCTTCACCCGGATACACTGCAAGATCTCCGCTTTTCTGCCTTGTGATTTTGCAGCCTCGATCACATCCTCCACAGCAGCCTCGGGAAATCTCCAGGATGGAACTGTCTGATGGTAGTGCAATATGCCGCCGGGCCGCAGTGCTCGAATGCCCTTCTGAATATATTTGTCGGTTACCTGGACCATGCCCATCACCACTCTATCTGCCACGCCCTCAGGCGTCATCTTCGCGCAATCTCCAAGGACTGGTTCTACGATCTCCTCCACGCGATTGAGGACGATGTTCTGGCATAGATACTCAAAGGCGACTGGGTTCAGCTCAATGGCCATCACCCTGCGAGGACGGGAGTGAACTGCCATTTGCAATGAAAAATAGCCAATCCCGGCAAACATGTCCACCACAAACTCGCCTTTTCCAAAATGGCTCATGCGCATACGTTCTTTCAGATTGCCAGCCGAAAACATCACCTTCTGGGCATCCAGCTTGAATAGGACGCCGTTCTCCCTGTGAACGGTCCTTGCACACATCCCTGCAATAATCTCCCGCCTGGGCTCTCGCAGCTGACCCTCGATGCCATAGTCCCGCAGAACCGCATGGCATCGAGGATAAATTGACAGAAGGGCACGGCCAATTAGAGACGCGTACGGCGTCAGGTCAGGATGGATCTTCACGACGATTATATCCCCCAGGATGTACCAGCCTCGTGGAAGAAGACGCAGAGCATTTGGCGGCAACTCATTGTCAAGGGCGCTTGCGAGATCTTGCGTCTCTCTGTAGTACGACGGCTCTTCTTGAAGGACTACCTCGCAGTCGGGAAGGGATTCCTTGACTGGAATCTCCACGAAGCCGTTTTTCTCCAGAACCTTGCGGCTCTTGTCAAGAATGCCAAGGGAGATGACCCTTTTCAGAGTCGTATCGGCATCTATTCTCTTTGTCCTGACCGCCAGGCTAGCGTTTCTCGCTGTAGCTCTGCTCAAAGCTGACGCCTTCCTTGGTCAGGTTGAACATCAGTACCAGTGTGTCATTTTTGTGCGTGACGAAGTAGTCTTTGCCGTGAACTACAATGCTGGTATCGAACCCTGCGGGCGCCGCGAAATTAAGGCCAACGGGAACAGTTGTCCAGTTGCCCTCCAGGTAAATTCTTACACTTGCATCGCTGCTGGAGTTCAATCGCACCAGAGTATTATTAGCATGAGAGATTGTCACTGTGCCTCCTCGCGCGCTGATGCTCTGGTCGATCTCCTTGGGCAAAACCATCTCCATATCGTTGATCATGCCCTTCGGATTGCTGATGTCCAGCCCAAGATAACTTTCATTGCTGGAATTTGAGAGGTAGGCAGAATATTCGACAAGTATCGGAACGCCCTGGTTCATTGTGCCCGAGAAGAATATCACAGCGCCAGCCACCAGAATGACTGCAGCAGCTGCAAGTGCAATAGACACTGGCGGAATACTTAAATCCTTTTTTTTCTTGGATACCGGCGTCTCAGGAGGCCTTTTCTGGGATGTGAGAGCTTCTTCTTTCTCTGGTGCTGGCTCAGGGGCCGGCATTGCTGCAGCAGCCTCCCTCACCAGGCTATCTATCTCAGAAAAGGGCTCAGGAGTGTGAGGTGGATAATTTTCCGGCATTGCTTTTGCGGCTTTTGGCGTGGCAGGTTCCTCTTTCATAGGAGGCTGCTCTGATACAACTGGTTCTGGTTTTAAAATATCAGGCACGACTGCAATTTCAGGAGACGGAGTCTCCGCGACTGGTGGCTCGGGCGTCTTCCTGCGAGTTGGCATCACAACAGCACCCTCATCGAGGTTTAAGATCAGGTCGGTGTAGGTGCCAGTGACATCTACGAACCTGAGTGCGCGAGGGACCAGATAGGAGACTCCGGAGATCTTTACCTCCTCGAAGAACTCAGTGTTCTTCATCAGGCGATCTTTGAATGCGTAAACAGCTCCGCTCTCCATCTTGGCGTCGATCTCGCTGAGGCTAGGAAAGCGATCCTCCTGCGCGGCCAGCTCCTTGGTAGCGACCACGTATGCCTCAAAGAAGACCCTGCTCATCCTGTTGAGCCTATTTGTGTAACGCCTATCGAAAAGGAAGGAGAAATTATCTCCTTTGAGCTGCAAACTCTCTTCTCGCGAGTGCCGCCAGGCAGAGAACGATACGTCCATCAGAGGTGCATATCTCCAAACCAAATAAGTATTTTATGTATAGTACTGCTTTCGAGCCTTGGGGGCCGGGCACAGAATTTTCCTGGAACATATCTCGAGGCGGAAAATTCGGTTTCAACCTCATATCAATCTCGTATGACAGGTATCTTTAAATCCCGCCTACTAAAGAATAACGAGCCGATGAAGCATCTGGGATTATTGCCCATAATTCTGCTCCTGGGAACGGGGTTCATCAGTGGCATGGCTGCTGCAGAACTGACAGCCAGTCAGCAGGTGCCATCTCCTGCCGCTGTTGGAGAGACCGTTATGGTGACGGTACTGCTCACCTACAACGGGGCTAACTCTACGCTGGCAGTCATCACGCCAAGCCTTCCCTCTGGCGTGGTGAGCGATGCGCCTGGCAGCCAGACAACAGAGCTGTATCCTGGGGCTCTCGCGCCTGTCAGCTATCCCATCCGAGCAGAGCAGAGCGGGACATATTGGATAGTCTCTCAAATTGCCTATGACGAAAATGGAATCTGGCGCAGGCTGCGTTTAGAGTCACCTTTCACTGCTACTGGTGGAGTTCGGCCGGAACCTCAGTCGGTTCCAGGTGGCATATCGACTCCAGGCCAGCAGCCTCCTGGTGGCATATCGACCCCAGGCCAGCAGCCCCCTGGTGGCATATCGACCCCAGGCCAACAGGTCCCCGATGGCACACCGGCCCCCGAGCCTCCTGGCGATGCAGTTCCAGAAGGTGACAAAACGTCTAACGGAACAGCATTTCTTAACGGGACAGCACTTACAGGCTAAGTCCTTCCGCAATGAGCAGCTTGCAGCTAAATCAAATATTTTTATTCAAGTCATTGCGCGAGAATAGGGCTTGAAGCACATATCCACGCTCTCTTATCGCCTCGCTTCCACCTTCCTGTCGGTCCAGTATTGTCAGGGCTTGCACAGGCTGGTATCCTGCTGCAGCGATGCGTTCAATTGCTTTTAGGAGAGACGCGCCCGAGGTGACGACGTCTTCGACCACTGCAACCTTTGCGCCTTTTTCCAAGGCAGGCCCCTCCACATAGCTCATGGTGCCATGCTTCTTGGCCTCTTTTCTAACGATCAGAGCGGCGAGATCTCTGCCCTGCAAATGGCTTAAAACTGCAATGGATGAGACAATAGGGTCCGCCCCAAGGGTAAGTCCTCCTACAGCCGAAACATCCGGACCGATCATGTCCAGCATCAGCTTGGCCGTCAGGTAAGCTCCCTCCGCGCTGAGGGTTACGCGCTTGCAATCCATGTAATAATCGCTGATCTTGCCCGACGATAGGGTGACCCGTCTCATCTCCAGGGCTTTGCTCACCAGCAGCTCCAAAAGCCTCTCTTTATCATTCACT
>MVQH01000069.1 GCA_002067755.1 Methanosaeta sp. PtaB.Bin018
GATCTCTCTTCTCGTCTCCTCCAGCTTCCCTGTGTCGCCTGCATCGCGGCGGTCGTAGTCTTCATCTCCCATGATGCGAATTATCACGTCGGGATTGGCTGCGATCACGTCTTCTGGATTGACCTCTTGGATTTCGCCTTTGCCAGCAAAGATGCTTCTTCCCCCAGCCGACTCAATGGGAGATACGTCGCTCGTGGAAGCACGATAGCGCTGATACTCGCCATAGACCAGTGGTTTCTGGCTGTCCGGCAGATCTTTAATCCTCTCCTGGATAGATTCAAGGAAGCCGTTATAGAACGCAATGAACTTCTGGGCATCCTCCTGGTGCTCGAAGAGCTTTCCCAGCTTCTCCACCTCTTCGGAGTATATCTCTGGGCGGCTACAGGCAAAGCAAGCCACGGTAAGGCCCGCACCATCCAGCTTCTCCAGGAGCGGCCCGATATAGGCCCCGAAGGTGCCATTGCCAGATCCGGGATGGACCAGCACCAAGTCAGGATGAAGTTCTATTATCTTCTCAACATTAGGCTCATAGAAGTGTCCTACGGTTGGCAGCTTGCTGTATTCTGGGAAGATAGAGTAGATCTCGATATTTTCCGGAGCGCCTATCACAGTGCTGCTCGGAACCTTTAACGTTCGAAGGGTCTCCAAATGATGAGAGAGCGTGCACACTACCGTCTTGATGGGTTGGTAAATGGTGACAGTTCTTCCCCGGGTGTCAGTTACTGTAATGGGATAGACTTCATGGATGTGTTTGATCTCCGTCAAATTCTGCTCTGTGATGCTTCCCTTCGAGAATGCATCCTCTGCCTTCTTGACCTCCTCCGCAGATACCTTCATATCCCCATCCATGTCTCCTGGCACTTTCTGCAAAGCCACTGAAGGGACAACGAGAAGGAGAAGAGCCAGCAGGGCAAACATCGATGGCTTTTTCACGGCCATTGTTGGTTCTCCTTCAAGCTACAGCAGTGATCTTGACCTGGGTGTCTTCGTAGGGTATTTCTGCTGGCTCTGCTCCAGGCCTGTTAGGCCCCATCACCAAGCCAAAGATGCTGTGATTTCCAGGAGTTGGGGTTATAGTGGAGTTCTTGAAGAGTGAATAGTGAGCTTCATCAGATTTGGTGACGACTATTGTTACATTGCTTTCGTTTCCAGGTATTTGAACACTGACCTCCCCCATGTAATGCATCGCTCCAAGAATCGTCCTATGGGCGGTCAGATTGTAGATGCCTGGCGCTAGATGGCTGAATTTAAATGTGCCATTCGCATCGGTTTGAGTTATATTGACGGCGGAATCTCTCGCATCCAACTGCGATGTCGCGCACAGAGATAGAATCGAGACAGAAAATACGAATAACATCGCTGCGCAATAAATATTTATTTTTTTATTAGACATAACATCTCCTCATAATCAAACATAACATCTCATCTTATAAACAGCTAAATAACACATGCTCAGTGTTATTTAATTCTTTTGGATTATGTGTCGAACATCTCAGGAGGCTTAACGAAGATCAAAAATTTAATTTAATACGATAAGCAAAAGATTTATTACTATGTACGATAATGTTGTGGCCGTGGGCGAAAAGTGCAAAGGCCTCCTTTACCTCATTGCTCTTGCAGCGCTCACTTGCCAAAACCAAAAGAATGAATGATACGCCCTGGCCATACTGCCATTGGGCCGCTCAAGGGTTAGCGGCTCGGCTAGGGCGCTCCTCTTCTGAAACTCAGATCTAGATGTATGGCATATAATCAGCAGGCAATTTAAGATGAACGTCCTGCAGGCAGATAGGATAGCCTGCAGTGATTCATCGAGCATATGAGGAATGACCGGCAGGCATCGCAGCGGACACTTGCGGCCACATTTTCAGTGCTATCAAGCCTCGAAAGAGTTAATAAGAAATTGTGATAAGACACAATTATAAGTACTTGTTAACCCTTAGTATAATTCATCGATCTACCATGACGTGATTACGCTAGCATGTGGGGGAAGGAGATGAGGGGGCGCAGGAGCAAAGACAGGATCATACTTGAAATTCTGCATACGTGCAGCGAGGGCGCGAACGTGACCCGGATCGTGTATAAGGTCAACACAAACTTCACCATAGTGAGGTTCTATCTGAACTCTTTGATCACGAAAGGCCTCGTCGAGCCTATAGAAGGAAACCCGAAATTGTACAAGACCACACCCAGAGGCCTAGCCCTCATGAACAAACTCTCTAGCCTTTACAACGAGCTAGAGGACTGAGCATGTGTTGGTGTCTTGAGCAGCAATGCAGCAGCACATGGACTAAATTTTATTTCTTATTTTTGTTTCTTACTTAAATTAGGAGCATTCTTTCTCAAAGATTTATTATTGTTAACATGCAATGTCATTTTAGAGTCACAATAAGTGGTGTTCGAGAGATGAATGAAGCGAGATTGTGCCTCATGATGGCACTCCTCCTTGCTGCCATCTCGTTCTTGGCGGCGGCAGTCGAGGATCGAGATAGCACCAATGTCTATGCCAGCCTGCCTGCACAAATTGAGATCCAAGTGCCGTCACAGTACGAGAATTTGCAACTGACGAACTGCTCGCCATCCAGTTATGGCTCTGCCACCAGCGGCATCGAGGTAAGGTCCAACCTGAACTGGAGCCTGGATGTAGCAGGCAGCACTGCCACAGGCCACATGGTAGGAAGCACGGGAACTCCGCTGCACGAGCTGCACAGCCCGATGACCATCAGATCCCTGAACCCAGCAGGCGGCCCTGTTACAATTCCTGGCACTGATAGTAGTCCAGCGATGCTGCTCACCAACATCGCCCCTGGCGACTACTCCGGCTCCAGCACCATCAGCCTGACCTTTGAGCAGTTTTTCGGCTGGAACGACTATGCCGACGACGATTACCGGTTGACGGTAACCCTCACGGCAGTCCCCACTTGAAAGGAGGGATGTTTAGATTGGGTGATCTGCGGAAGATGATCATCGTTGCTCTGGTCCTGATCTATGCTGCACTCTCGAATCAGGAAACGGCTGAAGCATCTTTTGGACTCACTCATATCAATGCGAGCTACAAGAGCAATCTGGAGCTTGTGATGCCTTCTGGAGATATATCCTTGCAGGATGCGTCATCGGGAAAAGAGGCAAAGGCCAGCAGCGTTCTGACCGTCCGGGCCAACATCCCTTGGGTCCTTTGGGTCCGGGGCGAGGGCAACACCGGCGGAAAGATGCAGAGGGTGAACGGTCCCGCAACCCTGAAAGATCAGATCAGAATCCAGCAAACGGGATCGAGTGCATACAAAGAGATAACTCTGTCTGATAAGTTCAAGATATACTGCCGAGGGCTGGCAGGCGAATTTCTGATACCAACTGACTTCAAACAGAGATTCTCCTGGAAAGATGTGCCCTCTGACTACAAGATGCGGATCTCATTCAAGCTGGTTCCAGATTAGCCCATGGGTGTATTGGTGAATTCAATGATCTCAAGAGTTCCTTTAATTGAACTGGCCCTAGCGCTGATGGCGATGATCCCTGTCGGCCTGGGCCTGGGCGTAAGCGGTGTGGTCTTTGATGCTGATGTATCACCTGGCGAGAGCATCAGCCACGAGATGACTGTCAGCCTCAGGGAGGGCGAGATGCCATTAGACCTTGTTGTTGTGGTGGAGGACTGGAACCAGTCGATTGATGGCGCAAACCAGCCTCAAGAAGAAATGGCGGGCCACTACATCTACTCAGCTCGCAGCTTCCTGAAGGCTGAGCCCTCGAAGCTCCACATAGATCCAGGAGAGTCCAAGAAGATAGTGGTGAGAGGGGACATCCCACTGGATGTTGGCGCAGGAGGAAGATACGCCCTCATAGGAATTTACAGCATCCCTGAAAAGGCAGGAGAGGAGACTGAGAACAGCGTCGGAGTCTCTGTGGCTGTAAATGCGCTTGTCCGCCTGACGATATCCGGGACGGAGATCTCCAAGCAGGGCGCCATCACGTCTATGGGAATGGATGACAACTGCCAGAATTTGTCGTTGGTATTCAAGAACGAAGGCAACTATCACTTCAAGGCAGGTGCAAGAGCCCTCCTGAAAGACTCTGCAGGCAATATCCTTGCCAAGTCCTCATCGCCCTTGAGCTCAAATATACTTCCTGAAGCATCAAGGCTCTTTCAGCTCGCACTTGTTCCTGAAGAGGAGCTGAAGCAGGGAAGCTATTTTGTAAATGCGAGTGTAGAGTCAGAGGATGGTACCCTTCTGGCCTCAAAGGAGATAGAAATTAAGCTGTAAGGACATGAGGCTGAATTCGCTTGGGTTCATCTCCGCGTCCATAGCATCTGCGTACATGGCACTGCTCTTTTTAGCCATGCCCTGCAATGCCATGATCCAGACAGCAGCACCGGGCCAATCAGTCGGGGATACATTGACCTTGGGCGAGGACTGCGATCCTGATATCTCTCTGGAGGTTCCCGCATCCGTTGTTGACTGGGTTCTTGTTCCTATTGCTGACAATCAAAAGCAAATCACCATTAGGGTCGAGGCAAACGATGGTTGGACGCTTGCAGTCTCATCAAATCGACCAGATGGAAGAATGGCCCAGTACGATCCAGTGGCAGAAAGTTACATTCCAGATGGCAGAAGCCTCAGCTACCCTCTGAAGATCTCAATGCCCGGCTCTGCAGGTCATCCTGCAGCCTGGGAGGTTGACCTTTGCAGCCCTGGTACAATCCAGCAGATGAACGGCAACCGAGCTGGTGCACCAATAGTGATGATAGCGACATTGCATCAATCGGTGACCTGGGAGGACGAGCCCTCTTCGGATGAATTCGTCTACAGGATAGATCTAAAATTCACAGTCACCCCATCTGGTTAGTGTCCCATGATCAAAGCCTGCCTTGCTCTGGCCTCATGCCTCCTTGTGGTGCTCGCACCCCAATGCGCTGCATCAGATGATCTTGATCCAGAACGCGAAGTTCTACTGATAGTAGATCTGCCCGCAACAGTAGTCT
>MVQH01000070.1 GCA_002067755.1 Methanosaeta sp. PtaB.Bin018
GCTACCAGGATAGAACTGACCTGCAACAGCTGGAGACCGCATGGATCAAAACTCCATCTCGAAGTCCGAGATAGTGTACTTGAATCTCTCTTCCTCGCCGCGCTCGCGCAGCACCTGACGGGCCAAGAGCCAGTAAATGAGCGTCAAAGCTTTCCTGCCTTTGTTGTTGGTGGGGATCACAAGGTCAACATTGGAGGTCATGTTATTGGTATCACAAAGGGCGATTACAGGTATGCCTACATCAACGGCTTCATTGACCGCCTGGGCATCGCCGCTTGGATCCGTGGCTATGAGTACATCGGGCTCGACGAAGCCGCGAAACGCGGGATTTGTCAGGGTATTGGGCACAAAGCGTCCTACGTTGGCCGAGGCGCCTATGGCTTTTGCGAACATCGTCGCCGGCCTTTGGCCATACTGCCTGGCAGACACGACCAGTATATTGGCTGGATCGTACTTGGCAAGGAACTTTGCAGCCAGTCGGATACGCTTATCAGTGGACTGCACATCCAAAACGTACAGGCCATCCGTTCTCACCCTGTAAATATAGGGCATCATGTCATTCGTCTTTTGCTGAGTACCGATGTGCACGCCAGCAGCGAGGTACTCGTCGATGGGTATGAGAGTCTCGTATTCTCCCGCTACCGTTATCACCTCATCTTCTTCCAACTAATTCACCTACCTATAACGAACCGCGTTTTACGGTTATGGGAATTACGCCCAGTTTCATCTCTTCAAGCGCTATTTCGAGAGGGTCAGTATTTTTGGTATTAATTAATACTGGAGCGCCCATGAAAATCTGCAAAGCTCGTGCTCCTACTATGCGCGCACGTTCGTATCTTGTATATTTCTCACCCTTCAAATAGCCACCTCAAAAGGAAGAGTATGATGGGGTTGCTGAGATTCGAACTCAGGTCACAGCGTCCCGAACGCTGTAGGATGGACCAGGCTACCCTACAACCCCCTTCTACTGGTACCGCCTGAGCGTATCCACTATCTCCACGTGGGAGAGAAGCATGCGCCTGCAGCAGTATTTGTCTATCCCCAAGTCGTCCAAGACTTTGCCGGGAGGCTCGGCCTTTATGCGCTCCCGGTATTCCTCCCAAACATGGGAGATCACTTTGCCACAGGAAAAGCACCTTACAGGAATCAAGTAGTTTCACCTGTAGGACTTCTGGTACTTAGATCTGGCACCAAGTCCGCCGAACTTTTTCTTCTCCTTTTGCCGATGATCGCTGACGAGGAGGTTTCGGTCGTATTCAGAGAATGCCTCCTTTAGAGCGGTATCCCCGGTCCACTCCACGATGCCCTTGGCGATGGCCGTTCGAGCAGCATCTGTCTGGCCCATGATTCCACCGCCACTCACGACGACATCGATGTTCATCGATTTGATCCGATCGCCTGCGATCTGAACGGGCTCCTGGATCTTGAGCCTGGCAAGCCTTGGCTCGTAGATCTCCAAGGGCACTTTGTTGATCCTAACAATGCCCTTTCCATCCTTCAGAGTGGCCCTTGCAGTTGCCGTCTTTTTCTTACCAGATGTATTGATTATCTTCATTGCGAACCCTCAGAAGTTTGCTCCGAGCCTCCGGCTCAAGGTCCCAAGCTCGATATACTTGTTATTGCTTGCAGTTCTCATCTTCGCCCCTTCAGGCTGCTCGAACTGCATTCCCTTCAGCTCTCTTGGAATGCCTACATAAATGCGCAGTCTGGAGAATGCATCTCTTCCTCTTCTCATCTTGTATGGGAGCATCCCGCGCACAGTTCTCTTGAGTATCATATCTGGCCGACGGGGGAAGTAAGGCCCTCTCTCCTTGTGGCCGCGCTCACGCATCCTCCCATAATCGCTGAAGACGAACTCTCTCCTGCCGGTTACAATGGCCTTTTCAGCGTTGACGATCTTGACCTCCTCGCCTGCCAATAGGCTCTTGGCAGTTACACTCG
This sequence comes from Methanosaeta sp. PtaB.Bin018, assembly GCA_002067755.1. Lineage (GTDB taxonomy): Archaea > Halobacteriota > Methanosarcinia > Methanotrichales > Methanotrichaceae > Methanothrix. The sequence goes on from MVQH01000070.1 coordinate 1,942, forward strand.
CCAGACGCCCCATAACCAACCCAGTTGCATCAACTACTATCATCGCCTCACCTCAAAATCCTTATGCCTGATCCCTTGGGGTGCTCTTGCACCAGCTTTTCTATGGCCAGGCACTTCCCACCTGCTCCCTGGATCTTGGCCATGGCAGCAGAACTAAAACTGAGCGCGGCAACGGTAACGCCATGCTCGAGATCTCCTGATGCCAACACCTTCCCAGCTACAATCACTGTGTCGTTGGATTGGGTATGTCTGTTGATCTTGCTGAGGTTAATGGCGGCATAATTGCGCCTGGGCTTCTCCAGCCTATGGGCGATGTCGCGCCAGAGAGGAGAGCCGCTTTCGCGAGAGGCCGCCTTCAGAGTGCTGATAAGACGGACTATCCTTGGATTTGTCTTTTCTGAACTTCTCATTTCAATCCTCCGCAAAGGTCTCAACTTAGAGACCGACTCACGCGCTGCGCGCGTTCGGACCTTACGGTCCATGCGCCCAGGGCATCCTGCCCTTGTGCGGAATATCTAGGTCGACTATTACGCCAGTATTTAAGGGTTTTCCAACGCCAAAGGCTTGCGGCAATCGAGCATACCAATAGCTGCTGCAACAAGTACAAAAGTCAAATCAGTAATCAAAGTAAGGTATTAATATACTCATTTCAAATTACTATAAAGTAGAATGATCGACATCGCCCTTGCAGCCTGCATAACCTTGGGCTTCATCCTTGGAATTCTCAGCGGCCTTACCCCCGGCCTGCACATCAACAACTTTGCGACTATGCTCTTAGCGCTCTCGCCTCAGCTCGTGGACCTGGGGCTTACGCCATATCAGATAGCATCCATAGTGCTTTCGGCCAGCATCTCCCAGACGTTCTTCGATGCCATTCCCGCGATCTTTTTAGGCGCGCCTGATTCAGACACTGCCCTGACGGTCCTCCCGGGGCAAAGGCTCATGCTCGACGGCAGGGGCATAGAGGCAGTGAGGCTCTCGGCATTGGGCAGCTCAGGATCGATAATATTTGCCCTTCTCCTGATAATTCCAATATCCTGGATATTCTCCAACTACTACGATTACCTCATGAAGTACGTTGGAGTCCTGCTTCTGGCCATTGCACTGTTGATGATCAAATCGGAGCAAGGGCCCTGGATCGAGGGGCTGGGGTCTCTTGTGCACTGGAAGTACAAGGCGATCTCGGCCACGCTCTTTCTGACCAGCGGCCTGTTGGGCATATTCGCATTCGAGCACGAGAGCCTTATCTCATCGCCAGTGGGCCTGAAGCCTCAAGTGCTGCTACCTCTGCTGTCTGGCATCTTCGGCGCTTCATCGCTCCTGCTCAGCCTATCCACAGATGCAAAGATTCCGAGGCAGGAAGATACCTCGATCAAGATGCCCGCAGGCCTCCTTGTCAGGGCAGTCTTCTCTGGAAGCATGGGAGGATCTGTTGTGGCCTGGATTCCTGGCGTCTCGCCATCAGTGGCATCCATCGCCACGCGCCTGGGAGCGCCCTCTTCTGAGGAGGAGTTCCTGGTATGCATCGCTGGAGTGAACACAGCCAATGCGCTCTTCTCGCTTGTCGCTCTCTACGTCATCGATAAACCCCGCAGCGGCGCTGCTGCAGCCATACAGGAGCTGATGATCCTCGACCAGAGCGCACTGCTGCAGATGATCTTAATCGTTTTAGCTGTAGGCGCTGCATCCTACATTGGCTCCATCGCCACAGCGAGAGCTGCGGCGCGTGCTTTTTCCTCTCTGAACTACAGGGCGCTTTGCGTGAGCGTGCTGGCGTTCCTGATGGCCATGACG
>MVQH01000071.1 GCA_002067755.1 Methanosaeta sp. PtaB.Bin018
TGAGGACGAGGTCTATTGGGTGACCTGTGGCGGAACAACGCCGCTGGATGTGAAGCTAGCCCTGAGGCCAACGAGTGAGACCGCGATTTATCCGATGTTCAAACTCTGGATAAGGTCGCATGCAGATCTGCCCTTGAGGATCTATCAGATCGTCAATACCTTCCGCTACGAGACCAAGCACACAAGGCCCCTCATCCGTCTGCGTGAGATCACATCCTTCAAGGAGGCCCATACTGTGCACGCTACATGGGAAGAGGCGGCAGAGCAGGTGGAGGTGGCCATTCAAAGGTATTCGGAGTTCTACAGGCGTCTTGCCATTCCATTCCTGGTAAGCAGGCGTCCCAGTTGGGACAAGTTCCCAGGTGCGGATTACACGACTGCGATCGATGTTATCATGCCCGACGGCAGGACGCTGCAGGTTGGCACAGCCCATCACCTGGGATCTACGTTTGCCAGGACCTATGAGATAACCTACGAAGCTGAGAATGGTGAGCAGAAGCTTGTCAACCAGACCTGCTACGGCATCTCAGAGCGCTGCATTGCGGCTCTTATCTCAGTGCACGGGGACGAGAGGGGCCTTGTCCTGCCTTGGGTTGTGGCACCCACGCAGGTAGTGATAGTGCCGATTCTTTTGGGCGACAAGGAGAAGGTCTTGAATGTCTGCCGCGATCTGAAGCAGAAGCTTGCGGCTGCACAGTTCCGTGTGCAGCTCGACACCAGCGACGAGCGACCTGGCGCCAAGTTCTACAGATGGGAGATGAAGGGCGTTCCCATTCGCCTGGAGGTAGGGCCAAGGGACATAGAGAGGGGCGTGGTGACGATGGCACGCCGCGATGGAGTGAAGGTCGCTCTGCCAATTGATGGCCTTGAAAAGTCTCTGATCGTGCAGGCGGAGGGGCTTCAGGCTGCCATCTACAACAAGGCAAGGCTGTTTGCAGAGAGTAAAGTCAAGGAAGCTTCCAGTGTTGCAGAGGCGAAGGAGATGACGAAGTTCGGCGTGGCTCTGGTGCCATGGTGTGGCGAGGTGGACTGCGGCCACCAGCTGGAGGACCTGGTTGAAGCGAACCTGCTGGGAGAGCCGCAATATCAGAGCTTCACAGAGGCTGCCTGTGCCGTTTGCGGAGCGAAGACCACCAAACGCACCTACATGGCAAGGCAGTACTGAGCATGAGGATCCTGGTTGCTGAGTACGCCTCCGCCTTGGGCCTGGGCGGCACCTGCGAGCTGGAGGGCAGGGCCATGCTCGCCGCGCTGGTGAGGAGCTTCGTGAATTGCGGCCATGAGGTGGTCTACCCCACCTCCGGGCCGATGATCGGAGCAGGGCGCGGCTACATCGTGGACCGGCCGGAGGAGTTCGAGGAGATCCTGGAGGCGGTGAAGGTGGACGCCGGCCTGCTGATCGCCCCGGACGGGCTGCAGCCGCGCCTCCTGAAGATCATGGAGAATAATACTGTCAACCTGGGCAGCAGCCCTGACACTGCCCGCATCTGCGCTGATAAGCTGCGATGCACATCTGTGCTCTCTGCTGCGGGCGTGCCCGTTGCTGAGATCGTGGCATTTCCAGAACCATGTGATAAGGGCTGCCACCGCTATGTCGTGAAGCCCAGAATGGGCTGCGGCTCTGAGGGGGTGCGCATCACCTCATTCGTTCAGGCAGGCTCCACACAGATCGTCACCCGCTACTATGAGGGCCTGCATCTCTCCGCCAGCTTCATCGTTGGCAAAGAGGGCTTTTTGCCCTTGACCGTCAATCGGCAGCTCATCGAGTTCGAAGGGGAGAGCATGAGCTACCAAGGGAGCCAGGTGCCCTACAACACGCCCCGTGCAACAGAGATCTGGGAGGCGGCAAAGAAGGCCGCCAGGGCCCTTGGCCTGCGAGGGTACGCAGGCATCGACTTTGTGCTGGGGGATCTGCCCCGGGCGGTGGATGTGAACGCCAGGCCTACGACGTCCATAATCGGGATCACGCGCGTGATGAGGGAGGAGATCGGAGAGCTGATGCTGGCAGCGCGGTTTGGAGGGATGCCGAAGAAGGTGCGCGTCGATGGGGAGTATACATTCAAAAAGGCAGATCTTCTCTAAAAAATAGGGGGTTTTTGTTTACAGTTTACCTGAAGAGAAGAGTTTAGTGGCAGCAATGGTGATCATGTTTATGATCAGCATCATGGATATGTTCGTGGGTATGCATTTTGCCGTTGTGCTCGTGGGAATGCTCGTGTTTATCATGGGTGTGACAACACATTCGAATTCACCTCCTGATCAGATCTTTTATTGTAAGTTTTACTATATATTGTTTTTCCTCTGCCAATTCTGAGTTTGAAGGTATGTATTTAGAAAAATAAGATTCAATTTGTAGCAAAATTTTGAACCAATGATATAATTCTTAAACGAACTGATTTTTCAGAGATTAAGATGTAACAATAATTCGTAGGATATGCCCTAACCGCCATACATCAGCCATGTGATATGAAAATGATTCCCATCCATCTTAGCCCCATTTTCATGCTCATGGGTGCCCAAACGGGCATGAAAGTTTAGCTCAGCAAAGTGGCAGCTGCAAAAAAAAGTTATGCTATCTGTTTTCCTGCAGCAGGTCCCCACATGGCGTTATAGATCTCAGTGACCTTGACCATGACGCAGCTCTTCGCAGGCAGCTTGTTGTTGATGCCATGCACCCAGCTCCTCATCTGCTCGAAGGGTTCGCCCTCTTTGCAGACGGTGACGTTGCCCTTGATCTGGAAGGACTTCTTCGTCTCGCCATTGTAGCACAGGATGGAGATCTTTGGATTCTCAGCCAGGTTCTGAGCTGTCTTGTAAAAGAAGTTATCAGCGATCATTATGTTCTCGTCGTCAACGACCTTCAGCAACCCAACAAAGACGACGTTGGGAACTCCTGATTTGCTAGCAGTCGCTATCGGAACGGGCTTTTGCTTCTCCAAGGTCTCCCTCACATCAGGTGGCATCTTCACCATTCAAATCACCTTGATATGATAAAAGTCAAGCCTCCGATAAATACTTGCGCGTGGCTTTGATGAAGTTCGAGGGGAAGCCCCTGAAAGACGCACTGTGGATGTGCGAGTAGCTGGCCACCATGTTTCCCTCTGCCACGCCGTCCCAGCCTTCTTTTATTCCAGTTCCGCGCACAAGTCGGATGGCATAGTCCACCTTTCCATCCATCAAGATCTCCGAGTGGTGAAACTCGTGGCCCATGATCGGCTCGCCTGCAGGCCCGAGAGGGCATGCTCTTGCGAGGCTTCCATGCACGTAGCTGACCACCCGAACGCACCCGCGCCGGACTCTTCCTGGAATCAGGCCGACCATCTCCTGCCGCTCTCCATCCCAATCGATCTCCCTTGCAAGGTACATCAGTCCACCGCACTCGGCGTATATTGGCAAATCCCGTTCATGTGCCTTTTCCAATGACCGCCGCATCCTCTCGTTCTGGGAGAGTTCGCGAGCATAAAGCTCAGGATAACCTCCGCCGATGTATATCCCGTCAACCTTCGGCAGGCAAGGGTCATGCACAGGGCTGAAAGGCACGACCTTTGCTCCGGAAAGCTCCATGAGCTCCAGGTTGTCGCGATAGTAAAAGTTGAATGCCTCGTCCATGGCCACGCCGATGCGGACGCCTCTTCCAAGATCGCTCTTGCGGTAGAGGTCTTCTGAGACCTCCATCAGAGGTTCCGCCTCCCGCGCAATCTCCAAGATACTATCCAGGTCCAGACCTTCATTTACGATCTCGCGGATCCTAACAAGCCGCTCCTCGAACCCTTCGTGCCGCGTCTTGCCCTCTAATACGGGAACCAGGCCCAGATGGCGCATCGCCAGATGCATATCATCGTCGCGCCGGATGACTCCGACGACTTTTATGCCTGCATAACGCTCGATCTCAGCTCTAGCTTTTTCAGCATGCCTCTCACTCCCTACCTTGTTTAAGATGACGCCCTTGAACTGAACATCCGGATCGAAGTCCATGTAGCCCTTCACAAGCGCCGCACAGCTTCGCGTAATGCTGCGGGCATCGACCACGAATATAACCGGAGTCTTGAGCATCTTCGCGATCTGGGCAGTGCTGCCAAGGTCGCCATCGTAGCCCTCGTAAAGGCCACGCACACCCTCGATCACTGAAATGTCGGCGCCCTCGGCCGCATGGGCGTAGACCTCCCGGATCGCTGCAGGCCGCATGAGGTATCCGTCCAGGTTGCGACAGCTCCTACCCGTAATCCAGGTGTGGTAGCTGGGATCTATGTAGTCCATGGCCACCTTAAAGGGCTGGACTTCAAGATCGCGGTTGCGCAGGGCAGAGAGCAGGCCTGCTACAATGGTTGTCTTGCCGCTGGAGCTCCTGTCTCCAGCAAGCAGAATGCGTGGGCAGTTGGCATTCATATCATTCAACTCCCAAGCCTTTTTTTTCAGGCTCTGGTCAGCTCCATGAGCCGCTCGTCAGTCAAAGGCTCTGGGATGGCGGGCTTTCCAACAGACATGATATCCCTGGCCAAGGCGCGGTAAACATCCGCGATCTGAGAGGCTGGCGCGCCCTCGATGACAGTTACCGCCAGTCGCTCGCATTTCTGCACAATTGGATCTTTGGGAATGAAGGCAACCATGCGGCTCTTCAGCTCCCTGGCAAAGCTCTCCACGATCTCGCGCTCGCCCGCTGCCTCACGCGAGTTGCATATAACTCCTGCGAGGGGCGTGTTCAGGCGGCGCAGGCCCTTGCAGATGTTGTTGCCAGCATACAGGGGCATGTACTCTCCGGATGTGATGATGTAGGCCTGGCTGACCAGCCCCTTCCTGATTGGTGCAGAGAAGCCGCCGCAGACTATGTCTCCAGGTACATCGTAGAGCACGAGATCGACCTCCTCCATGGCCCTGGAGACCTTGCGCAAGAAATCGATGGCCACAATTATTCCTCGGCCAGCGCAGCCAACGCCAGGCTCCGGCCCCCCCACCTCGATGCATTTCACACCCTTGTATCCTGAAAACACAACGTCTTTCTCTTTGATCTCCCCGCCTCGCTGGATGAGGTCCATCATGGTCGGGATCCGCCTACCCACCAGGGTAATGCTCGAGTCGCTCTTCGGATCGCAGCCAACAACCAGCACCCTGTGGCCTTCTTCGGCGCAAGCCGCGGCGATATTCGAAGCGGTGCACGACTTGCCGATACCACCTTTGCCGTATATCGCAACGTGTTTAATGGATGACATCTAACTCCGCTCCGCTGTTGGTCAGCCATAGGATATACAGCTTATCCAGGATTCATTCAAAAAAGAGGTGTTCGAGGATCAGAATTATTTGGGCCATCGCGGCAGCCGCGATTTTTGCCCTGCTCTTGGCACTTCCTGTGCTTGTGCCAGGCGTCTTCGCTCAGGATGCAGTGGAGTCAGCCTATGTGCGAGGCCATATTAGCAACGGCGATGGTATCTGGCGCGCAGACGACTTTGGCTGGTTTTACTACGATCTGGACATGGATCAAGGGGGAGAGCAGCTCCAAATAGATATGGATGGCCGCCTGGCAGATAAAAACAAGATCGTTTACTCGTCCAAAACATGGTCCAAGCCATTCGATTATGAGCCCTGGGGAAGCTACACGGCCGTGGCATTCCTGGGAAGGCTTTTCCTGGCAGGTTATCCGAAGAGCTCCTTCACCGAAGAGGTCAGCGAGCTGGGAAAAGGCGTGCTTAGAGAGGTACTTCTGGATGAGAAACAGTCATTCACTCTGAGCTATAACGCCACTTTGCCCCTACAAAACGGCTATGTCCTGACGGTCGAGGAGGTATCTGAGAAGAGCAATGTGGTGAACTTCGTTCTTTTGAAGGACGGAAAAACCATAGATTCAGCTATTGTGAGCATTGGCGGAACTTATGTTTACAAAATAGACGATGTCCCAGTGATTCTCGTCCACCTGTTCAATGCAATGAGCGGCGGAAAATCGGGTTTTGTCGAGGTAGACGGAATCTTCCAGATCAGCGACGAGCCTGCTATCAAGCTCTTTGAGGGTGGGAGGCTTGGATATTTGGAGCTCACAGATCTCTCCGAAGATGGATTCAAATTCCAGAATTACAAAGCCCTCTCCTTCACCAGAGATTCGGTGATCACACTCACAAGCAGCCTTGCGATAGTAGTGATCGACAGCCCAAATCTCTACTATTATCCTGAAGGGGGCTTCTTCGATTACGGCCTTCATGAGATTCGCGGACCTACATTTAGTGCCACTTCATTCATCCCAGTGAAACTTGGCGACTACAACTCTTCCACAATAGCCAGATGGAACGCCGGGAACTACAGCGGATTTTACTTTGATCCTGAGAAGGGTCTCGGCGACGAGACATTGGTCCTTTATAATGTTCATGGAAGAACTGTTCTTCCACCCTCCAGGCCAAAGGTCGATGAGACAAACAGGACTGCATTCCAGGACGGATTTCAATATACCTCGTTTTTGCAGCCCAAAGAATTCGATTACAAGCCCTGGGGAAGCTATTTCGTCATGAGCTTCATGGGGATACAATGGTTCGCAGGATATGATTCCAGCCTTTTGGGAAAAAAGGCTACCAATAGCCTGCTAGAGCACGAGTACCTTGGCAGGGTGCTCATGGATAGCGAGATGCGAGGAATAGTGGTGGCAGGCAATTACTCTCTTGCGGAAGGGTATGTGATGCACATTCGTGATGTCGGTGACGACAGCATCTTCATTCAGCTTCTGAAAGACGGAATACAGGTGGACAGCTCAGTGGTCAAGTCCAATTCCACCTACGTTTACAAGAAGGATCTGGGCGACGTCGACGATCTGCCAATAATACTGGTGCATGTCGACAATGTATTCGACGGTGGAGGGCAGCGATTCGCGACAATCGACGGCATCTTCCAGATCTCCGATGAGTATATCCTACCAGTGGAACCTGGCCTTGGCATGGGAGACATGGAGATCGTCTCCACCCAGCCCGGCGTCATCGTGATGGTCAACAATGATTACATCAACCTCAATCGCGACTCGAGCGTTGCAATTGGCCCTGGACTGAACATCAGGGTAGCGGATAACGATACCCTTCGATATTATCTGTACACCTCGGAGTACGTCGTTCCCAAGCCAAGCCCTCCCCAGATCTATCTGCCAGGCAATGTGACTTCACAGGCAAAGGCCAATTTCTCAATGATCGTTGAGGCGGCAGAGATCCGTCAGGTTACTGCAGACATCCTCAACTCCAGCAATCTGACAATCTACTCAAGGGACATCACCCAACTTGCTCAGGGCTCGGGAGAGCGCTGGAGCTTCTCCTGGGACTGGAATCTCACAGCATTGCATCTGTCCGATGACGGGAGCATGGTTCTGGATGCGAACGGGGGGCCTGTGCCTGGCTTGCTCTACCTCAATTCGGCTTCTGCTCCTGTCCAGGTAGTCGTCACATTCGATCCCACGGGGCGAATTTCATCCATAACTGGCAGCAATCTTGCGTACTACGTCTCAGAGATTGCATACAGGAGACTCAATCTTTCAACAGATTATGAGACCATGCTGGCCAATGAGACAGCTCGCAAGCAGTTCATAAAAATTGAGCTGGGAAAGAGCATGATTCAGTTCTTGAATGTCGTGGATGGAAGGCTCTTTTTTGGCGGATCCAATCATACATTGCAGGGCACACTGAATTCTCTGGAACCACATGCGATCAGGGTGAGCGTTCCACCCGGCAGATATGAGCTCAGGGTTAGGGTCGAGAACGCCGTCGACGCCATACAGATGTTTGGCGAGTACTTCAATGTGACAGCGCCCGTCACGACAAGGCTCGACGCGACCAATGCCAGCGACTCCATGTCTCGGGCTGCTGCCAATAAATCCATCATCGAGCCTGGTGAGGCGCCCTCCAAAAAAAGTGATGCCCCTGGGATCTTCATCGTGCTCGCCACAATTTTTCTGATGGCACTGCTCAGGCGCAGAGGCTAATTTTTCTCGTCACCGATTGCCCTCCTCACCGCCCTACCCAGTGCTGTGCACATGGCATCGATCTTGCTTTTATCGTCCCCACCGTCAGCGCTAACGGCCAGCGTGAAATTTGCGCTTGTGGCAAGGGTTCGCAGAAGATGACTGAAATTCTCGAGCATCATTCCACCCAGCTCCTTGTTCTGGAGTTGGAACTGGCTCCTGAAGCCTGGCTCGCCGAACCTGACGGCAACCTGCGCCACTGCCTGGCCAGATGGAACGATTGAGCTTCCAATGCCCCTCTTTATGACCTCACCAAGAGCGCGACCAAGGGTGATCCCCACATCCTCTGTGGTGTGGTGGTCACCAGTCTCCCGGTCGCCTCTTGCCTTGACTGCCAGATCAAAGCGGGCTCCCACAGCAAAGGCAAAAAGAATCTCATCAAGCATCTCGATTCCAGTCTCGATCTCGACCTTTCCGGATCCTTCGGGATCTACTGAGACCTCGATGCTGGTTTCTTTTGTCTCTCGCTTCTTTGATGCCAACATAACTCTTTGCTGCTTTCTCGACATTTTTAAGTTAATCGATCCACTGCCCTGTGCCTCCGAAGAGCTTATCTACCTTCATCCCAACCTTTCAATTTCAAAGGCCACGAGGGTTAACACCATGATCGCGAAAGAAGAGATCCAGGAGATAATCAAAGGGTACGACAAAGATAATCTCACAATTGCTACAATCTGCTCACACAGCAGCCTGCAAATTTTTCATGGCGCGCGCCAGGAGGGCCTCAAGACCCTGGGCATCTGCATAGGACAGCCTCCAAAATTCTATGATGCCTTTCCCCTGGCGCGTCCTGACAAGTTCGTATGCGTTGAAAGCTACAAAGCTCTCCTGGATTATGCCGACGATCTGGTGGCTGAGAATTCAATCATCATACCCCACGGCTCGCTGGTAGAGTATCTTGGAATTGAGCGTTTCGAGTCCATGGCAGTTCCCACGTTCGGCAATCGCCGCGTTCTGGCCTGGGAGAGCGACAGGGAGATGGAGCGCGAATGGCTGCTTCGGGCGGGCGTCAATGTTCCCATGCGCTTTGAGAGAGCCGAGGACATCGACCGTCCGGTCATGGTAAAATACCACGGCGCAAAGGGCGGCCGGGGATTTTTCATCGCCAAGAACAAGGACGAGCTGCAATCCAAAATGAGAATGCATCAAAAGTACACAATTCAGGAGTTCATTTTAGGCACCAGATACTACATTCATTTCTTCTACTCGCCCATCAAGGAGGAAGGATATCGCCTTAGCAAGGGATCTTTGGAGATGCTGGGCATAGACAGGCGAGTTGAGTCCAATGCCGATGAGATCTTCAGGATCGGAAGTATGAATGAGCTGGCAGAGGCTGGCATCTATCCCAGCTTCGTGGTCACTGGCAATATGCCTCTGGTGCTTCGCGAATCGCTTCTTCCAAGAGCCTTTGAGCTTGGAGAGAGGGTGGTTGAGACCTCCCTGGAGCTCTTCGGAGGAATGATCGGCGCATTCAGCCTGGAGACCATCGTGACCGATGACCTGGAGTTCAAGGTCTTCGAGATCTCGGCACGCATCGTCGCAGGCACCAATCTGTACATCAGCGGTTCGCCTTATTCAGATCTCGTCGAGCGCAATCTCTCCAATGGCAGGCGCATTGCTCAGGAGATCAAGATGGCCAATAAGCTCGACAGGCTAAGCGAGATCATAACTTGAGAGAGACAATGTGAAGAAAGGCTTATCTTCGGAAGCTCACTGTAGAGCCTTATGTCAGGTCTGTTAGATACCTTCCGCGAGGCCACGCTTTTGCAGTGCAGCTTCCTGGAAAAGCTGCTGGACCTGGATATGGCCTGCGTGGCGGATTTCTCGGCCTCCATGGCTGAGTTCCTGCAACCCTCTCCAGACAACAAGTTCGTCTATGGCTTGGCCGCGGGCAGATCGGCTCTTGCCCTTTACAGCTTCCTGCAGCTCATGCAAAATCATTTCGAAAATGTTTTTCCCTTTACGCTGGAGGATCCAGTCCAAAGGCATTACCGCAAGGGCAAGAACCTAGGCATCGCAATCTCCGGCTCAGGGGAGACCCTGGCTGTAAACAAGTATATCGACGATTTCATCACACGTGGCGGCGAGATCAAACTGATAACAGCCAATGAGAATGGAACTGCCTACAAGATGGTCTCCGAGTATGAGCGAGGCTCAACCCTTGTCATCAAGGCCAGGACAAAACATGCGACGAATAAGGATATGAGGTCCAGGCTCTCGCCCCTTGGAACTGAGTTCGAACTGGAGGTCCTGGCATTTTTAAACGCCTTATTCGCAGACATCCAGTCCAGGCTCAAGGGCATATGCGAGCCATCCTGTCCAGAGTATCGCTCCACTGTGAAGGACTTTGAGGAGAACGCTCGTCTCATCTCTGAGATGGAGCCAGGACACCTGGAGCACTGGTTTAAAAGGCTCTTGCCACGCAGCGGAAGATATGTGGTCGGAGGAGTGGGAAGGTCCGGCCTTGTCGCTCGCGCCTTCGAGATGAGACTGACCCACTTAAATAAGATCAGCTACTGGGAGAGGGACTTCAATACCCCAAGCTTTCAGATAGGCGATGTCTACGTCCCAATAACCGGAATTGGCAATACCTACGAGGCCATGGAGGGATCTGTGACCGCCTTGAGCATGGGCGCAGATGTCATGCCCATAACAGCGAACCGCTCGTCTCGACTCGTATCTCTGCTGAGGAAGCACGGGAGAACTGATGATATCGCCATAGTTCCTGTGAAGCCTGAGTATGCAGATGTATTCAGCGGCGACACAAGCAGCACTACATGGCTGATGTCCGACTTCACGAAGTTCAGATATCCCATCTTTGAGATCAACTCGTCGGTTTTCACTAACAGCATCGTGGCAGTAGGTGCGGAATTCCTGGGGATCGTGGAAGCTGGCATGAGGCGGATGCATGTATGACGAGGATTCTCGCTCTGTCCGACACTCATCTTGAAGGCGAGGGGCTGCCTGGCGCAGTTGTTCGGCTGGCCAGGGAAGCCGACATGATACTGCATGCAGGCGACTTTGTCTCCGGCGAGGTTTACACTGCTCTGGCAGAACTGGGAAGGCTGGAGGCGGTCAGGGGCAACTCAGATCTTCCAGTGCTAAAGAAGCAATTGCCCGAGAGGAGGGTGATCGATGTGGAAGGCATCAGGATTGGCCTGGTGCACACTGCTTATCACGGCTCAGATCTGGTGGGCGCAGAGATGATGGCGAGAGAGATGGACGCAAGGGTGCTCGTCTTCGGGCATATCCATCGGCCAGTGGTTGAGAAGGGCGAGCGCCTGCTCATCTGCCCTGGCAGTCCAACCAAGCCCAGGATGTCAGCGCCATCTGCAGCAATGCTGGAAATAACAGACAGCAATATCCATGGCAGCATTGTTTCGCTTGGCAGTCCAGTTTGCGATTACCTGAAGTTCGCAGGCGATCTGGCAAAAAAGGTCTGAAGAAGGGCTTTGCAGCGTGAAAAGGCCACTACCTCGTCCAGACAGATCCGCCGAAGCCTCCAGTCTTGGATGTTGCCATCAGTCTGTTGTTGGAGACGATTTGGAGCACCAGTTTTCCATTTGACATGACGCTTCCCTTGGGAACGTCGCTCCATTCAGCATTTATCATATTTCCACCGATGGTTCCGCGCAGGACGTTGGACCAGCTCGGGTTCTTGGCATCGTTCTCGCCATACCACCAGATGGCCGATCCAAGCTGGCGAACATAGTATTTGCCGCCATCATCGCAGTTCCAGACGCCTGTCAGATCCATCGGAGCAGGAGTGCTGCCTGGAGTTGCATCGCCCACGCCACCCGCATAAGATGCCTTCTGGAAGGCATAGCCGGCCATATAGTTGCTTCGTCCGCTGTTATCCTTGAAGCGGTCGTAGGAGTTTACATTAAGCCTATTTCCAGCGGGCTTTATTACAAGTGTGGTCTCAGAGAACCCTGAATCGAAGACCGCTATCAATGTGTCAGCGCTGGCAATGTCCGAAGAGGCACTTGCAGCGAAGGGTTGAGCCTGCACAGTTCCCCAGTCGCAATCCGTGGGGTGACACTTGCCCCAGGCATGCACCTTGACGAGAGCGCCTTCGACTGCAATATCCAACCTGGTGATGCCTCCTGTATTGGGATCCACATTGGTCCATGAACCGCCAAACTGATCGATGCTGGCCATGCCGCTGCAGGCAATCAATAGCACAAGAAGGACTGCTGTCAGCGAGGAGTACATTAATCTCATACTTTGACCTCTATTAATTCACTGGTTGCTTCCCGCTAATGGAATGGTCTGCAGTCTGTTCAGTTGCTTCAGCGGTTTGACACTGGATATCAGGCCGGTGGCCGTTGAGGTTGAAGGACTCTTCTGGAATACATAGCTTGATGCATAGTTGGTGCGGCCGCTATTGTCCTTAAAGCGGGTGTATGACTGTACAGAGAGCTGGTCTCCCTGTGGTTTTATGAAGAGGGTGGTCTCTGAGAATCCGGCATCAAAGACCGCCATCAGTGCTTGGGCCTGACTGGTGGGATCTGAGGATACATCGGGGCCGAATGCATAAGCGGAGACCGTACCCCAATCGCAATCTGTGGGATGGCATTTGCCCCAGGCATGCACACTGGCAGAGCTGCCAGAGATGCCGATATTCAGGGATGTTATTCCCCCGGTATTTGTGTCGACATTGGTCCAGTCGCCGGCAAACTGGCTAAGACTGGCAGTACAGACAGTCGTTGAAACAAACAACAGGGCCAAAGACAGGAACGCTTTCATACATTGACCTCTAACTTCAAATCTTTAGTTAGAGTTAGGAGTCCTTGAGTATAAATTATTTTGGTATCTCAGGCCAAGAGACAACAAAGCTATGGTGCGTGGCTCTTCAGCCCCAGGATCTCCTCGACCTTGACTTCAACCAGCTGCCAGACGGAGCTCTTCTCCGCTTCCAGCAAGACCTCGACTGGCTCATGTGGAAAGTGACCTAAGGCCGAGAGTACATTTTGGGATAGGGCTCGGCTTTTTATCAGGCGAACAAACATCTCACGCACAGCCCTCTTCTTGTCCCCATCATCGACCTCCATCAGACGTCCAGGAAGTGCCACGAAGCTGAAAGCGGAGAGATCTGGAGAGTAATGCTCTATCTCTACACAAACTCTTGGGTTGTCTCGAAAGTACTGCACCTTTCGCCCATATTTCGTCGATAAGAAATACATGAATTTGCCATCGAAAACGTAGAGGAATGGCGCGATGTAAGGATGCTTCTCCCCCTTAAAGGCGATTCGACATATGTACTGCTCCTCAACAAGCCGATCAAATTCCGCTCTCTCCATGCGAGGCATCTTGAAGATATCCATAGACAACTTGTTTTGTCTTTCGCTCTTGGGCTAAATACTTTCGTCCCGCATTCTAAAGGATTATATTTTGAGGGATCGAATACCTTGCCGATGGTCACCCTGGAAAAGATCGCTCGCCTGGCCCAGGAGAGCAGGTTTGACTCGCTCGGACCCGCAGTCGATGTCGACCCAGAGAAGCTCAGCTCTCTGGGAGAGGGTACCAGGTATGATGTCTGCGCGTCTACCCATTCGCCTCGCAATCCGAACCTGCCGGGGATCTGTCACTCCTTTTCGCATGATGGGCGGTGTGTAAGCCTCTTCAAAACACTCTATACCAACTACTGCAGCCACCAGTGCAACTACTGCACAAATGCCGCCAACTGCAGCCGCAGGACTGCTACCTTCTCATACACGCCACAAGAGCTGGTCGGCATAACCCTCTCCATGTACCGGGCGAACTACATCGAGGGCCTCTTCCTCAGCTCAGGCTCGGGCCGGAACGAAGATCACATCATGGAGAGGATGCTGGAGACTGCCCGGATGCTGCGCCAAAAGCACGAATTCCAGGGGTACATTCACCTCAAGGTCCTGCCTGGCGCCTCGCGCTCTCACATCCAGGAGGCAATGGAGCTGGCCGACAGGGTCAGCATAAACCTGGAGGCTGCATCAGCTTCCCATATGAGCGAGATGAGCAGCACAAAGAACTACGAGAGCGATATTTTGCAAAGGCAGCGATATATTCGCGATCTGGCTACGAGCGAAAACCTTCCAGCAGGCCAGACCACTCAGCTCGTGGTGGGCGCAAGCAATGAGTGCGATGAGGAGATCTTCAAGAGGGTCCTTTATGAGTACAAGGAGATAGGCGTTCGGCGCGTCTACTACAGCGCCTTCTCTCCACAGGACGGCACACCATTTCAGAACAACGTGCCTCAACCTAAGTGGCGTGAGGTCAGGCTCTACCAGATGGACTGGCTCTTCAGGGTTTATCATCTCCATCCTCAGGAGATCTGGCATGCGTTCGACGAGAATGGCCTTCTCCCGAATGCTGATCCAAAGATGACCATTGCTCGTGAGCTTGTGGACTTGCCAGTAGACCCGAACACTGCACCTTATCGCGAGCTGCTCATGGTTCCAGGCATCGGGCCCAGAAGCGCCAAGAGAATAATTGCTCTCAGAAAGAGACAGGCCATCTCCCGAAAGGCTGATCTGGCATCACTAGGCGTGCGGATCAAGAGAGCTGCTCCCTTCCTGAAGATCGGCGGCTGGAGAGATGCAACTTTGCAGATGTGGTCGGCATGAGAATTCCAGACGACTTCCTTCACTACCTTTCGGCCCATGAGGACTGCAGTGAGAGGTTGCTCTTCAGGGCAAAAGACATCTCAGCCGAAGAGCTAGATGTCTCAATAGATGCAGAAGCAAAGCGCATAAGAAAGATGGTCAGGCAGGTACAGACAGAGGTGCACAGGATGGAGGCATTTGTGAGGCTGAGGCCCTTGGGGCCTTGTGTCCTTTATGGATACCTGAAGCCAAGGCACAGAATCGGAGAGATCATCTGCGACTTTTTTGCCAGAAGAAACCCGCAGACGATTGTAGTGCTGGGAAACGGGCACGAAAGCTGGATTTCGTTTAATTATGGCGGCGAAATCCTGAGAAAACGAGGGGCAAAAATGGCAGAGACCCTGGAGCAATTGAAATCTTCTTTTAATTGTTCAGAGGAAGGCCGGGATGTGAAAGACATCTGGCAGGCATACTACGACAGCCAGTACAGTCCTTGTCACAAGAGCGCAAAGTCGTCTCACAAGCGAATGCCCAGGAGGGACCAGAAAGCGGCAGGGTTGAGGATGGTTCAAAACAAGAGCATAGTCACACTGGACGACTTTTAATACTTCGCCAAAGAGATAATATGCCATGATCGATGATCAAATCTTCTGCCCATCATGCGGTGAGGATACGGATCATACTCTCATTAAGTTTGGGCAGGAGAAACTGGTGCGCTGTGAAGGTTGCGGGCTGGTTCATTCCGTCCAGAAGGAGAGAGAGAGGCTGATCTCGCTGAAGGTGATCGTCAACAAAGATGACCGCTCACAGCAGTATTTCATAAATATGCCTGCTCGAGAGGTGCTGCATGTTGGCGACGAGCTGCTGGTCGATGATGGCTCACGCGAAGTGGTAATGACGGAGATCACATCGCTGGAGACTGACCGCAGGGTCGAGAGTGCCCAGGCTGAGGCTGTTAAGGCCGTATGGGCCAGGGAGACAGATGATGTGCCGCTCAAGCTCTCCTTGTACAGGAAAGGCCGGACCAATTCCTTCAAGATCACAGTTCCCGGGGACGAGGTCATAGAGGTAGGCGAGGTACGCGAGGTTGAGCATTTTGTGTTCAAGGTGGTCAAGATCAAACTGCGCTGTGAGGGTTTTGCAGATCACGCCAAGGCAAAGGATATTCTTCGAGTATGGGGTCGTGAGATTTGAACAAAAAAGAGTTGCTTGAAGGCATGCGCGGCTTTGTCTCCGACCGCGTTATTCTGGCGATGTCTCGCGTTCCCAGAGAGTTTTTCGTGCCTGACGATCTTAGGTCCAGGGCTTATGAGGATACTCCACTGCCCATAGGCTACGGCCAGACGATATCAGCACCGCATATGGTAGCCATCATGTGCAATCTTCTCGATCTTCAGGAGGGGATGATCGTTCTGGAGGTGGGTGGAGGCAGCGGCTACCATGCAGCTGTGATGGCAGATCTCATAGGTCCGCGGGGGCACGTTTATTCTGTGGAGCGAATACCAGGCCTTGCAGCCCAGGCGAGATCAAACCTGGAGCTGGCAGGCATAAAGAATGTAACTATGATCCAGGGCGATGGCAGCATCGGACTGCCAGAGCATGGCCCCTATGATCGCATAAGCGTGGCAGCGACGGCTCCAGATGTGCCAGAGCCCCTCAAGCAGCAGCTAAAGATCGAAGGAAAGATGGTCATTCCAGTGGGCCGCGGCTTTCAGGAGCTTGTACTGGTGACGAGGAAGAACGGCTTTGTTGTGGAGCAGAAGATGGGCGTGGCCTTCGTCCCACTCATTGGAGAGAGGGGCTTCAAAGAATGAGAGACCTAATATATCCGCTGAACTGATGGCTTCCTTGAGATGAGGCCTTTAGCTATCATAATCATGGACGGCTTCGGCATAAGCTCGCAGGAGAATAGCAATGCCGTCGCCGGGGCACGCAAGCCTAACCTGGATCGATTCTGGAAGAATTATGCCACTACTACCCTTGGCGCATCTGGCCTGGCCGTTGGACTGCCTCGAGGCCAGATGGGCAACTCTGAGGTGGGCCATCTCAACTTAGGTGGAGGGAGGGTTGTCTACCAGGATTACACCAGGATCAGCATGGAAGTGGAGACCGGCGCGATTTTCAGGAACCCAGTCCTGCAAGAAGCCATGGAGGCTGCCAGAGACAGTAAGTTGCACTTGATAGGATTGCTCTCAGACGGAGGAGTGCACAGCCACATATCTCACCTCTTCGCCCTGCTGGAGATTGCCAAGAAAATGGGCCTTCATAGAGTTTACGTGCATGCAATTCTGGACGGCAGGGATGTGCCTCCGAAGAGCGCCTCAACCTACCTTAGGGAGCTTGAGGAGAAATTCCAGCACATTGGCGTGGGCAAGGTGGCAACGGTCTCGGGCCGCTACTACATCATGGACAGGGACAAGCGATGGGAGAGGGTGGAGAGGGCCTATCGCTGTCTGACAGAGGGCATAGGCCACAAAGCCGAAACGGCAAAGAGGGCAGTGGCGGATGGATACGAGCGTGGCGAGAGCGATGAGTTCCTGGAGCCCACGCTAATCGATGCTGGCGGCCTTGTTGAGGATAACGACAGCATAATCTTCTTCAACTTCCGGCCCGACAGGGCTCGCGAGATCAGCAGGGCGTTTGTGGACAAGGATTTCGTGCAGTTTCCTACCAGGCCTATCCGGGTGCGCTACACTTGCATGACCCAGTACGATGCCACCTTGAAAGCGCCCGTTGCCTATCCAGCCCAGAACCTCGACGACACCCTCGGCCAGGTGATCAGCAGTGCAGGCCTGCGCCAGCTCAGGATCGCCGAGACGGAAAAATACGCCCATGTCACATATTTCTTCAACGGTGGCAAGGAGCAGCCAAACCCCGGTGAGGATCGCGTCCTCATCCCATCTCCAAAGGTGGCAACCTACGACCTCAAGCCGGAGATGAGCGCCTATGAGGTGAAGGATGAAGTGCTGAGGCGCATCGACTCTGCGAAATATGATCTGATCATCCTCAACTTCGCCAATCCCGATATGGTGGGCCACACAGGCATCTATGATGCAGCTGTAAAAGCTGTGGAGACGGTGGATGCATGCGTTGGATCTGTCGTGGACAAGATCCTGGATGCAGGCGGCGCAGTGCTGCTCACAGCAGATCACGGAAATGCCGAGAAGATGGTGGACGAGGCCACAGGGCAGCCTCATACGGCTCATACAACAAACCCCGTGCCGTTTACGCTTATCATAAACGATGGCGTAGAGCACAGGCTGCGGAATGATGGCATTCTGGCCGACGTGGCACCCACAGCATTGCAGCTACTCAAGATAAAACAGCCGGAGGCAATGACCGGCAGATCTCTTATGATTTAAGTCTGTGTGCAGGCAGCCAGATCACCCCCTGTACTGGCCGCCTGCTTCTTTGCTGCTTCTTTGTTTAGAAGAATAAACTTCCATGGTAAGTAGCCCAGGACCAGCCGCTGGAATAGTAGTAGGTTGTGCCACCTACGCCATAGACATTGACAGCCCACCAGGGATCGTACACCACTGGATCATAGTAGTAGGTGGTGTAGACGGGCGTGGTGTAGTAGTAGGTCGGGTAATAGGTGTATCTGTAGGTCGGGTACCAGTAGTAGTCATAATAGACTGGATATGACCAGCTGTAGTAAGTGGTCGAGACCCCTCCCGGGCTCAGCCAATCGTAATGATCGTGATGATGGTCTCCACCGAAATCGTGATCGCGGTCACCTGGTCTATCAATGGCAGAGCCTACTGCCATCAGCATTCCAAGCAGCGTGACCAATAGTATCAGTTTGATTGCTTTGATTTTAATTCCTCCAAGCACCATGTTCTCAGCTTAATATAAAAAGTTGGTTTTTATGTAGAGATCACCTAATGTCTACATGAACCCTCCATGAACCTGCGAATGCCAAAAAAGCTCACTGCATCTGCAGTTCAGACTGATAGTTCAGACTGATTCTGAGGCATCTGCTCGTCCTTGGGCACCTCTACATGCAAGGTGTAAAGCAGGTCCCGGATGACCTCCCAGGGAAATGTGGATATGACACGGCAGTTGGTCTTCCCGCGGTACTGTCCATCCTCGCGAACATACCCATCAGGCGAGTAGCTGGCAGCGACGACAAGATCGCCCTCTTTGTATTGGCCCTGGCCAAGATATTGCCTGTCGAATCTGAAGTTGCCCAGAATGCCGGGCTGGCCGTCTATCAAGGGCTGATAGATATTGGGCTCATCCGCTCCGGATCCCTGCAAGGCAGCTAGCACAATGTACTCGTTGGCTGTGATGTTTGCAAGCATAGGCTTTTCATAGTGAGTTAGGACTATCCAGGCAAAGTAGTCAGTGCTTTGGACTGTCAGGTTGTACCTGTCGAAGTTCACGCCGTCGGAAGTGATGCCACTGGAAGGCTCTTCGACAATGACACTGTATTGCATTGTGGCATTCACATCGAAGGACACGTTATACGGTCCAACCATACCAGCCTCATGAGCAGCCCAGGATGGGGCCACCAGAAACAGCATCAGAACCAATATCAACTCTGCCCGCATTTCTTTTTACCCTTGATCTGCTTGTAAGTCTCATGATCATTTCATCTTTTTGGTCTGATTCGCATGCAGCCACAGATCACCAAGCTCATGCCTGCAAGCTCGTCTCGTTGGCATGCCTCAAGGCATTTTGGTAGAACTCGAGGGCATACTCCTTGACCATCCTTCGAGAGCTGAACTTTGGAGCTGCATTCTTTATAGATTCTTTCATTACCCTGACCCATTTGGATGACACGCCTGAATCATCCTTGTCGTAATAGAGAGGTACTATTTGTCTCTCAAGAATTGTATAAAGTTCCTCTGAGTCGCTCTCCTCGGACCCGTTAGATCCGCTATTTGCTCCATCGAACGCCCATCCGTTTGTGCCGATATAGCCTTCTAACCACCAGCCGTCAAGGACGGAAAGCTGCGGCACTCCATTTATTCCCGCCTTCATGCCGCTTGTTCCCGATGCCTCGAAGGGCGGCTGAGGATTGTTTAGCCAGACATCCACTCCATGAACCAAATACTGTGCCAGCTCCTCATCGTAGTCCTCAATGAAGGCGATGCGTCCACCGTAATTCGGATCCCTCGCAATGTTAAATACCTGCTGGATGAGCTGCAAGCCTTCGTTGTCGGAGGGGTGTGCTTTCCCAGCAAATATAATCTGCACCGGATGCCTTGGATGGTTGAGGATGCATTTCAGCCTATTCAGGTCATGCAAAATCAAGTTCGCCCTCTTGTATGCAGCAAATCTGCGCGCAAAGCCCAAGGTGAGCGTATTGGGATCGAACAACATCCCTGAGGCCATGATTATATTGAGATCCGCGTGCTCTTTCCACCTCTCGCGGGCCCTCTCCTTCATTACGGCAATCAAAGACATCTTCAGCAGCCTGTGAACGTGCCAAAGTTCTGCATCGGGGATATCGTCGACCAGCTGCCAGATGGAAGGATTGTCGTGGTCTGCCAGCCAGTTCGGTCCTAGATACCTGTTGAACATTGCTGCAAGACTTGGGGCTATCCAGGTAGGAACGTGCACTCCATTGGTGATGTAGCTGATTGGCAGGTCGCCATCCGAAAGACCGGGCCAGAGGTGATGCCACATCTTCCTTGTGACAATACCATGCATCTTGCTCACCGCATTTCTGAAAGCAGACATGCGGAGGGCGAAGGCGGTCATGTTGAAATGGGACGAAGAATTGCTGGAGTCTCTTCCGAGCCTATAAAACTCGTCCCGGTCCAGATCCAGCAGGGGGATGTAAGACCCGAAATACTTGTCCATGAGCTCAAAAGAAAAAACGTCGTGGCCTGCGGGAACTGGTGTGTGCGTAGTGAAAACTGTGGTAGACCGAACCTGATCTGCCGCATCCTTGTAGCTTGAGCCCTTCTCTACCTTCTCCCGGATCCTCTCCAAAATTGCGAAGGCCGAATGGCCCTCATTGAGATGAAGGATTGAGTGCTTTATGCCCAAGGCCTCGAGAATCTGGGTGCCACCGATTCCCAGGATCATCTCATGAACCAGGCGCTGCTCAGCGTCGCCGATGTAAAGGCGTGAGGATATGCCACGGTTCCAGGGGTCATTTGCCTCGATGTCAGTGTCGATGAGATATAGTGGAACACGACCGATCTGGGCCTTCCAGACCTCGAAGTAGATGGAACGCTCGACAATTGGCACCTTGATGGTCAGAGTCTGGCCGTCTTCATCTCTGACCCTGCAGATGGGAGCACGGCTCCGATCCAGACTTTCGCTCTCGTTCATTTGCCAGCCATCTGGCGAGAGCCTCTGGTGCAGGTAACCCTCTGGATACATGAAACCGACACCGACCGCTGGAACTCCGAGGTCGCTGCACTCTTTTAGAAAGTCACCGGCCAAAAAACCCAAGCCACCTGCATAAAATGGCAGAGAATGGTGCAAGCCGTACTCGGCTGAAAAGTAGGCTATGGGATGCATCCCAGGATCACGAATTTTGGAGTAAAACCAGCTTTGATAAGAGTTTACATCGGCATCGAATCTGGCCATAACTGCATCGTATCTTCTCAGAAATCGCGAGTCTTTTGCCGCTGCATCCAGAACAGATCCGTCCATCTCGAATAGTTGTGACACTGGATTTTGAGCCTTGAACTCAGAGCCTCTTCCAGCCAGCATGTAAAAGAGTGCTCTTGCCTCTGGATGCCAGCTCCACCACAGGTTGCATGCCAGCTCTCCAAGGCGAGAAATCCTCTCCGGCAGGTTTGGAAACTTTGGTTCGTAATCATCCATCAGATGTGACTCCAACAGGCTGATATGGGCTGTTTGCAGTCAAGGGCATCTAAGACCGAATATAAAAAGCATTCTCAGGCAAGCTGCTATGGCCCATTCGATGCCCTTGGATAAGATCCCAGCACTTTGATCATGGCAGCTTTCTCCTGAATTCCTGCCAAGGCATCTTTTACCATGGAGTCATTCACATGCCCCTCCAGGTCGATGAAAAAGTAGTAATCGCCAATGCCCCTCCTGCTTGGCCGGGACTCTATCCTCGTCAGATTTATCTTACGCGAGGCGAACTCCTGCAGTATTGAGAAGAGCGCACCTGGCCGGTCACGCTGCAGATAGACGACAAGGGATGTCTTGTCTTTGCCAGTAGCCTTTGGGACCTTCCGTCCAGCCACGATGAACCTCGTGATGTTATCGCGCACATCCTGAATATCCCTGGCCAGAACACGCAGACCATACTTTTCAGCAGTTCCTGCCTCTGCAATGGCCGCCATCTCCGGAAACTCCTGGGCCAGATGGGCGGCGTGGCTGGTGGAGCCCGTGGTCCTTATCTCTGCCTTGGGATAGTTCTGGCGCAGATACTGGCGGCACTGGGCCAGGGCCTGGGGATGGGAGAGGATGACATTGATCCCTGCCTCGCCCCTGCCCACAAGGCAGTGCCTGATTGGCAGGTTCACCTCTGCAATTATCACGACATTCATGTGAAGCAGAAGATCCATGACCACAGTGACAGCACCTTCAAGGCTGTTCTCCACAGGAACGACGCCTGCATCCAGCTCTCCGGCCTCCACTGCCCTGAGCACATCTTCGAAGTCGCCAAAGTAGACCAACCTCGCATCTGGCATGTCTTGCGACCAGCGCAATGCTGCCTTTTCTGAATAAGTGCCTTCAGGCCCCAGAACTCCGATCATCATTTTGCTGCTTCACCTGTTTGATCTCTCGTCCAGCTCCTCCATGAGCTCCGCTGCTCTGTCTACGCTGATCCTGCGCTCAGCAGCCATTCGAGCTGCGATGATGTCGATCATATCGCACTTCGCGCCTGCCTGCGCAGCCACGTTCTTGGCATGCAGGGACATGTGGCCTCTCTGAATGCCTTCCGAGGCTAGCGCTCGCAAAGCCGCAAAGTTCTGACAAAGGCCCACTGCTGCGATGATGCGAGAGAGATCGTCTGCGCTCTTCACCCCCAGGATCTTCACAGCAGTCTTGGCCACTGGATGGACGCGTGTCGCGCCACCTACCAGCCCCACAGCCACTGGCAGCTCGATGGTGCCCACCAGATCTCCATCTCTGTTCTTCTCGTACCTTGTCAGCGACATGTATCGCCCGGAAAGAGACGCAAAGGAGTGAGCACCGGCCTCAACTGCCCTTGTGTCGTTTCCCGTCGCCAGCACGACCGCAGTGATGCCGTTCATGATGCCCTTGTTATGGGTAGCAGCCCTGTAGGGATCGACCTCTGCAAGAGCAGCCGCCTGGATGATGCCATCGACAACCTCATGGCCGCCGATGTCTTCTGCCTTGAATACAGCCTTTGCGCGGGCCAGGCGCTTGTCTGCCAGGTTGGAGATGATCCTCAGATAGACCTTGCCACCTGTGATCTCTTCAAGGCGCGGTGCGAGCGCCTCTGCCATGGTGTTGACTGCATTTGCCCCCATGGCGTCGCGGCAGTCTACTATGAGGTGCACGACTACCATGGGCCCGACACGTGAATTTATGACGTAAACCTCAATGTCCTCGACCCCTCCCCCGTACTTGACAAGCATCGGATCCTTTTCATTGGCCATCTGAGTCAGTTCATCCTTATGAAGGAATACTGCCTGCCTGGCTGCAAATGGGTCAGCAAGCCCTGTGATCTGAATTTGGGCACGCATAACAGGTCCTGTGCTGGAGGTCGAGAATCCTCCAGCGCTGCGCGCCATTCTGGCTCCGTTGCTCGCCGCAGCAATCACTGACGGCTCCTCAGTGGCCATGGGTATGAGCACCTCTCTGCCGTCGATGAGGAAGTTGGTGGCAATTCCCAAAGGCACCTGGAAAACACCAATCACATTCTCCACCATCTTGTCCGCCTGATCGACTGCAAGGCCCTTCTCAACCTGTGATACCTCTTCGGTCCCCAGGCCCGACTGCTCGGCCACGGCCTTCAACCTCTCGCTGGGAGGAAGCTTGTAGAATCCCGATATTCTGGAAGTCACCAATCTCACAATGTATACGAAAAGCGCTCGAAGGGGAAAAACTTTATTCCAGCCAAAGGGATCTACCTTTAATGGCTCAAAGACCATCTTTCTCAGTTACAAAACAGATCTCAGATCTCGAAAACAGCGTGGGCAGGCTTAGTCCCGTGCAAAAGATGCTTTTGGGAACGGATGGTTCCGTGACCAGTATGCTGGAAGTCATCACAGGCTGCCCGATCGAGATAGAGACATTGGTGCAAAAGGTCATTCCCGCAGACGATGCAGTGGCAGCAGAGCTGAAGGTGAATCCAGGAGATGAGGTCAACTACCGCGTGGTGAAGCTAAAGAAAGCAAATACGGGGGAAGCTCTGATATATGCGGTCTCGCACACGCCCTTGAAAAGGCTGGATGCCAGCTTCAAAGATGATCTTACCAAGGCAGACATTCCGATCGGCGTCATCCTGAAAAAGCATCAGATCGAATCCAGACGAGACATAAGTGCGACAGGATTTTCCAGGGCAGACCGGGAGCTGAGCAGGGTCTTCAATGTCTTTCCACGCGAGCTGATGCTCCAGCGCAGCTACAAGATCTTCCGTCACGGAGAGCCGCTGATAGCCATACAAGAGACCTTTCCATACAACAGCTTTCAGGACGAGTACAGGGTAATAGTAGAAACGCCTTCGAGGATTCATCTGACACTGACAGATCTGACAGGCACATCAGGGCGTGTGGACGGCGGAGTTGGGATCACTCTGGACGAGCCGAGCATTCTGCTGGAGGCGCAGAGAGCGAGGGATCTGGTGGTGGAGGGCGAGAATGCAGACCGCGCAAAGGCCGCGGCTCAGGCCGTCGCTATGCATTTTGGCCTCGGAGGAGCGCATCTATCCATAAGAGCAGGATATAAGATGCATGTGGGCCTGGGCGGAGGAACGCAGCTTGGAATCGCCGCAGGGAAGGCGCTTTGTGAGCTTTACCACAGGCCTGCAACTGCGCGCGAGATCGCATCGATCATCAACAGGGGCGGTACGAGCGGAATCGGCACTGCAGCCTTCGAGGGCGGCGGTTTTCTGATTGACGGAGGGCACACATTCGGACCAGGGAAGGATAAGGTGGACTTCAGGCCCTCGTCTGCATCGATGGGCATTCGCGCGCCGCCCGTGATAGCGCGCCATGAATTTCCCAAGAGCTGGAAGATCTTACTTGCCATACCAGATGTCACCAGGGGCGCCCATGGGAAGCAGGAGGTGGACATCTTCAAGAAGTATTGCCCTGTGCCACTTGCCGATGTGCACGAGCTATGCTACCAGATCCTGGTCAGGATGGTCCCATCCCTTGTAGAGGAGGACCTCGATGAGTTTGGTTCGGCAGTAAACAGAGTTCAGGAGATCGGTTTCAAGAAGGTCGAGGTGATGCTTCAGCATCCAGTGGTGCGGAGGCTGATGGACGAAATGAGGGCAGCAGGCGCCGCATGCACAGGCCTCAGCTCATTCGGGCCGACTGTTTATGCAGTAACCGACACACAGGCGAGAGATATCGAGGCCACTGCCACTGAAGTGATGGGCGAAGTTGGTGGAGTGGTTCAGATCACCAGCGCCCGAAATGAGGGCGCAAGGATCAGAGCCGTTTGAGGTCTCAAATTTAATCTATAAAATGAGATGGTTCGATGAGCGATATCAAATCATTGCTGGAGAAGCTGAGCAATGCTCATGGCATATCCGGCTGGGAAGGATCAGTTCAGCAGATAGTAAGAGACGAGATTGCACCTTTTGTGGATGAGATGAGGGTGGACTCTTTAGGAAATCTCATAGCCACCAAGAAAGGCGAGAGGCCATCGATAATGATCGAAGCCCACGCTGATGAGATCGGGCTTATGGTCAAGCAGGTGGATGAGAAGGGCTTCATTCGCTTCATTCGTATCGGTGGGTGGTTCGACCAGACATTGCTAAACCAAAGGGTCATCGTCCACACAAGATCCGGGTCCGTCGTAGGTGTGATCGGCTCCAAACCGCCGCATGTCATGAAGGAGGAGGAGCGCAAGAAGGTTGTCGAGGCCAGGGACATGTTCATCGACATTGGCTGCACATCCCAAAGACAGGTCGAGGATTTGGGGATACAGATAGGGATGCCGATATCGATCGATAGGACATTTGCCAATTTGCTGGGCGACAGGGTCACAGGCAAGGCCTTCGATAATCGCGCCGGCCTGATTGTGATGATCGAGGCCTTGAAGAGGACGAAAGCCAAGTCCACGATCTATGCCGTAGCAACTGTGCAGGAGGAGGTTGGACTGAAGGGTGCAAAAGTCTCCGCTTTTGACCTGAACCCTGACTTGGCCATCGCTGCAGATGTGACGATATCAGGGGATCATCCAGGAATCGAGAAGAAGGACTCTCCAATAGAGATGGGGAAGGGCCCGGTGCTGGTAGTAGCTGATGCCTCAGGCAGAGGCCTGATCGCCACGCCGCAAGTCCTCGAATGGCTGGTTGGCACCGCCCGGGAGTTTGAAATTCCAGTACAGCTGGAGGCCTCAGATGGAGGAACTACAGACGCCTCTTCCATCTACCTGACGAGGTCTGGGATTCCAACCGGCGTCATAAGCGTTGCCACAAGGTACATCCACTCGCCCGTAGAGGTTCTGTGCATAAGCGATATTGACAAGGCTGCAGACCTCATGGCAAGGTGCTTGGAGACCGCTCCAAGGTACTTTAAGATATAAATTTTTTATGATATAAATGAAGAGACCATCTCGGATCGCCCCGAAGGTCTCTTTTATGAATAGATTAACTTCCTCCAATGAGGCTTATGACGAAGAAACCAAGAACTACGCCTACAATGAACACGATAGCAAAAGATGCGTAGATCAGGGATTCACCCAATACGAATGCTTCCATTAAATCATCTCACAACCAAGACTGGGATCGTCGACCAGTACAGTACCTTCTGAACAACGCTTCCGATCAGAAGCTTTGAGGCACCGGATTCACCATGGCTTCCCATGACGATAAGGTCAGCTTTCTCGGCTGCAGCAGTATCTATGACCATGTTTGCTGGCGCTCCAATTCTGACGATCGTATCCACTGGCACGCCCACCTTATCTCCCATGGCCTTGATGCTGTCGACTGCCTTGCTGCCGGCTGTCTTCAACTTAGTCTCTACCTCTTTTCTGTCGGAACCAAGCTGTCTGACTGCGCTTGCGATGACAACCTCGTTTACAACGTTGAGCGCTAAGACCTGCGCGCCGAGAGCCTTGGCCAGCTCTATACCCTCCTCAGCGGCTTTCTTAGATTTATCAGAGCCATCTGTGGCGATCAAAATCCGCTTGTACATCCTATCCCACCTTTGATTTGGTTATCACACTGACATTGTATAAATAGCTATCTTCCGGATTCTAGGATTCTTAAGGCCAGCAATGCTGCATTTTCTCCATTATCGATGCCCACACAGGCCACGGGAACGCCTGGCGGCATCTGAACAATTGACAAGAGCGCATCCAGGCCGCCCAATTTGGCGCTAACTGGCACGCCGATGACAGGGCGCATCGTCCTGGATGCGATGGCACCGGGCAGAGCCGCGGAGAGGCCAGCTACGCCGATGAAAACTCGGGCATCTGTTTCAGCGATGTACTTCTCCAGCTCCTGGGGGTTTCTGTGGGCGGACAGTATCTTGTGCTCAAAGTCAGCTCCCATCTCTTCGAGCCTGTGCAGTATCTTATCTACGACAGCTTGGTCTGATTTGGATCCCGAGATCACAGCGATATCGACCATTGAGCAATCACCCTCTTTTGGATACAGGACGTCCTCTCGCTATCCTTGGTTTCTGCCATGCAGCTCATGCTGCTTTTGTATGCTCATCTTAATCAAGATCTCGAAGATATCTCGGATGGCACCAGCATCAAGGTTTAGTTCTGTGGCCAGATCTGTAGCCCTCCCCAAAACATGTTTCTCCCGCTCGGGATCGTTGATTGGCTTGCCCTCCGCCCTCTTGGCCTCGAAGATCTTTTTAGAGACTGCAATGCGCTGATCAATGAGCCGTATTATCCTCTCATCGATCGCCTCTATTTCCCTGCGATGTTCTGCCAGAGCCATCAAAACCCTCGACCCTTGGATGCGCTCATGTTGTTCACCTTGGTTCTTATCACTCTTCCGCCCAGAGGGCGCCAGGCATTTTCGAGCGCGTCCATCTTGTCTTCGTCCAGGAGGGCGGCATAAGCGGGTCCCGTGCCAGACAAGCTCACCCCCTCCGCCCCGGCCTCCAGAGCCAGGAGCAAAGGCTCGACCGGGAGGCCCAGAGCTCCGCAGTAGGCAAATCCGTTAAGGGTCATGGCCCGTCCCCAGTCACCGAGCATCGCCAGGTCAAAGGCCACATCTGCAAGGGGCGCGATAAGCCTGGAACGTTTGACGTCCGTGTCTTTGGAGAACATCTTGCGGTCTGGCACGAGGAGCATGACATGCCTTGAGAGCTCCTCTCTCTTCAACAGCGTCATCTTATGGTTGTCCGTCACCACCACCCCGCCAAGCATTGAGGCGAGAGCATCGTCCAGGGCTCCTGTGATGGTAACTCCCACGTCCAATGCTGCCTGAACGCCAATCTTCGCCGCCTCTACGAGATCCATCTCCTCGTCAAGGGCATCGAGCGTGGCCAGGATGACTGCATTGGCTGCCGTGCTGCTGCTCTTCAGGCCTCCGGCCACTGGAATTTCGCTCCAGGTGCGCACAGTTGCTCCATTGGTGCTGCCTTGCCTGCTCAACACAAGCTCTACACAGCGTTCGATCAGGCGGGTGTCGACGCCAGGAACATCGCCCTTGACACAGCCGGAGTCGTTCAGCTCCACCTCGGCTGTGGTCCTAAGGCCGATGCCGAAGGCAGAGCCCTTCCAGGTAGCAACTGCATTGAGAATTGTAGCCGCTCCATTTGCACATGCGTATCCCGACAAGATCTAGCCTCTACACTTGCTCCATCTCTAGGATCTTCTTGAGCTTTTCCAGCTCCTCTATCACATCTTCCTTTCCTTGGCGAGCATACTTTGCGATCATCTTGTTGAGATACTCCATCTCTGTGATGGACGAGACGAAGACAGGCTGGTAACTTCCAAGCTCGACGAGGGGCAGGACCTCGACTCCGCCCTTGGTAGTGCCCTCCTCCAGCCCCTTCACAACTACTATGAAGGTGAACTTCTTGTAGCCCAGTCCCCTTGCAATGTTCTTGGCGAAACTGTTCATCTGCTGCACCTTACGAGACGAGAGATCTTTGTAAGCTGATATCGAGTCTTTGTACTCCACGAACATAATTGAATCATCGGACCAAAGCAGTGCATCGTACTCCACTACTGCAATGGAGTTCTTCAGCGCAACAACATTGAAGAGGACGCCGCGACACCAGCTTATGTTAAGGTGAAGCCTGAAATCCGCCTCCGTCAGGGGCGTGTTCCTGGGCTTGAGAATGTAAGGGTCGCTGGACAGTTCAATCATGCAGCCTCCGTCTTTCTTCGCCAAAGCTTAAAGGATTTTTCCATGGACCCTGCTTTTTGGACAGACACATCCTGGAATGGATAAATCGACTGGTCCTTTGCTAGAACTGGTCCTTTGCTAGATTGCGTATCAGGTCAAGTATGATCCCTGGCCGAACCAGGGAGATCCTCGCCCCCAAGAGCGCAGCCTTTTTTAGAAAAGATCCGCCGAATAGAAGTTTTTTTCCAGAGAGGCCCATGCAAAGCCTGTCAATCTCCCTGTCAGGCACTTCGCGCAGTGTCTCAAGAGAGGATCTGCCCATGCGATACTCCCAATAGAACTCCGACCTCCAACGCCTCTCATACTCAGAGAGGAAGCGTCTGGATACATCTCCTGCAGCTACGGCCTTTGCAGCCACCGTCCCGCAGATGGAGCCAGCCCGCATGCCGTAAGCCAAACCACTCTGGCCCGCAGCCCCGCCTGTGACCAACAAGGAATCGGATACCATTTCTCCCGGCAAGACGCAGATGGGGTCTCCCCCTCGCTTAATGGTTAGAATTTTCATGTCCTCGATATCATTGTACTCTGCGGCCTTGTATGCTTTGAACTCTTTTAGGAATCTGCTGAAAAACGACTGCACATTGGGGCCATGGCGGCGCACGAAGACTCCCAAGGTGGCTTGATCGCCGCCTGCAGGCGAGAAAGTGGCTTTCCAGCCAGGAGCCATGCTGCCGACCCAGTACTGGAAGAATGACTCCTCTCCGATGCCAGGATGTTCGAATGCAGCTTCCATAGCCCAGGCGATGTCTTCAGGATGGCGCATCGTGCAAAGGCCTGCCTGGCGTGCAATTGTAGCGCCTATGCCCGAGGCGTCGATCACAACGCGCGCATGGATCTTGTCTTCGTCTACTGCCACTGTCCTTCGATTGCCATCCAGCTTGGCGCTGTGAGCTTCGCCGCAGAGGAGTGTGACACCTGCGCTTTCTGCAATGTGTTTGTAGCGATCGTCGAACTTCTGTCGATCGATGAAATAACCCTTTGCGGGAATGGTCACACTGCAACCGGAGGGACTTATGATGCGCATGCCCTCCAGCTCCTTTTGCAGGTAGCAGTCTTCTACCTGGATCTTGGAGCGTGTTGCCATGCCCTCAAAGAGCGTGTTTGCGAGATGATTGAGGCCACCCAGATTTTTATCAAGCAATATCACACTGACCCCTTCGCTCGCAGCTGATATCGCCGCCATCAGGCCTGCAGCCGAAGCGCCCACTACAAGCACATCGCACTTCACGAATAATAGAGACGCCGCGGATGAGATGAACTTTTCCACATTGAGAATGAAAAATTGAGAATGAAAAAAGGGGATGCCAGATCGCTCTCTGGCTCGTGAAAAATCAAAATCACAAAGCCAGATTTATGATGTGATCTTGCTTTTTGCGATGTACTTGATCAGATCAAGGCCCAGCCTTGACTTCTTCTGGACTTGATTGGCCACATCGTCCATGCCTGCGCCACTGGCAGCCAGTGTGCGAATCTCCTGCAGTGTGGCATCGTCCACAGTGAAGTACTCGTCCAGGTCTTTTCTGTGGCCCCACACATCTCCTTCCAGCAGCTCGATTCCCTGCATGTCCAGGAAGACCAAAATTGCATTGGACATGGTCTTGCGGTAGGAGGGTGGTACCTGAATCATTCTAAGTCTAGGGCATCTTTGCATCAGATTTAGAAAGTCTACGTTGCTTGCTCTGAAAGCAAGGTGCACTAACTTCTCATTGGGGTTGAGATTCGAAATCTCATTTTTTGAGCTGATCACTCTGAGTCTCATATATTCTCCGATCTCATAAAGAATATTTCCTAATATTAATAGACACTTCTATTGTACACATCTGTATAAATCGATAGCAATAGACTTGATACATGAGCGAAAAAGATTATATGTAACCATACAAGATACTAAATTTGACAAAATTCAGGATTCCATAAAAGATAATAAGAGATGAATTCAACCTTCTAGGTTTGCTTCGGCATCTGCAATCGGTTGGTCTATCTTGATGTTATGCCCTCGGAAGCTGTCGAGGCAAAAGATAGAAACAGAAAAAGAGTGCCAGACAAGGTCAGGCGCTTTGGAGCAAGGCTGGGATTTGGAATTAGTATCCTTGAATCAGTCGTATCTCTGAATCCGACTTTAAGCTGTGATCTTCGTCCTCGCGATGTACTTGATGAGCTCTGGGCTCAGCCTTGACTTCTTCTGGACCTGATTGGCCACATCGTCCAGGCCCTCGCCACTGGCAGCCAGTGTGCGAATCTCCTGCAGTGTGGCATCGTCCACAGTGAAGTACTCGTCCAGGTCTTTTCTGTGGCCCCACACATCTCCTTCCAGCAGCTCGATTCCCTGCATGTCCAGGAAGACCAAAATTGCATTGGACATGGTCTTGCGGTAGGAGGGTGGTACCTGAATCATTCTAAGTCTAGGGCATCTTTGCATCAGATTTAGAAAGTCTACGTTGCTTGCTCTGAAAGCAAGGTGCACTAACTTCTCATTGGGGTTGAGATTCGAAATCTCATTTTTTGAGCTGATCACTCTGAGTCTCATACTATCATCCCAGATATTAAAACGCATTCATATTATTAATAGACACTTCCAGTGGACACTTCTGTATAAATAGATCTCCAATTATCAACCAATGCAAAGCCCAAGAAAATGGTATCGAGAATAGGTTTCATGGTATTTTATGAAGATAGCCGCTATAATTTAACAAAACCTTCGAAATTGAAATGGTGAAATATAGATCTTCCCAAAAGTAGTGAGAACTGGATTCTCATGTGAAATAGCTTTTAGATAAAACATTCATAAAACACTATATATTCGTAGTTATTCTATTTGCGTTAGCTTTATATAACACATTCGCGGTTGTGCTGCAGAATCAAGTTCGCATAGGCGATCGTCTGGCTTTGAAGGCGAAGAGATTTTAAATAATAGGGGCTGTATAGGAGAAGATCTTTCATGGGCAGGGTAAAGCTTACAGAGACGGTTTTTAGGGACGCTCATCAGTCCCTCCTGGCCACCAGGATGAGAACCAGGGACATGTTACCCATAGCGGAGAAAATGGATCAGGTCGGATTCTTCTCTCTGGAGATGTGGGGTGGCGCGACGTTCGATACCTGCATTCGGTACCTGAACGAGGATCCCTGGGAGAGACTGAGGGCATTGAAGATGGCCATGCCGAACACACCAATGCAGATGCTGCTGCGCGGGCAGAACCTGGTTGGTTACAGGCATTATGCAGACGACGTTGTTGACAAGTTTGTGCAGAAGGCAGCCGAAAATGGCGTTGACATCTTCAGGATATTCGATGCTGTGAACGATATTCGCAACATGGAGCGATCGATAAAAGCTGCCAAAAAAATGGAGAAGCATGTCCAGGGTGGAATCAGCTACACCATTAGCCCTGTGCACACCAATGAGCAATTCGCAAAATTTGCAGTCAAGCTTGCAGAGCTTGGCTGCGACTCCATCTGCATCAAGGACATGGCCGGACTTATCACTCCCCAGAATGCCTATGATCTAATCCGCGAGATCAAAAAGGAGGTTCGATTGCCTGTAAATCTCCACACGCACTGCACCAGTGGCATGGCTCAGATGAGCTACTTTTATGCCTGTCAGGCGGGTGTGGACATCCTTGACACTGCCATGTCCCCGCTATCCGGTGGTAGCTCTCAGCCCGCCACAGAAAGCCTGGTCGCAGCTCTACGGGGCACTCCTTACGATACAGGATTGGATTTGGAGCTTCTAACAGAGATCAAGAGATACTTAGAGAAGATCGTGGAGATCTATGCGTCGGTCTTCAATCCCATTGCAGCCCGATTGGACACCAATGTTCTGGCCTACCAGATTCCAGGAGGCATGCTCTCAAATCTTGTCTCGCAGCTCATCGAGCAGAAGGCAATGGATAAGTATGAGGAAGTTTTGGCGGAGATACCGAAGGTCAGGAAGGATCTGGGATACCCCCCTCTGGTCACGCCCACCAGCCAGATAGTGGTTACTCAGGCGGTACTGAACGTCATCACCGGCGATCGTTACAAGATGGTGCCAAAGGAGGTCAAGGACTATGTAAAAGGCCTCTATGGAAAATCACCGGCCATGATAGATCCAAAGGTGAGGCTCAAGGTGCTCTGCGACGAGGAGCCCATCGTCGTGCGTCCTGCCGATCTGCTGCCACCAGAGTTAGAGGGTGCCAAGAAGGCGGTCGACGCCCTCGGCCTGGCAAAGAAAGAAGAAGACTACCTCACCTATGTTCTATATCCACAGGTAGCCCTCAAGTTCTTGCAGGGCGCAGCAGTGGAAGAGCCTCTGGTCAAAAAGCAGCCCTCTGCGCCAAGCGCATCTGTTTCACTCAAGGCGGAACCCATTGCCCTGAACGTAGAGATAGATGGTGAATCTTACCTTGTGAAGGTGGCTCCAGCAGGAATGACCATCCAGGAGTCTCAGCCTAAAACTCCCACGGATGGAGTTACAGTGCCCATGCAGGGTGTCATCATACGCTACCTTGTCAAGAAAGGCGATAGTGTAGCCAAGGGAGATGCCATTGCAGTTCTGGAGGCCATGAAGATGGAGCAAAACGTCTTGGCCAATAAGGATGGAACCGTCAGGGAGATCTACGTCAAAGAAGGCACAACTGTCGCTCCGGGCGATGCTCTGATGTCCATAGATTAGAGTTCAAGCCCGCTGTTCGTCGGGGAGCGCCTTCGGGCTCTCTCCAAAAGGAGATCCTCTACGACAACATGAAACAGATCGTGCTCAAAAGAGCTCCGGTATCATCGGGCTCGACCTAGAACCCTCAGTTCGAGGATCTCTTTAACCATTACGGCTTCGTCCCTCGACTTTGCCATCCTTATCGGCCTTCAGGCCAAAGGTAAGATCGAGAGCGATGTGGGCTTTGTCAAGAGATATTTTCTTCTGGGGAGCGAGTTCTGCTCCATCTCGGATCTCAACTCCCAGGCTCAGAGATGGCTGGCAGAGTTATGATATGCAGCCATGAGATCCATCAGGGTCATGGCATGGTCTCAAGAAACAAGGAGCATTTCAAGGATTGGACAATTTTACGCCGCCAGTGACAAGAGGACTTGCCTTTGCGCGGATATTGGTTTAGATCTCCCGCTCCCATCCCTTGAGTTTAACTGCGTGTACCCTCTTCCTTCCCATGGTCTTTATGGTTTGAAAAGGAATATAATTTATAACTTGTGTTATTCTGCACTAGGAGGAGGATAGCTCTATAAATCCTCATTTATCTAAATGCTTTCATGTTAACACATAAATTATTATTGCAAAGATTATAGAAATCCTCACAAAGCTATAAAATATAAGAGAGCATAAAGATAGCAAGGTGAACGAAATGAAAGAGGAAGTCTTCTTCGGCGAAGGGATGGCAAAGGCAAAGAAGGATTATCCTGATATCTACAATGCTGTAGTAGGCCTGAACGAGGCTGCTTATACAGGGAAAGTCTTGGACTACAAAACTCAAAAATTGATCGCGCTGGGCATAAATGCTGCCAATTCCGACGATAGGGCCACAAAAAAGCAGATGATAAGTGCCATGAAGGAGTTCGGCATCACAAAGGATGAGATTGTGGATGTTCTGAGAGTAGTTCTATTAACATCCGGAATGCCGCCGTTCACTAAGGGCATGAAGATTCTGTATGAATTAATAGAGAAATAAGAGCAAGATATTTTTTTGTAACTATTCAGCCCTACTCTCAGAATCATTAAGAATTCAGGCCGCAATCGCTGGAAAGAATTGCTCCCATAACATTCCGGAGTTACTCCTCCATGCCATAATATTTTTCGCACTCATTTCCAAGAATGGCTCCTCACCATTCTATGTGGGTAGATTGAACTGAAGTTTACCCATCCTAATATAAATAGTAATAATGAAATTTTTAGTTGATCTGAATCCTCTGGCGCTATCCTTTGCAGCCTGAATCTGACTATTTAAACCTTCCAGGATTCCATTATCGATTTTATTATTTATATAATTTAATATGCCGTTCCAATGATCCTTGAGTGTTTTTGCTTTATCGATAGCGCTAGGCAATCTACTGTGAGTTGCCCAGAAATACCATTTCTTCAGATACGACTGTGCCATTGCAGGACCTTAAAAATCCAGAAATCTCGCGGGCTTAGTCTTATCGCATAGGCTTTTGAAGTCTTCAAACGCATTCTTCAAACGCATATCTTTGAGTGATCCGAGTTCTTTCCTTTGTTTTTCTGCCCTTTGTGTACCTGCTTTTACGATGGCATTCTTTCTGATCTTGATTCCAGGCATCTCCACGCCCTTTCCTTTCATGAACTTGAATGCATCTTCTTTGTCGTAAGCTCCGTCCATCAGGGCGTCCTTTACTTTGACATCGTCTAGCAACGGCTCTACCATCTCTTGATCGGTTGTTCTCTCATCGGTTATCTCAAAGGCTATTGGTCTTCTCGTCTCAACATCAACCGCAACATGCACCTTGATCCAACCTTTGCGTTCGACGCCATGCTTTTCTCTCATCCAGTCACCTCTGCTTGTAACTTTCATGCAAGTTGAGGCGACAGCTACAACAACATCGTTGTCAGGTATTGGTATGTTCAATTCTAAATTCGAGTTTCTTTGCCACAAAGTTGTATAGTCGGCGGATCTTAGGCCAGGGACAAATCCACTCGATGCCTGCAAAAATCCTTCCAGCTGGCGATATGGCAAATGGAGGAAGGAATATGTCAAACCACAAAACTGGATGAACGTCTCAGGATAGCGATAGGGTCGACCATTTTTGGACTTGTTCATCTTTTTAAGCTCTTCATCCCAATTCTTTACAAAATCGGAACTCAGGTAAAACCAGCCTCGTTTAACCAAACGCACATTGTATTCGCGCCAATCACGTTTATCCTCATACGTCGTTAGGTAAATATTATATTTTACTAGTTTAAATAGTTAACCAACACAGCAATTCAACGCAGCATCCGATCGAAAAAATTTATACCCAAAGGAGTCAACAAAGCTCCCATGGAAAATCGGTTGTTCTACAGTCCAGCAGGCATCTTGTTCATGCTTTTGCTGGCATTTTTGCTCTTCGCAGTGGTAGGTGTTCTGTTCTTGGACCTGGCCAGGACAGCCTTCACCAAGATCGGTTTCACCTGGGGACAGGCGCTATTTGTCCTCCTTGCATCGTTATTGGGCAGCGGCATAAATATTCCAGTGACCAACATGCAATGCAGCGCGCCCATGGTCACAGAGCGATATGTTCGAGCTTTCGGCGTCGCCTACAGAATTCCTGTGGTGGAAAATGTGAACTGCAATACCCTTCTGGCAGTGAACTTTGGCGGAGCTATCATTCCAGTCATGATATCTATCGGGCTTCTCTTTAGATTTCCAGCGTCCCTGCTTTATGCTCTGGCCGGGATTGCTCTAGTGGCAATCGTGATCAATCGCGTTGCAAAGCCCGTGAAGGGCCTTGGCATCGTCACTCCTGCTGTTTTGCCGCCCCTGGTCGCTGCGCTTGCGGCGATCGTGATGGTCTATGTCTTCGGCGCCCCTTCGCAGTACATCTTCCTCATCGCCTACGCAGGAGGGACCCTTGGAACTCTGATCGGGGCGGACATACTCAACCTCGACAAGATTCGAGATTTGGGAGCCCCAGTGGCCAGCATCGGAGGAGCTGGAACCTTCGATGGAGTTTTCCTGAGCGGCTTGATCGCCGTGCTGCTGGTATGATTGAGAAAGGAGCTTTTGAATGAAATGCAAGCCAAAGACTGTCCAGAAGAATGTAACTGAGGAGACGACAATGGGCTTTCGGAGTTTCTTGGATGAGCTGGATCGAGCGGGTTTGATGAAGCATGTGCATGATCCTGTAAATGCGTTTTTGGAGGCAACAGAACGTGCCTGGGGCGCAGGGCCGATATTCTTTGATGATGTATCCGGACATAAGTGCTGCCTGAACATCCTCAGCACCCGTGAGCTGCTGGCCAGGGCCTTGAGAATACCCAAGAAGGAATTGGTTCGCCACTTAAGCTGCATAGGGTACGAAGGCCAGGTGAGGGAGGTGAGCAGCTCTCATTTTCAGGAAGTTGTAACAGATCCAGACCTCTCGAAACTGCCGATCATGACTTATTTTCATGGTGATGGTGGCCCCTACATCACCTCTGCCGTAGTCGTCTCCAAGCTGGGAGAGCGCATAAATGCCTGTGTGCATCGCATGATGGTTCTTGGCAAAGACCGTCTGGCGGTGAGGCTTGTCCCAGGGCGGCATACCCACCAGTTCTACCAGGCCGCAATGGCCGAGGGCCAGGAGCTGCCTTGTGCCATTGCCATAGGCGTCGATCCCGTGGTGCTGATCGCGGCGTCCACACGTGTCCCTCCTGAGATGGAGTTTCAGTATGCGGCCGCGCTTCGCGGCAGTCCAGTGGAGCTGGTGCGCCTGGAGAATGGCGTGCCTGTGCCACATGCCGAGATCGTGCTGGAGGGCTACATCACTGGCGAGCGCGCGCGGGAGGGGCCCTTTGTGGACATCACAGGCACCTGCGATCTCATCCGCGAGGAGCCTGTCATTCGTCTTACCAAGATGATGACCTGCAAGGATCCCATCTACCACGGGCTGTTGCCCGCGGGCGGCGAGCACAAGATGCTCATGGGCGTGCCCTATGAGCCGCTGATCTACAAAGCTGTGTCCAAGGTCGCAAAGGTGAAGGACGTCATCCTAACTGAGGGCGGGTGTAACTACTTTCATGGAGTCGTCCAGATCGAGAAGGAGACAGAGGAGGATGCCAGACGGGCCATAGAGGCTGCATTCCAGGCGCATGGATCCTTGAAGCACGTAATAGTAGTTGATACTGACATCGATATATATGATCCCAGGGACCTGGAGTTTGCGCTCGCCACACGCATGCGCGGCGACGAGGATATAGTGCTCCACGCAGGCGTTCGTGGAAGCACTCTCGACCCGCGTAGCGTCGACGGGATCAGCGCCAAGATAGGGGTGGACGCTACTGCGAGGCTGGATAAGCTTTGGAAGTTCAGAAGGGTCACTCCACGTGGGCCTGGATGATGTAGACAGGCCAATGTCGGTTCTACGATTGCTTTTGCTGGACTTTATGCAATAGATGTCTAAAATCGACAAGAAACGATATTTTTACGAAACATTTAAATATTAGATTTATGAAACACTCAATTAACAGAGGGTGTGGACCAAATGTACAGTTTGGAGAAATGCATTCGAAAATGGCCAACTATAGCACCATTGATTGCGCTCTCTGTTGGAACACCTTTTGCTGCAAATAGAGGAACTGCCGTTCTAAAAGGAACGTCGTCGAATGTCGGAATTCGTAACAAATACTCCATAATACGCATCAATTACAACGCTAAAAGATCTGTGGCACGGATATCAAAGAACAATGCCAAGACCTATTCATTGCCCAATGGATTCTCTTATTCCAAAAAAGATCGTCTTCGCGTATCCGTGTTTTGCAGCATTAGAATACAGTAATTGAGATGATATCTTCCAGGCATCGGAAGGCATCGCGCATCAAAAAGCAGGAGCAATCGATATGAAACGTAGAATAAGTATTCTGGCAGCCCTAATAACATTGACCTTGGTTATGGAGGTTAATGGGCTGCAATTCTCTGCATCAGGGCGCGTTGGAAGCAGCTCGGGTGCTGTATCGCAAAACATCCAGACTAGTATTGATAGTGTTATAAATGGAGAAGTGACTATCAATGGAGCCAGCGTTATGCCAGCTACGCGTATCATTGGCGCAACCCCATTATTCAAAGAGACCCACAGAACTGTAGACGGTACAAAAAGCGCTAGTGTGTCGGTAGAAGTCGTTAATGCCCCAAATGGCCTGACTTACAGTTCACAGGTTCTTCCTGGTGAAGGCACTGTGCCTGCTCAAACTTCGCTCTCTGCGGAGCAGTGGCTGACAGTCCCAAAGGCAGATTCCATCAAGTGTACTGCGACAGCATCCTCTGGCGCTCTTAAAACAGACGTCGGTTTAGAGGAGACCAAGGGATCATTGGCTGGAGACTTTGTCACTCTAAGTGATTACTATGGCAAAGCGGTCGCATCAGCATCATCCATTTCTGCAAGCCAGACTGCCATTTCAGGTTCAGCAAACTCCATCAAAATATACGGCGATGGAACGAATTGTAAAATCAATTCGCAATTAACAGGTATATCAGGAGGAAAAGCCACATTTAGTAATTTGAACAGTCAATCGTCTGCCACTCAAGTGACTCAAAAGGAGCACGTCAGCGGAAAATTTACCAGCAAACTCACAGCAGGATCCAAATCCCTGACAAGAACATCGAATTATGGCACTGACTACGACCTGGATATGGAGGCGTCGGGCTCGTCTGTATTGGGCATCCTGGGTTACTATGTCAGTCCTTCAAATACGATCCAAGGCGCTGTGAACGCAGCGAAATCCGGCGATTGGATAAATATCGCAGCTGGGACCTACAAAGAGAATATCAAAGTCGATAAATCGCTTGTGCTGAATGGGCTCAGCGGCGCGTCGAATACGATCATTGACGGCCAGCAAAAAGGTTCGGTATTAACGGTAGGGAGCAATAAACCGAACATAGATGCGACCCTTGCGGGTTTGACAATCAAGAACGGAAAAGCACAATCAGGGGGAGGAATCCAGAACTACGGCAGGCTCACGACGACTGACTGCATAATATCTGGGAACCTTGCAACCCTCCAAGGAGGCGGCATTTACAATGAGGGCACCTTGAACCTGAATTCAGGCACTTCAATTGCCAATAATGTTGCTGATAACAATGCTTTTGCTGGTGGAGGCGGTATTTACAGTTATCATGGTACTGTAAATATAAATTCTGGCGCATCGATCACTAATAACAAAGCGACTCACATTACTACGGATAATATCAATGGTCAGTTTGTTGGAGGGTTTGCAGGTGGCATTTACAGCGATCATAGCACTGTGACCATGAATGGCGGGATGGTGTCCGGCAATACAGCCTCATTTTGTACTGGAGGAATTTACAACGATGAGGGCAGTATTTTGACCATAAACGACGGTGTCATCTCTGATAACTCTGCCATAAGAGGTGGTGGAATTTTTAGTTTCGGGTCTGGCGGTGGAGCTGTTAACACCGATAAAAACACAGTGATCATTAACGGTGGCCTCATTACAAGGAACACTGCCTCATTGCAAGGCGCTGGAATTTTCGTGGACATGAATGACAAAATACTGATCACAGGCGGCACCATATCCAACAACGTGGCAACTCAAGACGGTGGCGGCGTGTTTGTAGATTCTGGCTCATTGTTGACAATGACAGGAGGTACCATAACTGGCAATTCTGCCACTGCAATTGACTCTG
The DNA here is from genome assembly GCA_002067755.1 of Methanosaeta sp. PtaB.Bin018. Lineage (GTDB taxonomy): Archaea > Halobacteriota > Methanosarcinia > Methanotrichales > Methanotrichaceae > Methanothrix. Next base: position 40,336 of record MVQH01000071.1, read on the forward strand.
CAGGTGGCGGACTTTATCTCTACCGGGGCAGTGCAGTCTTAGGCCCAAGCATCTCGATATCGAACAACAAAGCTGTCAGCGGCGGTGGTATCTACAATGATGCCAGCAAGCTGACCCTGACTGGTGCCTGCATCAATGGCAATACAGCAACATGGGGCGCCGGCGTTCTGAATGACTACGGCATCACGACCCTCAACAGCGGTACAATTATCAGCGGCAACACAGCAACAAAGAGCGGCGGCGGCATTTACAATATCGATGGAGGCAAGGTGATCAATAACGGGGGCACTGTGACTGGAAACACCCCAAATGACATAGTGCAGGCCTGAGCAGAAGACGGCGCCAGCCAGAGGAATGTCGTCCAGGAATTTGGATCAAATCTCCAGATAAAGGCGTATGCTATAAACTGTGGCCGCTCCCAGAAATACGGAGAGCGCCAGTGCGATGATCTGAAACACAAGCTCGTTCATAATATAGCATCCCTACTGGAAACTTTTTCTTTTAACATCATTCATCTCTTCAATGATCTTCTGTATAGATATGGTTTTTCTGTATAGATATGGTTTTCCACCCAGGATGTCTGATTGGGATAGCTTTATCATCAATCGCGTCCAGCAAGGACAGGTATGGCTCTGGATGAGGTCAAGGTCACAAGGGCGATTGCTGAGAGCTATCTGGAGAGCTTTCTTGCCGTCACTGATGTGGACGTGGCTTTGGTGGGCGCAGGTCCCGCCAACCTCGTCGCCGCCAAACGGCTTGCTGAAGCGGATGTCAAGACAGTTCTCTTCGAGAAGAGGCTCTCAGTAGGAGGCGGTCTTTGGGGTGGAGGCATGATGTTTCCCATGATCGTGGTGCAGCAGGAGGCCTGTCGCATTTTGGATGAGTGCAGGATCTGGTATCACGAGCACGGCGAGGGCTACTTCATTGCCGACGCCATTGAGACAGTGGCGAAGCTGACAGCAGGCGCCATCGACGCTGGGGCGAAGATCATCAACTTGGTTACAGCCGAGGATGTTATGATCCGCGAGGAGGACAGGGTCGTGGGCCTGGTCATCAACTGGACGGCTGCTGAGATGGCCGGCATCCATGTCGATCCTCTCTCTGTTCGCGCAAAGTTCGTGATCGACGGCACCGGCCACGAGGCGGCTGTCTGTCGCATCGTTCAAAGGAAGATTCCTGGAGCCATCATCGGTGCAGAAGGCATCAGGGGCGAGAGATCCATGTGGGCTGAGATGGGCGAGAGGGCTGTGGTGGATTATACTCGGGAGGTCCATCCCGGCCTCGTCGTTGCAGGAATGGCTGCAGCTGCGGTCTTCGGTGGACCGAGGATGGGGCCCATATTCGGAGGGATGCTCCTCTCAGGAGAGAAGGCTGCTCGACTGGTCATCGAAAATCTGGGAATCTAAGATGCCGACCCTCCGGGGAGCTGCAGATCTGGCAGAATACATCCACAAAAACTACTCCGGCCGGGTGGTCGAGGTTGGGGTTGGCCATTTATCGGAAGTCGCTGCAAGCCTGATGGCTCGAGGCATGGATGTGGTCCTGACTGACAGGAGGGCGCGGACCCTTGGGAATCTGTCTGTGGAAAAGGAGGATATCTTCTCGCCCCATCTCGAACTTTATCAGCGTGCTAGCCTTATCTACTCTATACGGCCTCCGCTGGAGCTGCAAATTGCCATTGGCGATCTGGCTATCAGGATAGGAGCCGATGTACTGATCCGGCCGCTGGGGGACGAAGTGGCCGAAATGCCCCGCCTTGTCAGGCGGCTGGTCAACTTCGGCGAGGCTAGGTTCTATATTTTTTCGTCTAAAGTCGTAACATCGGAACTGCCTTCTTGAGGGCTTCAGATACCATCACCACCATCAACGATGCTGCCAATATCATGCCCCAGCTCTGCAGCCCAAGGGCTGTTGTGCCGAAGATGGACTGCATGAAAGGCACATAGGCGACCACCAGCAACGACAGTATGGATGCCGTCATCCCCAATATCAGTTTCTTGTTGGTCAATGGGTCCATTTTGAGCACTGACCTCTCCAGGGACCTGCTACAATATGCGTTGCATACTGTGAACAACCCAAGGCCCATGAAGGCCACAGTCCTGGCGTAGTCCAGATCCTGGCCGGCTTCAAGGGCCTGGGCATAAAGTCCCAACGAGCCGATCACTATTGCGCCCGAGATTCCAAGTGTGTAAATCATCAGGCCTCTGGAGGGCATGGGCTCTTTGGGACTGCGGGGCTTCTTGTTCATGATGCCATCATGTGCGGGCTCCACAGCCAGTCCAATGGCCGGGAACTCCTCGGCTATGACATTTATCCAGAGAATCTGCACCGCAAGCAGAGGAACAGGCAGACCTATCATGACCCCCAGGAAGATCGTGGCAAGCTCCGCGAAGCTGACTGAGAGGAGATAGGATGCGCCCTTCCTGATATTGTCGTATATCCTCCTGCCCTCCTCGACTGCGCTGACGATGGTGGCGAAGTTGTCGTCGGTGATGACCATGTCCGATGCCTCTTTCGCGACGTCCGTTCCAGTCCTGCCCATGGCAACCCCGATATCAGCAGCTTTCAGGGCTGGTGCATCGTTCACTCCATCGCCTGTCATGGCCACGACATTTCCCTGAAGCTTCAGGGCCTGGACGATACGCACCTTGTGCTCAGCAGTGACCCTGGCAAAGGTCGAGACGTCTTTTATCCGGCTTTGAAGAGCCTCATCGCTCATCTCCTCGATCTGGACGCCTTCAATCACCTCGTCCTGACCGATTCCAAGTTCCCTGCCGATTGCTTTTGCAGTCAGCGGATGGTCTCCAGTGATCATGATCGGCCTGATGCCCGCTTTCTGGCAGATTCGAATGGCCTCCTTGGCTTCGCTTCTCGGCGGGTCCATCATGCCCATAAGCCCAGCGAAGATCAGATCAGATTCGACCCATCCGATCTCCCGCGGTTCGTGCTCCTCCATATGCTTCCAGGCAAAAGCCAGGACTCTCATGGCTCTCTTGGCCATATCGTTAGATGCTGCCCGGACCGCCATGCGATCCTCTTCAGTCATTGGCTTTATTCCTTGAGGGCCTGCGATGAAGGTACATCTTTCCAGCACCATCTCGGGTGCGCCCTTCATGGAGACCTCCAATCCTCCCATCTCCGATCGGTGGACAGTGGTCATCCTTTTGCGGTCCGAGTCGAAGGGATACTCGACGATCTCGATATAACTGTTCCTGGTCTCCTCCAAAATCTCTCCTTTTTTGGCAACAACGATCAGTGCTCCTTCAGTCGGGTCTCCTATGATGCGGTCTTTGGTGCCGTCGTGGTTCAAGTCGGCGTTGTTGCAGAGAACGCCGATCTTGAGAAGCTGGGCAATGTCCTCGCTCCTCGGGTCTGTTGCCAAACCATTCTGCAGGAACTCCCCCACAGGTTCGTAGCCTGAGCCGGTCACCTGCACAGATCGATAGGTGCGAATCTCCCGAACTGTCATCTCGCCTGTGGTGAGGGTGCCCGTCTTGTCCGTACAGATGACTGTGGTCGAGCCCAGGGTCTCGACTGCAGGAAGGCTTCGGATTATGGCGCTCTTCCTGGCCATGGCCTGGGTTCCAAAGGCCAGGGCCAAAGTTACGACGAAAGGAAGCGCCTCTGGAACCCCTGCCACAGCAAGAGCAATCGCTGTGATCAGTGTATCTATGACGGGAGAGCCCTTTGCCACGCCCAGTGCAAACACTGCCAGGGATATCACAAGCACAAGGATTGCCTGCCTCTTGGCGAGCTGCTCGAGCTTCATCTTGAGTGGTGGATCCACAGGCCTTGGCTGGATCATGCTCGATATCCTGCCAAGCTCAGTGTTGCGGCCCGTGGCGGTGATCACTGCTCTGCAGTTGCCGTAGGAGACTGTGGTGCCCATGAAGATCATATTTCTCCTATCTGCCAGGGGTGTGGCCTCTGATAAAGGAGCTGGATCTTTCTTTACCGGCAGAGACTCGCCTGTCAAAGGAGCTTCGATGACCTCCAGCTGGGTCTCGTCCAAGATACGGCCGTCTGCTGGCACCTTGTCTCCGGCCTCAAGAAATATGACATCTCCTGGGACAAGTTCCCTAGCAGGCAGTGAGACCATCTTGCCATCTCTGAAGACATCGGCCTGCGGTGCCTGCATATCTCTGAGGGCCTCCATTGCTCGCTCTGCCTTGTACTCCTGGAGGAACCCTATGACGGCTACGAGCAATACTATTCCCAAGATAACGTACGCATTGGCGCTTTCGCCTGCGATAAAAGAGATGAGGGCTGCAAAAAGCAGCACTATGACCAGATACTCCTTGAATTTGCCCAGAAACGTCCTCCAGAGAGGGGGTCTCATTGGGCCCTCCAGCTGGTTTTGGCCAAGGTCTGCCAGGAGCCTTTTGGCTTTTTCATAGCTCAAGCCGGACGGTCCAGATCCTAAGGCGGATAGTGCCTCATCTGAGGTAAGGGTGTGCCAGGATGTCATCGCAATCTCTCTACGCAGGATACTGAAAAATACGTTGATTGCAGAAATACTTTGTCCTAAGCATTCATCATAAGGTCGATACCTTTAAATATAACAAACTAAAATTATTAATATTTATTGGGGTGTCGACTCATGGGAGCGGGTTATAATTGGGCTGGAGATACGATAGTTAGAGATACCGTCATGTGGGATAAGAGGGCTGTCCTGGGTCATTCCAGCGTTTACATTCCTACTGATATCCGACAGTGGCTGTCTTCCACAGAGAGCGAGGTGATACAAAGGACCCTGCAGGAGATCGGCCTGCCTGCTGCTCGGGAGGCAGGTTCATTCGACCTTCGTGCCTGGCGGATTTGGGATTATGTGGTCAGGTCAGTGGAGTATGTAACTGACAAAAGGGCCTCAGGACTTGAGGACTTCTGGCTCTTCCCAGAGGAGACGCTAATGCTGCACAAGGGCGACTGTGAGGACACATCTTTCCTCCTGGCAACGCTCATGCTGGCAAGTGGCATATCCGAGCACTGTGTGCGCGTCGTTTTGGGAAAGATCAGCTCTCCGGAGGGAGCCTTTGGCCATGCTTGGGTGGTCTACCAGAACGAGACTGGGACGTGGTGCCTGCTAGAATCCACTCTGGATGCCGTTCCTTCCCAGCTAGTGCCTGCCGATCCCTTCACCCAGCCGAGCAATCAGTATCAGTACCAGCCACAATTCTGTCTGAATGCTTCCCATCTATGGTCTATGACTCAGGTGAAAGTCCAGATGGCTGATTGGGTAAAGTTGCGGACAGGAACAAAGAAGGCGAAGCTGGGATGCCACTAACGTAGGAGGTAGAGAAGGCATGCCTCCTTTCGAGGAGCGGGACGAGTCGTGCCTCTTTTGGGAAGAAGTCACTGATTGCGCAAGTCTAAAATATTAAGAATGAACAAAACATAACAAATGACTTTAGCAGATGGGAGATGCCATTTTCATTTGGGCCAGAGAAAAGAGATAGAGTCAATTGTAGCCCCTTTTTTGAAAGATAGACAAAAACTTGCAGATGAAGCTGTAAAAGAGTATAAGCTCGCAAAGGACGAATACAAAGCCGTCATAAAAATATACAATGAGATCGATAAAACAAAATTCTCTCCTAGGGAAAATAGTGATAATCTCATTAAGCTTTCTTGGGCATATCATGAGCTTGGTTATATTTATTTTATTGAAAAATCTTACCTTTCTGCAGAAGAAAATTTTAAAAGCTCTATTCGAACATTGAACCTCATACCAGAACAGGAGATAAGGCGTCTAAAGGATGATAATGAGCTTCCCATATCTTGGTTCTTAAACGACTTGGGATACCTTTACTTTGAATGGGAAAAATATGATGAGGCAATAGAGCAATACAATAAAGTAATTGAAGAGGATCCTGAAAATGGATACTCACAATTTTATTGCAGCTTAGCGTATTATCAAAAAAGCGACCTTGATTCAGCAGCCAGATTCTTGAAAAGCGCTCTGCAGATATTTGATCGAAAGATAAGTCGGGTCAAAGATCAAACTCAAGCCCTGGGTCATTTAAATGAATCATTAAAATTATTTATTGAAGCAAAGGACAAAATAGACGCTTTAAAGACGCTCAAAGGGTCCATGGATGCTTTTGAGAAGCATTTTGAGAGGGACCAAATGAAAAGAATCGCAGATTTTGATAAAAATAAGGCAATCATCATGAATTGCGATAAAGGAAGTATAACGATCTTCAATGATAACAATAAATGCAAAGCCATAATCGAACTGTCAAAAAATCTCAGATACAATCTCACAGAATTTCACAAGACTGCCTCCCTATCTTCGATCTCAGACCAGTTCAAGTTAGCAAAAGCATCTATTCTTACAAACGTCGGAAGAATTGAGACTGATAGAGAGAATTATTTACATGCTGAGTATATATTTAATGAGGCACGTGGGATATACGGCGAGCTAAAGCCTTATTTTGATGCAGGAATCACCACGATGAGCCAATATAAAGAGTGGAAAAACATTTCTGCGCTACATAATAATATTGGTATACTATTATATAAAACAGATCGCATTGACGAAGCAAGAAAGGAATTCAACATCGCATTACGCTATTTAGAGTCGGCCAGGGTCTACAATAACCTTGGCAACACATATTTTAAGAAAAGTGATAAAGTAAAGGCCACAGAGTGCTATCTAGATGCATTGGAGATCAACCCTAGACTGAAAGAGGCTAAAGAGAATTTGAGGATGCTGAAAGAAGACAAAGAAAAAACAGCTAATTGGTGGGAATGGTGGTTCAATAGCCAATCAAAAGGCAAATTTATAACAGGATTAGTCTTGATTTTTATGTTTCTCTCTGTGATCATAACTGTGTTTATACCATTGAATGCCATTATACCATCGTATGCCAAAATTGATTGGAGTCTGAACGATTCAGAGGAGAAAACAACAGTTATCACAACTCCAATCATAGAAATTACTCCAGCGATCGGCTCAGGATTCAATGAGTCCTCAACAATCGTCGTAGACACAGAAACAAATAAAGTCACAAACGATACAAAAGTAACAACTACAGTGGAGACCACGGGAACAAATCCAACGAAGACGGAGACGACAAAAACCACATCAAAACAGATAGATGTAAGTCCTGAAACGAAATTGTTATTTGCAGCATTAATACTATTCGCATTGATCCACCCACAGATCAAGGGATTTTCAGCCGGATCTGTCAAGTTCGATTTGGAGCCCATCGTCGCAAGCAAGGGTGCAGCATCTCTCCAATGTGCCTGGTAAATATGGCAGGTAGAGGCATTGGATGCAGCTTGTGATCAACACCTACGGCGCGTATCATCGCAAGAGCGGGAACTGCTTTCTTGTGAAAAGAGATGAGAAGAGCTCTGAGATAGCTGCAGGCAAGGTTAACAGCATCACTATCACGACGGCTGCTTATGTCACGACAGATGCCATCAAGCTGGCAGTCGACAACAACATAGACCCTAAGCTCCCCACAATTTAGGCATATTCAAACATTTTCAGTTATCTTCGACTGTGGCATCCTGAAATTATTTTGCGTCCGTCCTAGTTTTATATCCTGCATTCCGCATTAACGGTCCACTGTCCAAAGAGATAATTTCCAAATTATAGGCAATATTTTTTAATAAGATCGCCATCTTGAATGCGGAAGCCTACTCTAAAATGGGTGTTCTTATTGTTTGATGGCGTGACTGAAGTGAACGTAAGAGTCGCGGGCGTTGTACATCGAAAAATGATGTTTTTGACCGATGTGCTCAAATTGATACTCCGACTGTTGGGGCCAGAATGCAAAAAATATTATGACGGAGAATGTTAACGCGAAATGTGGGCTGGAAGGTTTAAATCGCCTGATTCAAGCTGCAAAGGATAGCGCCAGAGGATTCAGATCAACTAAAAATTTCATTATTACTATTTATCTTAGGATAGGTAAACTTCAGTTCAATCTACCCACATAGAATGGCGAGGAGCCCCAAAAAAGGTCATGGACCTTGAGAAGAGGCTTGGAACGCATGTATTCCCTACTGAATGGGAGTTAAGGTTATATAAATTTGCTATGTCTCTCGTACACCCTCTCCACCAATGGCAGAGGAGACACGGAATTCATGTTCAGGCCCAGCTCCTCTGGCCCCAGGCCCAGAGCAATGCCGACGAGCTGCGTCACGTAGAGCACCGGAATTCCTATCTTCTCGCTCCTTTTTTGCTCCAGCGACCTTTGCTTGGCGTCCAGCATGAAGTGGCAGAGCGGGCACACAGTCACTATAACCTCTGCCCCTGCTCTCTTTGCCTCTGACAAAATCATGAAGGCCGTATCCTCTGCAGCCTTCTCCTGGGGCATGAATATCGGCCCGCCACAGCAAAATGTCTTGAGACGGAAGTCCAGAGGCTCGGCATGAAGGGTTTTGAGCAGCCTCTCCAGGAGCATAGGGAACTCTGGGCTGTCCACCCCACGCGGTCGCGTCAGGAGGCAGCCGTAGTAGGGTGCGACCTTCAGGTCCTTGAGGGGTATCGATATCACATCGTCATCCTTCGCAAGGGTCTCCAATATGACATCAAGGGCGTGCCTGATCTCTGCCCCACCATATTTTTTGGTCAGGACTGCGTTCACCCTGGCCCTTGTCTCCGGCTCTTCCAGACGCTCGACAGCCGCTCGCAGGTTGCTATAGCAGATGGAGCATGGGGTCATGATGGCAAGGTCAGTTTGAGCCATGTTGCGAGCAGCCAGGCCAACTGCGACCAGCTCATTGGACACATGCGTAGCTCCGCAGCAGTTCCAGTCCTCAAGCTCCTCCAGCGCAATTCCCAGCGCCGAGCAGACCGCCCTGGTGGAAGCGTCCATCTCTCTTCCTGTCGATCTGGAAACGCAACCAGGATAGTAGGCCAGCCTCATTTGCCAAGCTCCTCCATGATCCTCTTCACCTCATCTCGTCCTTGGATCTTCTCCACTCCAAGGCCCAATTTTCCTTTAGGCATCAGCTCCAGGCCCATCTCCATTGACTGCACCATGCCCTGGGGATAGACCAGCAGGAACTCGCCTGTCAGAGGAAGTTCGGAGATCCTGCCATACTCCCTGATCTGCTTGGAAAAGATCTGCTCGTAGGCGGCATCCTTGGTCTTGATGCCCTCTTTTTCAGCCAGGTCTTTGCAGGCAGATACAACTGCTTTGGGACGGATGCCTCGCGGGCAGCGCACAGTGCAAAGGAGGCAGGATGTGCAAAGCCAGATAGTATCGTTCATCAGGGCCTCATCTCTCTTGCCCTCCAAGCAGAGCTTGATAAGCTTGCGAATGCTTGGATTCATGAGATGAGCAGTGGGACAGCTGGCAGAACATGTGCCGCACTGAATGCAGGTTTGTACCTCGCCTCCGGCCATCCGCAGGATGGTCTGCCTGAAGCCTTCATCAAGATCAAAAGACATCTTATTTCCCTCTCCTGGCAGCAGCATCTCCCTCGGACTTGTCCTTATGCAGTCGCTGCACGATCTTCTCTGCCGCCTGAACTGGCAACTCGCGCTCGAGGATCTGCCTCACCTTCGGCTTCTTGAGCACTGTCTCCAGGGGGCTCAGCGCTTCATCCACCATCTTCAAAAGCTCTGGATCAATCTCGATCTTCTCGGGTGCTGGCAGAGGCACCTTCTCGATTGCAGGTGGATAGACGGTCTTGCTCACATCTGGAATCTTTCGCTCGCCCGTCATTATGGTCGATATCGCTTCCTTCCATTCCTCTGCCCAAGGAGTATCCTTGACCTCGGTGTGCTGCACGCCTGACCTTTGCACGTCTATTGCAGACACTGGACAGGCAAGCTCGCAGGCCCCGCACAGGATGCATTGATCCTTTACTGGCGCCGCTTTTCCCCGCTCGTCCACGTACCAGCACTTGGCAGGACAGACGTTGAAGCATGCCTGGCAGCCCAATGGATCGCAGCGCACCAGGTTCTTCTCTATGAGCCTGATCTCGCCCTCGAAGGGCCTCTTCACATCCATGGCCTCGTATGGACAGACTTGGGCGCACCTGCCGCAGCCGATACACAGCTCCTTGTCAATCTCAATCTTGCCCTCGAACTTCAGTTCCTCTGCCAGCGGCTCGCCTTCCACAAGGATTGCGTCCTCGGGGCAGAGCGGCACACAAAGGCCACAGTAGTCGCACAGTTCCTCGTCCACAAGCAACTGCTCATAGGGCACGAGATTGCGGGGGTCTTTTTCCTTCTCGCCCTTGTCAACTAGAAGAAACGCCTTGCAAAATCTTGCACAGCGGCCGCAGAGGTTGCATTTTTCCCGATCGATCTCGATCTTTCCAATAATGCCTGCACGCAGTGGCCCGAAATCCTCGCGGGCCTTGTTGAATGTGACTTTTATTGCACCTGTGGGACAAGTCGGCTCGCAGAGAATGCATGGCAGGCACTTCTGGTTGGGGACAGCCTCAGCCACGAGCTTTGGATACTCCTCTTGGGCCCTGAAATCCCTGATCTTGTCCATCTCTATGCAGAGGCTGCCTTTGCAGCCGTCTCCTCGATTACCGTCATCTCGGGCTTCTCTTCGACTGTCATCTTGAACGCCTTCAGAGGGCAGAAGTTGACACACATGCCACAAAAGACGCAAGCATCCAGATCGATTAGCACTGGCGGGGCATCCAAGCCCTTAGCAATCTCCTGCAGCGGCCCCTCCTGCAATGCCTTCTTGGGACAGATCGCAATGCATATGGAGCAGCCAGCGCATTTTTTGTAATCGTAATCCAAAACCTTTTCTGTCGTCTTTGTCCTCTGCTTGGCAATGATGTGGGAGCCCTCAACATCCATCTCCTTCTCGATCTCCATCATTGTGCAAAAGCCTCCCCTTAGGTTTTTTTAACTCCCTTTAGCTCCGATCCAATGGGGCCCATGGCCTTCAGCTCGTCTATGAACTCCCTGAGTTCTTTGGCGTAGATCTCGCCCTCGCTTGCCGCACACCAGACGATCTTCACCCTTCCAGGGTCTATGCCGATCTTTCCCAAAACCTCCTTCAGCACATTTACCCTCTGAAGCGCCTGGTAATTGCCATCGCGATAGTGACACTCGCCCAAACGGCAGCCTGCGATCAGCACTCCGTCAGCTCCGCGACGCAATGCCTCCAGCACAAAGCTCGGGTCGACCCTCGCAGAGCACATCACGCGGATGTTGCGGGCATTTGTCGGATACTGGATTCGTGAGGTTCCTGCAAGGTCGGCTGCGCCATAGCTGCACCAGTTGCAGAGGAATGCTACAATCAGCGGGAACTCTCTTTTCTCCTCTGTCGCAGCCCTGACCTGGGCCATGATCTGCTTGTCTGAGAACAGGCGCATCTTTATGGCATCGGTCGGGCATGCAGCTGCACACGAGCCGCAGCCCTTGCATGCAGCCTCATCTACGTAGGCAGGGCTCTTCACCGATATTGCCTTCTGGGGGCAGACGTCCACACAAAGCTTGCACCTGACGCAGAGATCCGGGTCCACATAAGCTGAGGTCGGCTCAAGCTCCAGCTCTCCCCCATGCAGAAGCTTGATGGCTTTGGCCGCAGCAGCGCTCCCCTGAGCGATCGATAATGGAATCTCCTTCGGGCCAGAGGCGCAGCCTGCGATGAAGACTCCGTCGATGTGCGCTTCCACTGGCCTCATCTTGGGATGGGCAATCTCAAAGAATCTATCTGGCCTGCGAGACAGTCCCAGAAGGTTGCCAAGCACATCTGCATTCTGATCGGGCTCAAGGCCGATTGAGAGGACTGCCATGTCGTACCTGATGCGCTTCACCTCGCAGCTTTGCGTGTCCTCGAAGATCAGGTAAATGTCTCCATCCACCTGATCTATGCGGGAGACGCGGGCGCGTACGAAGTTGACGCCGAGCTTTTGAGCCCGAACATAGAATTCTTCATAGCCCTCGCCTGCAGCCCTGATGTCTATGTAGTAGATGGTAACATCGGTGTCAGGATATTTTTCCTTGATCAGTTGCGCATTCTTCAGGGAGGCCATGCAGCAGATGCGAGAGCAATAGATGTTTCCCACCGTCGCGTCGCGCGATCCCACGCACTGCAAGAAGGCTATTGATCTGGCGATCTGGCCTGTGCTCGGCCGCACGACCTCGCCCTTAGTCGGGCCTGAGGCGTTGAGCATCCTTTCCATCTGCAGCGTGGTGACCACGTCTTTGTACCTGCCAAAGCCGAACTCCTCTTTGCGAGCAGCGTCGAAGGGCTGCCAGCCTGTGGCAACGACTATGGCTCCTACGTTCAATTTAAATGTCTCTGCCTCTTGATCGAGCCTCACAGCCTTTGCAGGACAGGCTTCAACGCATCGGGCACAGCCGATGCAAGCCTTGGGATCCACACAGGCGACCAGCGGCACTGCCTGGGGATATGGCACAAAGATAGCTTTTCGCTTGCCAATGCCGAAATCATACTCGCTTGGCACCTCTACAGGACAGACGGCTGAGCATTCGTTGATGCAGCCTTTGCAGAGCTTCTCGTCAACATAGCGCGCTCTGCGGTGGCCTGTGACTGTGAAGTTGCCGACGCTTCCCTCGATCCCAAGAATCTCGGCATAAGTGATTAGAGCGATATTGGGATGGTTGAAGACCTCTGACATCTTTGGACCCAGGACGCAGATGGAGCAGTCGTTGGTGGGAAAGACGTCCGTGAGCAGCGCCATGTAGCCGCCGATGGTGGGCCTGCGTTCGACCAGGAAGACATGCAGTCCGGCATCGGCCAGGTCGAGGGCAGCCGCAATTCCAGCCACGCCTCCACCGACGACCAGCACGTCCTTGCTGACGGGTATGCTCTCAGGCTCCAGAGGCGAAAGCAGCGCAGCCTTGGCGACAGCCATGCGTATCAGATCTTTGGCCTTCTGAGTGGCCATGGCAGGCTGATCCATGTGCACCCAGGAGCACTGCTCGCGGATGTTGGCCATCTCCAGCATGTAGGGATTCAGACCGGCCTTGGAGATGGCTCTGCGAAAAGTGGGCTCGTGCAGTCGCGGCGAGCAGGCGGCGACGACGACGCGGTCGAGCTTGAGTTCAGCGATATCCTTCTGGATCTGCTCCTGGCCGATATCTGAGCAGGAAAACTGCAAGTCTCTGGCCACGACCACATCCGGCAGCCTCTCAGCAAAAGTCCTTAGCTCCTCCATATCCAAGACGCCGGCAATGTTCAGACCGCAGTGACAGACGTAAACACCGATTGGCATGAGACTTCAGGATCTACAATCTCGTTGTATCACTTAAAGCTATGCAAAGGGGATTGTGAACTCCTCACACTCCCTGAAGTAGGCACATGCCGCCCAGCAATAAAGACCAAACAGCCTTCTCTGCCTATTATGGGGATTTGGTAGCTCATTTTATTTTTCGGCTATTCGTGCGTGAGCATCCCGATCATCAGCGTTTACATGGGAGATGGCGAGGATTTTGGCCCTGCTCTCATCTTAAACGCCAAGGGCATTGATGGCCTCGATCAGTTCTTTGAAGGCTTCGACTTCAATGTCCAATACCTCTCGTGCATTCATGGAGATGCTCATCTCTCCGTCGACTGTGAGCATATCCGGACCCCTGACCACGAGCCTTCTCCTGCCGTCGCGACTGAGGATCTTCGTTATCTCCTTATCGTGGGCCAGGGTGCGGCCCGGAATGATGACGGTGTCCTTGACCTGGGCAAGGTCCAATTCCAGAAAATCCTCAATGGTGATCAAGCATCCGACGTCCTTTGATGTCGCGACCACATTTACATCTTCGCCAAGTTGTTGAAAGATGGCTTCTAGCATGGGCTGGGCCACGCTGCTGGTGATGACCGTGGCGCCTCTTCTCAAAGCTGGCAGCCTATGAATCTCTTCCGGGTGCGCTGCCAGGGCGAATGGGGCGCCTGTGGCAGGGTCCCAAAGAGGAGTTCCCGTTACCCGGAAGCTATGCCGGCTTGCGGTCTCTGAGACGATTCTTTTGAACTCTTCAAGTGTGTGGGGCGTCACTCCAGGGATTATGGGCTCATTTCCCAAGATCAAGCCCTGCTCGCGGATGTTGGCGAATCTCATGAGGATCAGCCCCTTCGCACCCATCTCCTCCAGGTCGCAACAGGTCTTCTCCAGCTCTGGGCCGTCGTTGACGCCCGGGATCAACACAGCAGCACAATAAACATCGCAGCTTTCGCAGAAGATCTTGAGGTTGGAGAGTGCCACCTCCGGATGCCTATCGCCCATGTACTTACGTCGCATCTCTGGCCTTGTAGAGAAGACTGTAAAGGAGACCTCTCGAACTCCCGCCTCCACCAGAGCCTCAGCTTCATTTTCCCGCGTAAAGCCCTTGCCACTGGTATACCCCAGGTGGATGGGAACGAATCCCTGACCCACCATCTTTGCCAGGGGCAAGAGCTCTGGGTAGCAGCTCAGGTCTCCGCCGCCGCTGATGGTGACCTTGTCAGGTATGGAGCCATAGGCCTTCTGTGCCACCTCGAAGACGACCAGATCCATGGGCTTGAAGCCTGGGTAGCCTTCAACGATGGCGCGGGAGCAATAGTCGCAGCCCTTCTTAAAAGGCATGCAAAACTTGCAGCCGAAGGGCTGTATGCTCTTCACCCCCCTGAAATAGCAGTAGCTGCAAAAGCCTCTGCAGTCCAGCCCCGGCCTTCCACCGACGTCGGCGAGAATCTCCATGCTGAATTTGGAATCTTGCAGAGGGTAAATAGGTTTTGGGCTATCTGATGAGATTTAGGGAGATGATGCAGTAAATCAGAAATAAAAGAGTGCCTTCTAGGCGTGTGATACTGTTATTAATGGACATGAAACCCAGAAGGATTGAGAGCAGGGTCATGGCAGGCAGGGTTGCATAGAGAAAGGAGCTATCCACAGAGACCACGCTGAATAAGGAACTGCTGCCCAATATTATCAGGGAATTGAATGTATTTGAGCCGAGAACGTTGCCCATTGCAATCTCAGCTCTTCCACCTCTGGCTGCTGTCACAGTAGTGGCGATCTCCGGCAGAGAAGTTCCCAGAGCAACAAAGAAGAAGGCTATTTGCGATTCACTCAAGCCCAGGCTGTCTGATATGGCGATTGTGGAGGAGACCAGATATCTGGCGCCGATGTAGAGCAGTGCCAATCCCAGAACAAAGCCCAGCAGGTACCTGAAGTCAAACCCTTCATTCGTTGTATCATCTGGTTCGCGATGCTGGAAGATCTCGTGATAAATAAAAGCCAAATACATCGCTATCATTAGTAGGCCTTCAACCCATGTTATGCGAAGGTCTATGAATACAACGAATGTAGCAACTACTGAGGCGAGCAGAAAGGGTATATCGATGTCCGTTATCTGTCTGCTTACATAAATGGGATAAAGAATGCTGGCCAATCCCAGCGCCAGGCCTATGTTGGCCACATTGGAGCCCAAAGCGTTGCCTACCACAATGCTCGGATGGCCAGATAGCATGGCGATGATGGATGATGCCATCTCAGGCAGGGATGTTCCAAAGGCAACGATGGTCGCTCCGATAACGAATTCCGAGACCCCGGCTGCTCTCGCTATCTGTCGGGCACTATCGGTAAGGAGCTTTGCACCCAAGAAAAGGGCCAGGAGGCTCAGGAAAAATATGAGGTATTCCAGCATCAAAGCACACCTTTTGAGGCTCATACCATAATAATCTATCTAGATATATTGCTTATGTTGGCCACCATTGAATGCAGTTTAATGACATGTCATCGGATAGGAAATGATATATACATCCTTGAATACATACTTAAGTTAAAGTATTAAATCCCGGGTTAGCAGGCCACCCAGAGGTCCTGAGCATCGCTAAGAGCCTACAGGAATCCAAGCAAATGGAGGTAACCTTTGTACATCAAAGAGGTTGAGCTTAAGAATTTCAAATCCTTTGGGAAGAACATCAGGGTTCCTCTGAAGAACGACTTCGTGACGATCACTGGCCCTAACGGTAGCGGCAAGTCTAATGTCGTCGATGCCCTGCTATTTGCACTTTGCCTCTCCAGTTCACGGGCCATGCGTGCCGAGAGGCTTCCTGACCTGATTTACCGTGGAGAGGGCGGCAAGAACCCGGACTATGCCCAGGTCACAGTTCGACTGGATAACACGAGTCGCCATTTTCCTTTGGACCAGGACATCATCGAAGTCTCAAGGAAGATCAAGGTAAACCACGATAAATATGCTTCATCTTATTATTTTAATGGAAAGGCCTGCAGCCAGGCGGAACTTCAGGATCAGCTCTCCAAGGCGGGCATCACCCCTGAGAGCTACAACATAGTCATGCAGGGCGATGTGACTCGCATCATCGAGATGACGCCTGTGGAACGGCGCAAGATCGTGGATGAGATCGCAGGCGTCTCTGAGTTCGACGAGAAGAAAAAGAAGGCGATGGATGAGCTGGATGTAGTGCGCGAGCGCATCGCAAGGGTGGACGTCATCCTCGAGGAGGTGAGCATGCAGCTTGCCAGGTTGAAGGAAGAACGCGACAAAGCCCTCTCCTACCAGGCTCACCGCGAGGAATTGAGAAGGCAGGAGGCTTTTTTGCTGCTGGCCAGGCTGAAGGAAGCGTCCACTGAGCTCTCCGGACTGGAGGATGAGGTTCGCACCCTCAAAGCCAAGAGAGAAGACCTTCTGCATAGGTCGGAGAGCAAGAAGGCAAAGCTTGCTGCCCTAGATGAGCGACTGCAAAATCTCAGCTCAATGATCACTCACAAGGGGGAGGATGAGCAGATTGAGGTGAAGCGCAGGATCGAGGAGCTGAAAGGAGAGATAGCTCGCGAGGCCAGCAGGAGAGAGATGGCCGAGATGGCCATTGCTGAGGCAGAGGGACAGCAGAAGACCTGCTTCATTCAGATCGGAGACCTAAACCAGGAACTGGAGGAGCTGGCGGAGATGGTGAGGGACGCCAGTTTGCGCGGGGCGAGCCTGAAGGGTGAACTGGACGACCAGATGGAGACGCTCTCCATGGCCCAGGAAAAGCTCGCCTTGGCCGATGCCAAGTACTCTCTTTTAAGGGATGAGCTTTCAGGGGCGCGTGCCCTACGGGAGGAGGAAAAAGCAAAACTGGGCGATCTGGTAAGGGAGAGAGACAGGCTGCTGGATGCTACGCGACGCTGCGATCTGGAGAGGAAGGAGCTCTCCGAGGGCATCAAGGAGGCTATGGATGCTTTGGGCACCGCAGACCAGGAATCAGAGCAGCTCAGGACAGAGCTGGCAGCTCTGAATGGCAAGGCCATGGAGCAGGAACGCGACAGGGACGACCTGGAAGCGGGCAGATTACGTCTTCGCAGGGAGATTGCCGAGGCTGAAAGAGAGTTACAGCGGCTTCAAAGCGAGTATGCCCGTGCCGACGGCCGTCTGAGGGCAACGGAGGACAAGGCAGGCTACAGCAGGGCAGTGGATGCGGTCAGATCTGCCATGAAAAGGCAGATGCTGCAGGGTCTCTTTGGAACTGTAGCGGAGCTTGGAAATGTAGGTTCACGCTATTCTGCCGCCCTCGAAGTAGCAGCAGGAGGGCGAATGCAAAGCATCGTCGCAGCCACTGATGCAGATGCTGCTTATGCCATCGAATACCTGAAGAGGTCTCAGATAGGCAGGGCAACCTTTCTGCCCCTCAACAAGCTGGATCGGGGCAGCCTCCCTTCCAAGCCAAACCATCCTGGGGTGGTTGACTTCGCCCTGAACCTCGTTGACTTCGACCGCAAGTTCATGCCAGCCTTCTGGTACGTCTTCCGGGACACTTTGGTTGTGGAGAGCCTGAATCATGCCAGGCAGCTCATGGGCAGATATCGGATGGTAACGCTGGATGGAGATCTCGTTGAGAGGTCTGGAGCCATGACCGGCGGTCACTTTAGGTCGAAGATGAAGTTCGCAGCTGAAGAAGAGAGAAAGTTGAAAGAGCTGTCCGAGAGGATCGCATCGGCGGAGTCTGGGCGCAACACACATCTTGACAAGTTGGATCGAGTCGAGGAGCAGATCGCGCGCATTACCAGGGAGGTAGAAGAGCTGAACAAGGCAATATCCAAGAAGACCTTCCAGCTCGACGAGCTCGCAGCCTCCAAGCCCAGGCTGCAGAAGTCCATTCAGGAGAGGCGAGAGCGGCTGGTGCAGATGGAGAGAGAGTCTTTGACCTTCAAAGAGCAGCTCGATCAGCTCGATGTGGAGATCAAAAAGACCGAGGACGTCTTGGATGAGGTGCAGCAGAAGATCGAGAGGCTCGAGGTCGATCTTTCGGGCTCTGAGATTCCAGAACTGAACAAAAAAGCCGACGGCGCGCAGATGGAGATCAAGCGTCTCCATGAGAGGCTGGCAGGCATAGACGCCGAGATCCTCAAGTATAAGCTTCGGGAGGAGAGTGGCCAGGAGAAGCTGTTGGAGCTTCAGGCTCGAAGGGAGGCTCTGGATGCGCAGAAGATGGATGCTCTGCAGCGCAAAGACGCAGCTGCAGCAGAGATTCTGTCTTTGGAAGAGCAGCTCAAAGCTTCACAGGAGCGCGAGGCTGAGATAGAGGTTGAGCTGCACGGCCTGAAGGGCGAGAGAGGTGAGCTGCTGGAGGTCATCCTCAGCCTTCAAAGGGATGTGGATCAGGCAGAGCGGGAGATGGACAGAATCGATGCC
Organism: Methanosaeta sp. PtaB.Bin018; assembly: GCA_002067755.1. GTDB lineage: Archaea > Halobacteriota > Methanosarcinia > Methanotrichales > Methanotrichaceae > Methanothrix. The sequence continues at coordinate 58,901 of MVQH01000071.1, forward strand.
AGACTTTCGGCCACGCTCTCAGCCAGAGACGCCATACAGCTAAGGGTAAGCGGCCTGCGCACAGAGATCGAGTCGTGTGGCGTGGACTGCACAGAAGAGCCACCACAGAGCGAGACGGTGGCAGAGAAGATCCAGGCCCTGGAAAAGGCCATGTTGGACCTTGAGCCCGTGAACATGCTGGCAATCGAGGAGTACGATCATGTCAAGATGCGGCACGACATATTGCAGCAGAGACGGACGACTCTGAGCGATGAGCGCGAGGCCATCATCGACAAGCTGGAAAAATATGATCAGATGAAGAGAGATGCATTCCTTGCCAGCTTCACAGAGATCAACAAGAACTTCAAGCAGATCTTCCATGAGCTCTCCAATGGCGACGGCGACTTGATCCTGGAAAATCCCGAGGACCCACTTTCAGGAGGCATGAGCATCAAGGCCAGGCCTGCAGGCAAGCCCTTCCACCGTCTGGAGGCCATGTCAGGGGGCGAGAAGAGCCTGACCGCCCTCTCCTTCATATTCTCCATCCAGATGTACCGGCCAGCGCCCTTCTATGCTATGGACGAGATCGATATGTTTCTGGATGGGGCCAATGTGGAGCGCGTGGCCAAGCTGATAGGGAAGATCTCCAACAGGGCCCAGTTCATAGTAGTATCCTTGCGAAAGCCCATGATCATGCAGTCGAAGTTTACCCTGGGCGTAACCATGCAGGAGGACAACCTGTCCACTGTGACTGGCATTTGTACCAGCTAGAGGCGACCTTGACAGAAGATCCATCCACACTGGACGGCACTCGAAAAGGCCATGATGAGTTCGAGTTTGGCGAGCCTGCGGAAGTTCTGGTGGAGCTTGCCAAGCGAGGCGAGATCGACCCATGGGAGATCGACATTGCTCAAACCACTGAGAAGTTCCTGCAGTACATCGATTCTCTGCAGAAGCGTGACCTGAGGATCCCTGCCAGAACGCTGCTTTACGCTAGCATCCTTTTGCGCATGAAGTCCGACTCGCTGGAAGGGCAAACGGAGGAAGCTTGCGAGCAAGTGCCGGAAGAGCTGGAACCGCCAGAAGCTTTGCAGGTCGATGCGCTTCCCCAGCCGCCCGTGAGACGGCACACCAAGCGGCCCGTAACCCTGGATGAGCTCATCGCAGAGCTGAAGAAGGCGGAGATGGTAGGCCGCAGGAAGGCGATGCGGGAGAGGTGGCCGAGCGCTGAGGAGAAGGCTCTGGATCTCTCTCATGATGAGGGGATTGAAGACCGGATTCGCGCGCTAGGACCTATACTGGATGACATGTTTGTTGGAAGAAAGAAGGTCTTGTTCAGGGACATAAACAGCAAGAGCGAGGACGGAGTTACCAATTACATCTCATTGCTGTTTATGGCACACAGAAAACAGGTATGGCTGGAGCAGGAAGAGATATTCGGGGATCTGTACATCAGCAGGCATCCGTAAAGTTCTGGCAAAATTGTTATGGATGATGTCAGGCGTAAATTAGCCTCTCGGTGCCTTGAATTTGATGCACCCAATAATAATTTAACCAAAATTGTTATTAAGAATAATGTTGTAACTATGTTGCTGTATTATTAACCAATCAAAGGAGGGATTGAAATGAATAATAGAACATTACTGATATCGGCAGTCTCATCGCTGTTATTGCTGGTACTCCTGGGCACATTTGCTGCATCGGGAGCAGACTATCCCCTGACCATTACAGACTCAGCAGGAAGAGAGATCACTTTCACAGTGCCAGTGGAACGTGTGATAGTGCTCAACTCAGATGCTGCTGAGGCAGTGACGATGCTTGGTGCAACGGACAAGGTCGTCGGGGTCTCAGATACAGTGACGAAAAAAGGCTACTACTTCCCGCAGCTCAAAAAGAAGCAGAGCATTGGCAAGTGGAACCAACCGGATTATGAGATGATAGGTGAGATCGCGAAGGGTGGCGAAGAGAGCATCAAGCCAGACATCATAGTGATTGGCTACAGCTATCCAGACAAGCCCTACGGCATCTATGCAGTTGAGAAGGGATTGAAGCCCTTCCAGAATATCCAGGCAGTAGCTCTGGACTTTTACAAGGCTGAGAACATGACCCGCGAGATTGAGATCCTGGGCAAGATCCTGAACAAAGAGGACGCAGCTCAGGATTATATCAACTGGTATGATAGCAAGATCTCCGATGTGGAGCAGGCTGTCAAAGACCAGAACAAGCCCAAGGTTTATGCTGAGTGGAGCTCTACAGCAGGTGATCTTTCAACCCTAGGCTCAGGTTCGGGCTTTGATCAGGTTTTGAGCAAGGCCAATGGATACAATATTGCCAAGAAGTTAAATGATGCATATCCTAAAGTAGGCTGGGAGTGGGTCATATCTCAAAATCCAGAAGTTATAATCAAGAGGCAGACTCAATCATCGACCCAAACACAGATCGGCTGGCAGAAAGGGCCATCTTCGGACACAGTCTCTCTTGAAAATGTGAGAAATGAGATCCTGTCCCGCTCAGGCGCAAGCGGTATCTCTGCGGTCAAGGCGAACAAAGTTTACATAATGGACTGGGATGTTCTGAACGGCCTGGATCAGATCGTGGGCATAACCTATTTGGCAAAACTGCTCCATCCAAGCGTGGATCTTGACCCAATTAGCGTTCATAAGGAATACCTGAAGCGTCTGGGCCTTGAATATCCAGAGGGAAGGACCTTCGTATACCCGGAGCTGCCCAGCAAGTAGCGGCTCTGGAAGCAATTTTTTTCACATCAGAGGCTTTCGTACACTTTTTGGATGGTCCTCTCGTTCATCTCCCAGAACCTGTAGTCCTCCTCTCCGAGCTTCTCTGGTTCTCGCTCAAGGCTCTCCAATATCGCGCCCTTCAATTCCCTGCTCTTCACAACCACTAAGTTCTTTCTTTGCTCTTCTGCTGTCACGCCAGAGGCAACTACGATCTTTCCAAGTGCCAGGTACTCGTTGAGCTTCCAGACACTTTTTTCAGTCGAGTACGCAGTCAGAGCATTCTCCTCTCTTGGTATCAGGCAGAGCCCTGCTCTCCTCAAAATGGCTGCGATCCTTTCGTGCGGCTGCCAGCCAAGCACCCTCACATTCGCGGGCTTTCTCCAGAGGTACCACTGGGCAAACGGCCCGCCGCCTATTATCCAAAACTCCTGTTCGGGCATGGCTCTTGCAGCCTCCAGAAGTTGTTCTATCCCTTCTTGGGTGCAGATCCTTCCTATGAATACTATCGGCTCTCTTCCGGGCGCAACTGTCCATTCCAGGCCATCTGAGTCGGCCTTCGTCTCTGAGAAAGAGCGAGATGGATAGTTGGGAATCACATGCACCTCTTTTTCTGGTGCATACTCCAACACCTTCCGCTTCAGCGGAGCATTTACTGTTGTGATGATGTCCGCACACCCAGCCAGCTCTCTCTCGAAGTGCTCAGCGAATGCTCTGCCGGGCGCTCCAAAGGTCTGCTCAACCTCGATGCCCCAGGGGGATCTGTAGTCATAGATGAGCTTTCTGAAAGCCTCTCCTCGCAGAGCTGCGAAGCCATGATAGATCACATCGGGAACGTTGAAGATGTGCACGACGTCCGGTTTTCTCTCCCTCGCAATCTTCTTTGCCATGCCGGATATTGTGATCCAGTTCCTGGTTTTAAAAGAGGGAATTATCACCTCATGCCCCTGAGACTGCAAAGTCCTACAGAACATCTTCAGGCGAGTGGTCTTATCCGGCTGGTTGGCCAAGAGCAGTATCTTCAAGATCTTGCTCCTTCAAGCGAACCGGAGGCCAGCATCTCAACCAGCTCTGCTGATTTTGCACTTGCATCCCCTTTTCCGAAAACATCACGCTGCTCCTGTCTCGGCTCAAACTCCCTGGCCAGGCGAATGATCTCATCCTTATCTGGGCCAGCGAGCACATTCCATCCATCCTCAACGGTCTCGACCCATTCAGTCTCGTCCCTCAGTGTGATGCAGGGCACATTCAGCAGATAGGCTTCTTTTTGCACCCCGCCCGAGTCGGTTAGGATCTTTTTTGCATTCTTCTCCAGCAATATCATATCCAGGTAACCAACGGGCTTGATGGCCTGCACACTCCGAGACAGATCTTCCCACATGCCAAACATTCTCAAGTATTTCTCTGCCCGTGGATGGCAGGGAAATACAACGTCCCCCAGCTCTTCCAGCGCTTCGATGATCGCCTTGAACCTCTCCGGATCATCGGTGTTCGATGCCCTGTGGACAGTGGCCAGATAGTATTCTTTGCTCTTCAGTCCGAGGTCTGATAGAATATGTGACCTGATCTCGGCGATCTTCGCGCAGTCCCTCTGGGCGTCCACCATAACGTCGCCCGTCAGATAAACTCTCTTTTGGATGCCCTCTTTTCTCAAGTTCTCCACGGCAGTCCTTGTCGGACAGAGTAGCAGATCTGAGCAGTGGTCCACAAGCACTCTGTTGATCTCTTCGGGCATGCTTCTATCGTAGGATCTGAGACCCGCTTCGATGTGAGCAACCTTTATGTGCAGCTTTGCTGCTGCCAGTGCTCCTGCCAGGGTGGAGTTGGTGTCTCCGAATACCAAAACCACATCTGGTTTTTCCCGTATCAAGACCTCCTCTACCTTCTTTAGCATCTCTCCAGTCTGAAAGCCATGGCTGCCCGAACCTATGCCCAGATGGTAGTTTGGAGATGGTATGCCCATATCGTCGAAGAAGATCCTGTCCATCTCATAATCATAATGCTGTCCAGTGTGGATTATTACTTCATCCAGCCTCTTTCGTAGCTCTCTTGATACTGGGGCAAGCTTGACGAAGTTCGGTCTGGCTCCAACAACTGATGCTACTATCATTTTGTTCAATCGCCACCCACAATCGTGAACTTCAGCTCAAATGGATCGAAGATAAGGTCGGACTCCTCTGGTCTGATATACCTCAGCCCTTTGCTTCTCACCATATCCTCCGATAGCAGGGGATCAGCAGCGTAGACGTCTAATCCCTTCTCTGCAAGCATCCTGGCCAGCGCCAGATTGCGGCTGTGGTAGAACTCCTTCACACCCTCGCGGAAGGTGATGCCCTTGATGCAGAT
>MVQH01000072.1 GCA_002067755.1 Methanosaeta sp. PtaB.Bin018
GTCCGATTGCCAGAGGAGATGTTGATATGTCCAGCAAACCTGGTCAGGGATATGTTCCTGGGAATCGTAAGGTTGGCTTTTACTGTTTCGTTGGAATCGCTCTCCAAACGCCCAGGTCCATTGATCGTGATCCAGTTCCATGGCGCCTCTTCGTACATCTTGACGCTGACGAGGAAGGATTGTCCCTCCTTGGGAACATCATACCCGTAGACTTTTAGCGTCCAGCTGCCAGCTTCTGGATTGAAGATCTCCACAGGCCCGACATCGCCGGAACCCAAGGCCGCATTTTCCTCCTTTGCAACTCCCTTGGGATCCTCGAATACAAGGGCAACTTCGCTCTTGTTGCTGCCTTCGTTGGCTTTAAGCTCGGCAGAGATCATCCGGGTCTTTCCTGTGACATTTATGGTCTCATTCCAAGTTTCTTTGTATCCCACGTGGCCCTGAAATTCCAAAGAGGTCGAGTTCTCTGTAGAGGCTTCATAGCTCAGATTTTCGAGAGCCGGACCTCTGTTCTCCACTACGAACTTGGCCACTGTACTTGTTCCTGGTAATGCCGAGTCTATGTTCCACCTTTGGGGATCTGTCTTTATCAGGTAGCACTCAACATCCAAAGTGTAATCTACGGGCAGCGATGAATTCTCGCTATGCACAGCCATAAGCCACCTGCCAGATGGCGGGCTTTCAACCTTCATGCTCTCCCTCAGGCCTTCTGGAGTGCCTGAATAATACTCGCTTGTGGGCGACAGCAAGAAGAGATCGAGGCTTGCGACAACATTCCATTTCAATTCAGCTTTGATAACATCTGCGCCCTTTGGCACATCCAGGTAGTAGTAATCCCATTGGTTTCCACTCAATGTGCCTGCCCTGCTGCCAAGTCCCTTGGAGATATTGAGCGGCTCTGCCACTGTTAAGTGCACCGGTATGCTCAAGATGCTCTTGCCATTCTCAGTGACATCCAAGGAACCGCTATAAATTCCAGGCAATGTGCCATTCGGAACGCTCATAGATGCTGCAAAGACCATTTGAGAATTGGCATCAATCTGTCTGGGAAGCGCCTGAAGGCTTATCCAGTCAGAGATCGGCCCAGAGGCTGAGACCTTCAGGTCACCTTTTTTTTGGTTGCTGAAGAGCACAAATCGAGTATTCCAGTCCTCATCGCCAGGAGCCAGGGCATATAGCTTCTTTTGAGGCCTGTCCGCGCCTGTATCCAGGCCCACATAAACCCCTTTGCCAGCAGGCAGATATGCCCAGCGACCTGCAATCCACTGATCGGGAATAACTCCACAGACATCATCGCTCAGAAGCTGATAGGAGCGAGGAGCATCCAGAAGGCCTGCTCCTTGATAGTACTCTTCGTATTGCTCGCCCAGGCTGTTGTTCAGCTTATGAGCCCCTCTTGTCATGACTGCCTTGACTCCTGCTGGCGTGAGGTTTGCGTTCTCCTGGAGCATCAATGCAGCAAAGCCCGCCGCGACTGGCGTAGAGAGGCTGGTGCCAGACTCCCGCGCATAATATTCGTCAATGTAATCGGGTTTTTCCAAGCCCGGCGGAATAGTTGAGACTATATCCACGCCCGGGGCTACGACATCGGGCTTGATCCTATCATCCCTGGTCGGTCCAGATCCAGAAAAGCCAGCCATGTGGCCGCTGTAATCTGTTGCTCCCAGGGTTATGACCTTCACGCCATCTCCTGGAGAGTCGATGAGGCCTGGAGGCAGAGCCAGGACGATTGGAACAAGGAGCAGGTATACATCTTTTTTATTTTCGCCGTCCGCCTGGGACAGGTCTACCGCTGATCCATCGCTCTCAGCCTGACTGGCAAAGGTCTGACCCTCTGCTTCGGTGCTGTTGCGGTTCCCCGCTGCGACGCAGACCACGACTCCGGCATCAGCAGCTTTATCTGCTGCCATGGTTATGGGCGGATTTGTCTCGCCCAAGTTTATGCCGCCAAGGCTCAGGCTAAGGATGTCGGCACCATTGTAAATGGCCCATTCCATCCCGGCAATGATATCGGACACCTTGCCTTCCCCTTTGCTATTGATCACCTTTACGCTGAGAAGGCTCGCTCCTGGCGCCACTCCTCTGTACTTTCCATTCGATGCTGCACCAGATCCGGCTATGATGCCAGCAACCATGGTACCATGACCCAGGAGATCATCTGTGGTCGTCTCGTCTGCCAGAAAGTTCTTCTCTCCAATGACCTTGCCAACCAAATCTGGGTGGTTCTCGTCGATCCCCGAGTCGATTACAGCTACAGTTACTCCTTTTCCGTCAATCCCTCTCATCCAGAGTTTATCTGCGCCGATATATTGAGACGCGGACAGGGACGATGAGCCATTGATCTCCTCGCTGCGAGATGAGCCATTATCTGTAGTCGATATCTGGACAGACCCGTCATAATAGATGCCCTGAACAGAATTGCTCTTTGCAATATCTTCAATTGAACTTGGCGCAGCCTCTCCTGCCACACCAGGAATAAGTTTGTACCTGTATAACACATCAAGACCCTCGAACTTTTGGTCGCTTTCGCCATCAAGAAGGACGATTATGGGTATCTTTTTGCCATCCCCACCCACCAGATGCTCTGCCAACGCTGGATCGATCTTTCGATCAGCACCGACATTGTCCGACGCCAAATCGGTCGACGCTGCTACTGCATAGGCTGCAGCTATAATGATTGCTACAGAAACAAGAATCAAGCCTCTTCGATCCATAATCAACCTTACCTACCGGATGGTCTCCCCCAGGGCTGCCCTAGAATCATAATTTTCCAGGATCATAATTGATCGCTGTGTGTAGATAATGCTAAATAAACCTGTGGTAGTTCTATGATAGATGACATTTGACTGGCTGGTTTCCTGTACCCTCTGGATTGGCCTTCTCCTTCTTCTGGCATCAGCTCTTACGAAAAAGAGCTCTCTTGCGGCAGCAGGATGGGCAATCTTTGCATTCTTTTGGCTCAGCCAGCCAGCTCACTATCTTGCGATTGAGGACTACTTCAATGTTGCTTTAGCCTTGGCTGTAGCGCTCCTTTGCTTTTGCATGGCCCAGAGAGTATTTCGAAAGGGATTCTCCTCATCCGCCACTGCCTGGGCGAGCTACGCTGCAGCAGTTTGTGGAATCCTCTACTTTCCATTTGCCAAGATCGAGCCGCTAAGAGACGGATTGATAGGATTTACGACCCAGACGACAGCTGAGACTCTCAGGTTGTTCTCAATTCCCGTAGCCATGGAGGGATGGAACATCATGGCCCTGAATGGCAGGTCTGTGGAGATCATACTGGCCTGCACAGCCATCGAGAGCATGGCTCTGTTTGCAGGAATAATTTTATCCGTTGAGGCTCCAGCAGGTCGAAGGATAACTGCGCTCTCGATCTCGACGAGTACGATCTTTGCACTGAATATAGTGAGAAACAGCTTTGTGCTGATGGCCTACGGTTATGGCTGGTTTGGGCCCGACAGCTTCAACATCGCTCACAATGTCATAGCCAAGGCCGGCTCAACGCTTGCCCTTCTGGCAATATCCTATTTGGTGTTCTTGCTCTTGCCTGAGCTTTTGTTGCAGATAGATGAGCTGGCAGCAGAGCTAAGACATCCAGGAGGCGAAGCGGCTTGAAGCTTGCCAGGGATTCTAAGGCCTGGATCTCAGCGCCTATTTTATTGACGGCCGTACTGGTCGCAATTGGAAACTGGTATTTTTCTGTAATAGCCCTTTTCGGATCGGCCTTCATGCTCTTCTTTCACAGGGACCCGGATCGAATGCCACTTGGAGATGGAATGGTCGCGCCCGCAGACGGCAGGATTATCCAGGCCACTGATGATGTAGTTGCAATATTCATGGGGCCGTCTGATGTGCATGTGAACAGAGCGCCTCTGGACGGGGTAGTGCAAAAGACGGAATACCGAAAAGGAGGACACTTACCAGCATTCTTATGTCGGGCGAGCAACAACCAACAGAATAGGATAAAACTCGAGACCATCGATGGGATCATTGAGATCCGGCAGATAACCGGGACGATTGTACGTGAGATCGTATGCTATGTTCGTCCTGGAGACCGGGTGGTGCGGGGAGAGAGATTAGGCATGATCCGCTTCGGCTCCAGGGTGGAGGTTACCATACCCAAGAGCTATGATCTGCGGGTCAAGCTGGGCGAAAAGGTCAGGGCTGGGGAGACCATAATCGCGGTGAGACGTCCATGAACATCCTCCTGGCATTGAGAGTGCCGGATTATTTCACCCTTCTCAATGCAGCCTTTGGATTGTGCGCCCTATTGGCAGCCGGCCGATATCCAGATCAAAATTCAGCGCTGCTTGCAGTGATCTTCATCATCTTTGCAGCGATAGCAGACGGCCTGGATGGATTTCTGGCAAGAAAGCTCGGATCCAGCCCGATAGGTGCAAACCTGGATTCGCTCGCCGACCTTGTATCCTTTGGGGTTGCGCCGGCATTTCTCGCACTCAATGCCTTCGATTCGCCCAACCTTTGGCCTGCTGGAATTTTCTATCTGCTCTGTGGGACCTTGCGGCTGGCCAGATTCAATCTTTACAGCAAAGGCGACCAGTTCTTCGAGGGCCTACCGATACCTGCTGCAGGAATCGCTCTCTCGGGCAGCGTCCTTCTGGGATCACAACTCTTAACGCTCATTTTCATGCTACTGCTTGCCATTCTCATGATAAGCAGCGTCTCCTATCCAAAGGTGCGCGACCGCAAGTCTGCAGCATTTCTCGCGCTGGCATCTCTGGTTGCAGGAATCCTCGTCTGGCTGCAGAAGGATATTGTATATCCGTCACATCTGTTGATTGCGATTATTATCGTTTATCTGATAAGTCCCGTGGTGATTTCATGCCTACAAAAAGGGAAATAGCCGCCTTTGAGGCTGGCATCAAGCTTGGAGCACTCTATCATCAGTTCGTGGGAGCTCCATTGAGCATCAAAACTGCTGGCAGCCTTGAGAGAGCCATGCAGGAGAGCATCTCCCTTCAGCCTTATGTTCGAAAGGCTCTCGTCAGCTTGAACAGGCATATGCTGAAGGAGAACGTCTTCGGATACGGTGAACTGGAGGGAAGGATGATAATCGCAGAGGTAGAGATAGATTATGAGGGCGAACTTGTTCGCGCTAAATTGGAGTACGACGCTACAAAGAACTACCCTCTGATGAGCCTCCTCTGATGCCTGGTTGTTGTACCTGGTCCTACCTGGGAGGATGTCACTTATGATAAGGCTCGTGATGAATTATTCTGAAGCTGCGGTATATCTGCTCCATGAGCATGAGCCGTGCCATTTGATGGGGGAATGTCATACTGGAGAGCGATAGAACGAGATCTGCTCTCTTTAGCACAGAGGATGCCAGGCCCAGAGGCCCTCCTATCACCCATGCGATCTCGTTTCTGCCCTCCAGGAGCCCTGCCTCTAGCCATCTGGCCATCTCCAGTGAGTCCATAGCTCTTCCCTTTCTATCCAGAACGACAACAGGCCCGCTATGCCGACTCAGCTTCTCGTGAATGGCAGAAGCACTCTGGCTCAATGTCCTCTCTGCTTCTGCGCGTGAGGCATTCTCTTGAATTCGGGCCTCAGAGATCTCCCAAATCTCCAGGCGTGCGTAGGGCCTCAGGCGTCGGGCGTAGTCGTTTGCTGCCATCTGCCAGTGCTTTTCCCGAAGCTTTCCTACTGCCAGGATTCTCATGATCACTTCTTCACGATCCGCTTGAAAATATACGTGAACATATTTCCCGCGAAGTACTTCGGGGGCGTCCGGCGTCCTAAAATCCTCGTCCGCCCGGCCACAATCGCGTCCAGCACCTCGTCTACATCCGCAGCATCCATCTCCGTCACTCCCAAGCCCACGGTCTCGGCAAAATGCGAGTCGCTCCCGGCCACCATTGGCATGTGGCGTCTCCTAGCCTCGACCCAAGCCCTGCCATTGGCAAGGCCGAAGAGATGCTTTGAGTTATAGACCTCCACGGCGTCCACATCCGGAATCCTGCCGATGGCGTTCCTAAAGGGGTGGTAAGGATGAGGAACATCGGCAATTCCGCCCAACGCGTGAGCCGCCTCGATGGTCTCCTCGGGGCTCAATTTTCGCTTCGGGGGCTCCTCAACCCCTAGGACCAGCAGATGGCCCTCAGAGGTCGTGACCTCCACCCCGGGTATTAAAATCAGGTCGAGCTTCTGCTCCTTGATGTATCTGCGGGCTGCAGGAATGCCACGCATGTTGTCGTGATCTGTGAGGGCTATGCCATCCAGTCCTCTATGCATGGCTGCGTTGATTATCTCCACTACGCTGGCATGGCCATCTGAGTAATTGGAGTGAATGTGCAGGTCGAACTTCATCTCCTAGTCTGCCGCCAATTTTTCAGGTCTGGTTATGCATCCTTTGATGGCCCCAAAAGCAGCAGTGGCAGGCGACGCCAGATAGACCCTCCCGCCCTTTCCCATCCTCCCTGGGAAGTTGCGGTTGGAGGTGGACAGGCATACCTCGCCCTCTCCCAAAACGCCCATGTGCGCGCCCAGGCATGGCCCACATCCGGGTGGTGCAATCATCGCCCCTGCCCGCACCAGAGTCTCTATGATCCCCTTTTGCAAAGCCTCCAAAAGGACCTCACGCGAGGCAGGGATGACCAGGGTCCTCACTTTAACCTGCCTTCCCTGCAGGATCTTGGCTGCGATCCCCAGGTCCTCAAGCCTGCCGTTGGTGCATGTGCCTATGAAGACCTGATCGATCTCCAGTCCCTCCAGATCCGATACTGGCCTGACATTGTCCACGCGAAAGGGCGCTGCCACCTGCGGCTCAAGGTCTGATATATCGTACTCGTACTCGTAATCGTAGGAGTCAGGGTCCGACAGGACTGGTCTGAAGGTCTGCCTGGCGCGGCCCATAAGCCATGCATCTGTCTTGGCGTCTGGCGGAACGATCGCTGCCTTTGCCCCCATCTCCACTCCGAGGTTGCAAAGCGTCATCCTCCCAGAGATGCTCATCCCATCCACAACTGGGCCTGTGTACTCCACAGCCCTGTAGGTCGCACCATCTGCTCCGACCTTGCCTATCACCATGAGGGCTATGTCCTTGGCAGAGACGAAGGGCTTCGGGATTCCTTCGATCTTGAGGGCCATGGTCTCTGGGACCCTGAACCAGAGACGTCCGCTGGAGTAAATCTCAGCCATGTCTGTGGCGCCGACGCCTGTGCCAAAAGCCCCGAAGGCTCCGTAGGTGCATGAGTGCGAATCTGCTCCGACGACGAGCAGACCTGGCAGGGCGAAGCCATGCTCTGGAAGGACCTGATGGCACACCCCTGATCCGCAGTCGAGGAGGTTGGCTATCTTCTGCTCTCTTGCCCATGAGCGCACCTCCTTTTGCAAAGAAGCTGCAGCCTCGTTGTTTGCAGGAACGATGTGATCAAAAGGTATGACCACCCTTTCTGGGTTCCACACCTTCTCCGATCCCATCTCCTCGAATGCCTTGATGGCAAGAACCGATGTCCCGTCATGGGACATGGCATAGTCTACGCATGCCTCAACGATCTCGCCCGGCTCCACAATCCTGGCAGAGCCAGAGGCCCTGGTCAAGATCTTCTGGCTGATGGTTGCCACTTCTCTCTGCCTCAGCTTGGTATCTCTTCGATTTTATTCAATAAGCTCAACGTTTGCACTGAATTTCCTCCTCCGAGGGCATCATGTATGCTATGTCCTCCACAGGATGCCTGTACAGCCTTGCTCCCAGGCGCTTTTGATCCAGGATATGTCCGATCAGGCCGATGCTGCGGCCCAGGGCAAAAAGCCCGTTCAGATAGCCGAGCCTGACTATCTCATCTATCTCAGCCTTGGTAAAAGCACCACAGGAGCTCATCAGGTCCAGAAACAGGATGCCAATGCAGCCGTCTACATTCAAGATCAAGTTCCCCTTCTTGGCTGTGGTAAGCTGCTCTACCTGCAAGGCATAGTCTAGAAGCTCGGTGCTGGGAAAGTTCGCCCTCGCATACTGAATGAGTAGCTGCACGCGTTTGTCCGGGTTCTTGACGCTCTTGATCTTGTGGCCGATGCCTGGAATGTTGATGCCCTTCTTCTTCATATCGCTCACAAACTGCTCAGGCGTCATTTTTGTCTCTTTTGCGCGCTTGAACTCGCGGGCTGCGTCATCGATGGCACCACCGAACCTGGGACC
>MVQH01000073.1 GCA_002067755.1 Methanosaeta sp. PtaB.Bin018
ATGATGGGCCTCTCCATGGAGGAGCTTCTGGCCGACCAGGGAGCCGTAAACGAGCGCTATGGCAAGTCTCACGGGCAGCTGCTGGAGACCGTGGATGGCCTGTGCAAGAAGTTCATCGACATGTATCTGCAGGGCGACGGGGCGCAGCCTGATGAAGTTCTGGGCCTGTCCACTGCAGGTTACGAAAGCCAGCTGGAAGCCATTCGGGAGAAAGTATTGGACCTGCAAGCTCGAATGGAGGCCTCTTTGGAGATCGAGTCACTGCTCAACGGCATGGACGGCGGATACGTCGAGGCCGGCCCGAGCGGACTGATCACACGCGGCCGGGACGACGTTCTGCCAACGGGCAGGAACTTCTATTCTCTTGATCCATATCGAGTGCCTACTAAGACCGCATGGAAGGTAGGTCAGAAGCTCGGAAAGGCCGTAATCGCCAAGCACCAGAACGAAGAAGGTCGCTATCCTGAGAACATCGCCTTCTTCTGGATGTGCAATGACATCATGTGGGCCGATGGAGAGGACATGTCCCAGATGCTCTTCCTGCTCGGCACTGAGCCCGTCTGGCAGTCCAACGGACGGCTGAAGGGCTTCAGGGTGTTGCCGCTGGAAGAGCTTGGTCGTCCCAGGATCGACCTGACCATCAGGGTGTCGGGCATCACCCGCGACAACTTCCCCAACTGCATCGACACCATCGACGAGGCGGTGCAGGCAGTGGCAGCGCTCGATGAGCCTTTAGAGATGAACTTCGTTCGAAAGCACACCCTGGCCAACCTCGAGAGCGGCACTGCCAAGGACTGGCGCGAGGCGACGCTTCGCATCTTTGCCAGCAAGCCTGGCACATACCAGTCCGGGACCAACCTGGCAGTCTATGCCAGCGCCTGGAAGGACGAAAAGGATCTGTCTGACATCTTCGTCTACTGGAACGGGTATGCCTACGGCAAGGGCGTGGCAGGGAAGGAATCTCACCAGCATTTCGTAAACACCCTCAAGTCTGTAGACGTGACCTACAACAAAGTTGTCAGCGACGAGTACGACCTCTTCGGATGCTGCTGCTACTTCGGCACCCACGGGGGCATGACCGCCGCAGCGAGGCACATCTCCGGCAGGGATGTGAAAGCCTACTACGGCGACACCCGCGAGCCTGAGCACGTCGAGGTGCGAGATCTTGCGGACGAGGTGCGCCGCGTTGTTCGAACGAAGCTTCTCAATCCCAAGTGGATCGAGGGAATGAAGCAACACGGCTACAAAGGAGCAGGCGATATATCCAAACGCGTTGGCCGCGTCTACGGCTGGGAGGCGACGACCCAGGAGGTGGATGACTGGATCTTCGACGACATCGCCAGGACATTCATCATGGACGAGGAGAACCGCGAGTTCTTCCAGGAGAACAACCCCTGGGCCATGGAGGAGATCGGCAGGAGGCTATTGGAGGCAGAGCAGAGGGGGCTGTGGAAGGCCGATCCGGAGGTTCTGGATGCTCTCAAGTCGCTCTATCTAGAGATCGAAGGCTGGATGGAGGAGAGGATGGGCGACGTCGAGGGAGAGTTCCAGGGTGGAGCGATCGATGTGATCAACGCCGACGAGGTGAAGTCCTGGAAGGAGAAGATGGCGAAGGTGATAGGGGCGTAGGGCAAAAAAGAGAGCCATCCACATCTTTTTGCGGCTACTTGTGGTCTATATATTTTTAAGTTTGAATCAGTCCCCTACAGATAACTTTATTTGGTAGAGCTTGGTAATAATAAATTGATAATTAGTAGTAGCAACGGAGTAATAATAATGGTAAATATCAGAGCTGTTATGGTTTGGAGGAATGATAAATGAGAAGAATGGCATCCAACCCTTCCGTTTTAGCGATGATTATTGTATTATCTGCGCTTCTGGCAGCCATTCCTGCGGTTGCTGCAGATTACACCTTAGGCATCTTTGGCAACGCGAACATGGATGATAAGATAGACGAGAGTGACATAGAATATGTCCAGGGGATCATCGCTGGAACCAATGAAGCGACCACGCTAGCTGATGCAAATTACGATGGGAAGATCGACGAGCTTGATATAATCCAGATCGAGAAGATAATCCGAGGAGACGAGGAGAATCTCACCCTTGAGACATTCACAATCTATGAGAAGGTAAAGGTCGTTACTGTACCCAAACCAGTAAATAGGGTAGTTGTTTTACCGATATCTGGCGGGGAAGCGATAAATTGCATTAATTCATCGGATAAAGTAGTCGGTGTAGGAAGTGGTTTCTCAGAAGATAATAATAAAGTAATATTTCCATACCTAAGCCAACTTCCGACCGTTGGTAAATGGTCTGATCCAGATGTAGAGGCGATAATCAAGCTCAAACCAGATCTAGTCATATCAGATGTTAGATGGCCAGATCCTGAGCTGCTTGAAGACAAGTTACAAGGATTCGATATCCCTGTAGTACGGATGGGATTCACCTATCCAGACTTTTCCATACAAGAGATGATTATGTTAGGATATATCCTTGATGAAAGGGATCGGGCAATGGAGTTTGTAGATTTCGAGGAGGGATGTCTAAACCTGATAGAAGATCGGCTGAGCACACTATCAGAGGCAGATAAACCACGAGTATATCCAATGTACAGCATTTACAAGCCAGGCTCAGAGGGATCTATCGTTCACATGTTGTGCCTTAAGGCCGGAGGTACGAATGTAGCATCTGATCTGAGGGGTGGGACCGGCGGGATGTATCCGGAGGTAGATGCCGAATGGCTCATCACGGCCAATCCAGAGATAATGTTCCAATGGAGTTCGCCAGGGGGGTACGAGGTCGATGATATCTCAGGCATTAAGGACGAATGGAAAAAGATAATTAGCACACCCGAGCTGTCAAATGTAACAGCAATAAAAGACCAAAAGGTCTATCTGTTAACCACCGCGATAACCAGCCGGCCATGTTGGTTTGTCTCCCTTGCATATCTTGCTAAATGGTTCCATCCTGAACTCTTCAAAGACCTTGACCCACAGGCCATCCATCAGGAGTATCTGACCAGGTTCCAGGGACTGGATTACGATCTGAAGACACGGGGAGTGTTCGTCTATCCACCATTGGAGGAGTCATAGATGAAAATATTCACTCATTTTTTGCCGCTTCTTGCATTAATGGCAGCATTAGCGATGCTGTCTGTGCCGGCCTTTGGCTTCACATTGAACGTATTCGGCAATGCAAATATGGATGACACCATCGATGATCAGGATATATCTTACGTCAAAGGGATCATCGATGGAAAAGAAAATGGCTCTGAACTGGCAGATGCAGACCATGATGGAAAGGTAGATGCCAAGGATATCGATCAGATAAACCATATCATCCAAGGGGATGAAACGACCCTGACTCTCATCGATACCGCCAACAGAACTGTAACACTGCAGATGCCTATCGACAAGATCGTTGCTGTAACTGACGATTCTGCTGAAGCCCTTAGGGTTTTACATGCCACTGACAAGGTTGTGGGCGTATCTGTGGAGACCCTGGAGAACTCGATATATCTTCCAGAGTTCAGCCAGATGCCAAACGTTGGAAAATGGAATGAGCCAGATATAGAGAAGATACTAACGCTGGAACCGGATCTAGTCATAAGCTACAGGTCTGCCACGCCCAAGTATCTAGAGCCAAAGCTCAATGGCACTGGCATCCCTGCTGTAGCGCTTGACCTCTACAGGGCCGATGATCTAAGGGCAGAGATGAAGATGCTCGGCTACATCGTCGGCCGGACTGCTGAGGCGGACAGATACCTGCAATGGTTTAGCAGGGTTACAGATGCAGTCAATGAGAAGATCTCGGCGATCCCAGAGGACAAAAAGACGCGAGTTTACCTGGAGGGCGCATCTGACCTCAAGACCTACACCAAAGGCAAAGGTGGCGATCTGGCCTGCACCATGGCAGGTGGCGTGAACATCGCCTCAGATCTAGCAGGATCCTACCCCGACGTGGAGTCAGAGTGGGTTATGCTCCAGAACCCGGAGGTGATCGTAAGGCTTACCCAGCCATCGGAGATGCCCTGTGGCTATGCATCCGACGACCCATCCGGTTTTGAGGCCAAGAGGAGGGAGATATTGAGCAGAATTGGCTGGAGCAATATCACAGCTGTGAAGGACGGGCGAGTCTACATGCTGCTCTATGAGTTTGGTGCAAGCCCCGGAGTTCCCGTGGCCATTGCCTACATGGCGAAGTGGTTCTACCCAGAGCTGTTCTCGGACCTGGAACCACAGGCAATACACCATGAGTATCTCAACGAGATTCAGGGATTGAACTACGACCTGAAGGATCATGGGGTGTTTGTTTATCCTAGTGAGATGAAGTAGGTGAGGCTCCCGGCCTTATCTATCATCCTGGTCGTTACATCGGCCGTGGATATGGCAGATGCCTCCGAGTTATATGAGGTAATCGTATGATGAGAGCGAGACTTCATGTCATTGCAGCGCTGCCGTGCTGCATTTCACTGCCAATCCCGTCATCTCCCAGACTGCGGTTAGATTCCGGGAGATAGAAGTGGATGGTCTCCGATGCCATCGATATGTATGTGGCACAGAGCGAGGAGAAAGGCTGTGGATCGCTCTATTTGGAGGGGAGCCGCTACGCAGACATCGGGTATACAGCAACCTCTGTGGACTTATGAAGTGCCGATCAAGGTAGATCCGGATGTTGTTATCACTTACTTGAACAGCCCAAAACCGGGCGAGATAGAGATGATCACATCTCGGGCATGTTCGAGTAGACCTCCTCAACGGCGATAAGAACTGCAGCTTTAGGTCTCATGCTCTTATGCAGCTCCATCATTCGTTGCACTCTCTCTTTAACTTTAGGATTGCTGATCGTCTCCATGTGATCTTTCTGCCGACGTCCCTCTTTGATTTTCATTATCTCCAGAACCTTCTCAAATATATCTCCCTCGGTGAAAATTTTTGCCGATCCCTTTAGCTGATACGACTCCCATCTTTTCGTGTCCGTAAATGATATAGCTACCCGGGGGTTGGCTTCCAGATTCGCCCTGGTCTTCACGAACATCATATCATGGATGAGAATTTCGTTGTCGCTTATCGCATAAGCCGATCCGATCGGAACGACATTAGGTTCCCCGTTTCTGGTTGACGTTGCCAGGTAAACTATGTTCTCATCAAGCATCTGCTTGATCTCATCGGTTAATTTCATGTTTGCCTCCGGAGCAGTTAACTCGACATTCAGGAGATACTCCTAAGTGCCATAATACTTTTCGCACCCCTTTCCAAGAATTCTAATGACGATCATCAGCGAATAGGTTTGCAATCGCCCGATGGCTCCCCCTATCTCGACAGTGACTTCCGCGGCACCATAAAACAGGAAGCAGATCCATTTTAATGTCGGTCGTTGTGTTGGCCTTCCCCTCTTTCGTTCAGCTCGCTTGCTCCTGGCCGCCATCATCTCTTATACTGGAATTGCCAGGGAACTGTGAGGAGATCGGCCTGCGACTATATCAAATCGATCTATGCGGAGCGAAAGTAATCATGAAAGGGGCCAATTCATCCGCACCCTGAAGGATGCGGTCTTCTTGGCCCCTTTACCCCAGCGAGATAAAGCCTCCAGCAATGTGAGATTCTCGAACCAGTTCCATTGCAGGCTATCTTAGCCCAGTGGTCCAGGCCCAGTTGAGAGGGCCTCCGTGGCAGATGAAAGGACGGCCGCTTAAGTTTGCCGGAATGCTGGACTTCATGCCGCTCTCTTCCGCAGCATAGCTCGATCTGTAGTCTGGTATGAAGGGCATGGATGTCCCGCCGAGGGAAGATGTGTCTGGAAGATAGACCGGCTTGGCCTTGGTCGTGCTCTCTTGTGCTGAAACCTCCACTGGATATTTGTACTCAGAGACAACCTTCCCAGTTGCATCCCTCAGGGTTGCAGTATCCCCCTCCTCCTTCCAGAGCAAAGTGCTATTGAACAGGTCTGCAGCAGTATTGTCGCCCTTGCCAGTATGGACCCTGACGATTGTTCCTGCTCTGAGCGTGAAATCTGCCGGGAATAACCAGGTTTGATTCTCCATATTCGTGAGGGTCCAGCCTGTGAGAATCATTGAACCAGTCCCCTTGTTGGCGATCTCGACCCACTGGTCAGTGCCCAGGTAGTTTACCCCTATGATCTTAGTAATATCTATCCCATCGGTCCCAACGCCGCCGGGAGCATCTGCAGCAACCGCAACAGCCGCACCCAATGCTACCAGCAAGAACGCAAGAGAGGCGTATAAGGTTGCCAGTCCATTTAAGCATCTGCTTGAACTTCTCATTTCATACCTCCACTCATTTTATAATTTAAATCATGAGAGGGTTCCTATTTATATGCGCCTTGAGCTTTATTTCTTGTCTTTGATCAGCCACTTGGCCCATTTACGCTTCGAAATTCCTTAATGCGCCCTGATTTCACCTTGTTTTTGCGTGTTCTTCGATAACCCCCGCTAGGTCCAAATTATGCCTGCATTTTTCAGCGTGCGCAGCTGGTATAGGTTATAAACGAACGTGGTAATCATCATTTTTACGTGAACTCTTTTGACTGTAGTGACAAGAACTCTTCCGGCGTTTGGAGATCCTTTTTATGACGGCGTGCGGTCGCTCACATGGAGACCCGATCTTGCTTATCAGCTTGTTGTACTCTTTATCGAGCTCTCCAATAGGCTGATCTGTTGTCCTGCGCTTCATCGTGAAATCGATGCCTTTTGCCTTAGCGCCAAAGTATCCTCTATCCCTGAGAACAACTTCGCCCTCTGTGGATAGATCGATCTGGCTCTGAAGCTCGCTACAAACAACGCGATCCATGCCAGTTTTGCTCAGACGATCTTAAGTGAGCAGATCAGTTCATCATTGCATGGACGGGACCGATGGGGTCTTTGATCGGTCCACAAGGTAGGGAGTGCTGACTGAATTTCTCGATCTGATGGATCTGAACAGTTCAGTCTATCAGTTGTGTTAATGCTGCGATTGGTGTCGAGGTGATTGAAAAATTTTGGATATTTAGTAATACATAAATCAAAAGATTTATAACTGAACGCCCTATACAGGAGGGTGCCATCGGAGCAGTGCTCTGGTAGTCTGATCAAAAAGGTATGGTCAGCCTGGATCCAATGGTTTGAGGGGAAATGCTTTCAAGGTATGCAGTCACGAGGCTCAAATGCACGGCATAGTCGATCGCAGGATATTCAAGTTTGCATCAGGAGCCCGAAGATGGATAGCCATTACATTCTTGTCCGGCCTGATGGGATCCCTGGCAAACATCCTCCTCTTGATCTTAGCTGGCAAGGTCATCGTCGGTATATACGAAGGCCGCGCCCTTCTAACGATGGGCGACCTGATCCTCGGAATGATCTTGTCCATGGGCCTCCGCGCGCTAGCAGAGTGGTCCAGGGACGTAAGCGCTCAGCGAACTGCCGGTGTGGTTAAAACAGCTGTAAGGAAGAGGCTCTATGAGCATCTGCTGAGGTTGGGGCCCTCCTTTCTGGAGCATCGAAACACAGGGGCGCTTACAGCCACCATGGTCGACGGAGTTGAGGCTTTAGAGCCCTATGTGAGCCTCTACGTGCCTTATGTCACCCTGTCGATGGTCATGCCCATCATCCTGTTCATCGGCTTCGCCCTCTATGTGGATATGATCTCAGCCGTCATCCTCCTGGGCTTTGTACCACTTGTTCCCCTCTCGATCATATTCTTCACGAATCTTGAAGAATGGAAGGTCGGCGGGAGGGCGTGGGAGGCCTATCGGGAGCTCTCTGCCTACTTCGCCGACAGCCTTCAGGGGCTGACCACCCTCAAGCTCTTCCATCAGGTGGATGCTCGAGGACAGGAGCTGCACCGCCGATCGGTGAGCTTGGAGTCGGCGTTGATACGAAGCCTAAAGCTTTATTTTGGGGTGAGCTTCATCTCCGAGGTCGTCCCTGTGCTCGGCTACTCTCTGACGCTGATCGTTGCCTCCTACCGATTAAGCGAGGGAAGCCTTGCTCTGGATAAGCTGGTGATGGTCCTGCTCCTGGGCTCTCTCTTCTACGAGCATGTCAGCCACCTTCTCCTCTACCACCATTACAGCCTTCTTGGAAGAAGGACGGCAGATGCCATCTTTGGCCTTCTGGATCAACAACCCAAGATCATGGAAACGACCCTCGCCTCAACGACTCCTGTGGCGTTGGAGCCCTGCATTAAATTTGAGCGCGTGCATTTCGCCTATGGCGGCGAGCGACCTGTTTTGCAGGAGATCTCTTTTGAGGTTCCCGCAGGTTCAACTGTAGCTTTGGTTGGGGCAACAGGTGCTGGCAAGAGCACAGTCATAGACCTTCTATATCGCTTTCATGAGCCCCAGAAGGGAAGAGTGCTTCTAGGCTGCCGCGATATCCGCGACCTTCCACTTGATTGCCTTCGATCTCAGATGGCATTGGTAGCCCAGGATGCCTACCTCTTCTACGATACTGTTGAGAGGAACCTACGAATTGGCAGGCCACATGCAACAACAGAAGAGATGGTAAAAGCATCTATTGCGGCCAGTGCCCATGAGTTCATACGCACACTGCCTGACGGGTATGAAACGATCATCGGCGAGCGCGGAGTGTTTCTATCTGGCGGAGAGCGTCAGCGAATTGCCATTGCTCGGGCATTTTTAAAGGACGCGCCCATTCTGCTCCTGGATGAGCCAACGTCGGGCGTGGATGCGGAGAACGAGGAGTCCATCAGGAATGCCCTGGATCTGCTCAGATCCAACCGCACCGTCCTCATCATCGCCCATCGGCTTAGCACTGTCAGGAATGCAGACATAATACTGGCCATGGATCACGGAAGGATAGCTGAAGTAGGGACCCATGAGGAGCTGCTTAAAAGAAGGGGCATCTACCATCGTCTCGTCGCCGCTCAATGTCTAACCTCATCTTTAGATTCAGGGATCATGCTTGGTCGAGATGATGATTTAAAGGACGACCTGGAGAGCACGGCTGACATAGGTGGTAGATGATGCAAAAAAGCATGATTGAGAGTGGGTCTGAACTTCGCCGTCTGATCCTGCCTATAATGCCTCACATGGGTTTGATGAGCCTGGCCATCATCTCAGAGGTGCTTAGACAGATCTCGGGGATAGGCGTTGCAGTCCTTGGGGCGGCCCTCTTTGCCCTGGCCGTGTCGGGGACTCAGACTGAGAATCTCTATCCATATGCAGCAGGGATGATAATACTGGGCCTTGCCAGGGGATCGTTCGGCTACCTAGGTCCCTATCTGGCTCATGTTGCTGCCTATCGCATACTTGTCGCCCTGAGGGACGAGTTCTACAGGGTGATAGAGCCCCTGGCCCCAGCAAGGCTTTCCAGGCAGCGGACGGGTGATCTGGTATCTACAGCAGTTTCGGATATCGAAATTCTAGAGCTTTTCTTTGCCCATACAGCCGGGCCGGCAGTTGTGGCAGTTGTCGTCCCCATCCTGTCGCTGACTGCACTTGCGGCCATCAGCCTGAGGCTCGCAGAGGTGCTGCTAGTCTTCTTGATCCTGCTGGCTCTGATGCCCCGCTTGGCCTTCTACTTAGGCTCTGCCCTAGGAGATCGGTTAAGGGAGGAGCTGGCACTGGTCAATGCCCAGGTGCTCGACAGCCTGCAGGGAATGAGGGATATCCTGGCATTCGGCTATGGAAAAAGGCGCCTTGATGAGCTAACATTGAACTCGAACAGCCTGGTCGGGCTGCAGGCCAGGCAGGCTAAGAACGTTGGACTGCAGAGTGCTGCAAGCGTTAGCATCGTCTCCATGGGCATCATCGGAGTTCTCTTGAGCGCCTCCATATTGGTGAGCCGAGGCGAGCTTGCTCAAGGATATCTGCCCATAGCTGTGATCTTGGCTTCAAGCGTATTTACATCCCTGATGAGCGTTGTTGAGATATCCAAGCAGCTATCCCAGGCCCTTGCAGGAGCAAGGAGGCTGTTTCGCATTCTGGATGCAGAGCCTGCAGTCAAAGATGTGGGGATAAACTCGATACCGGGTCCTGTAGAGCCCTCTGTTACCTTTGAGCACATATGTTTCGGCTATTCTCCCGATGGGCCACAGGTCTTGAAGGATCTAAGCTTTGGTGTCCCAGCTGGATCGACTGTGGCATTGGTCGGGATGAGCGGTGCAGGGAAGTCCACAGTGATCAGCCTGCTGATGCGTTTCTGGGATCCTGTGTCAGGGAAGATCATGCTTGGTGGAAGGGATCTGCGGAGCTATCCACTTCAAGAGCTGCGCCAGCATTTCTCTGTGGTCACTCAGGATGTCTTCCTCTTCAACGACACTGTACGGGAGAACATACGCCTGGGAAGGGCGGACGCCACTGATTCGGAGGTTGAGGAGGCTGCTGCCAAGGCTCTGATCCACGATTTCATACTGTCATTGCCTCAGGGTTACGATACCTTTGTTGGCGAGCGGGGCATCAGGCTCTCCGGAGGAGAGCGCCAGAGGATCGCCATTGCCAGGGCGCTGCTGAAAGATGCACACGTACTAATACTGGACGAGGCCACATCCAGCCTAGATGCAGAGACCGAGAGGGCGATCAAGGAGACTCTTTTGGAGAAAAGCGCGGGCTGCACCACTATAATGGTCGCCCACCGCCTGAGCACTGTGGTGGATGCAGACTGCATCTTCGTGATGAAGGACGGCAGGGTTGTTGAGAGTGGTGGTCATGAAGAGCTTCTGTCATTGAAGGGCGAATACTTCAAGCTCGTGGCAGCACAATCAGGGTGACCGCTGGTCTCCGAGAGTTGCTCTCGAAAAACACCCATGACCCAAGGTCACCCATGTGAATGAAAATGAGGAAACGTCTATCTGTCTTGAACCATACTT
>MVQH01000074.1 GCA_002067755.1 Methanosaeta sp. PtaB.Bin018
GCCTGCAAACTTCGGCTCGACTTGGCCTTTGGCGTGGATCCCTTCAGTTGCAGGTCAATCATAGGCTTGAACCTCGACGCATGTGACGCTTAGCATTATCTGGACGCCGATTTTCTTAAGACGGCCTTGTGTTGTGTGCGCTCGTATGACTGCTCCCCATAAATGGACGCCAAAGGCCTCAATCCATTCTTGGATCCGGACCTTACGTCCTTTACAGCTTTGTTTAATAAAAATAAATAGCTTGTAATAATTATACTCTCTCGCGAACAGCAGTCATATGATCGCTCTCAAATGGGCTAACAAGACATGAAAAAATATCATAAGCAAACGCCTCTTTTTTGAGGTTCTTTTGTCCATAAGAGTTCCAGGCCATATTTATTCTGTATCCGTTTTTACAACAAAAGGTTTAAATATAAACAATGTCTAAGGTCCAACAACTAAATTCTTTTAATCAATTCATCACCGATGGCTAAATTCATCTCTTTTCCAGTGGAAATCATGGGGTAGGAGGCCGAAGTTCTACTGGAAACGAAGGGGAGTTCACCATAACTCTTAATATCCTCCAATGCCAAGGAAAAAACACTAGAGGGGAATTATCTTGGTTTCTATGTCTGGAGGGTTATTTGCTGATCTATTGGCACAAGGAGGCATATTTCAAACGAGGGACGTACTGCGTCCTACTTATACACCAAGCGAGCTGCCCCACAGAGAAGAGCAGATCAATAGCTTAGCATCCGTTTTGGTCCCTGCATTGAGAGGAGAGACGCCCTCCAATGTCCTGATTTACGGAAAGACTGGCACAGGAAAGACGGCTGTAGCCAAATATGTTGGCAAAGAGCTAGAAGAAGCAGGTTTAGGGAGCATGAAATGCTCTGTGATCTACATCAATTGCGAAGTAGTAGACACACAATACAGGATCCTGGCCCACCTGGCAAGGCACTTCGACAGAGAGATTCCTATGACCGGCTGGCCTACAGACCAGGTCTATGCAGAGTTCAGAAATGCACTTGATGCCGAGAAGAGGGTCGTCGTGATAATGCTGGACGAGGTAGATAAGCTGGTCAGAAAGGGAGACGACGTTCTTTATAACCTCTCACGTGTCAATTCCGATCTTCTTCGCTCCAGGGTTAGCCTAATTGGCATCTCGAACGATCTCAAGTTCACGGAATTCTTGGATCCAAGGGTGAAGAGCTCTCTGGGCGAGGACGAAATAATCTTTCCACCCTATAATGCAGAGCAGATCAAAGAGATCCTGGAACAGAGAGCGAAGCTGGCCTTCCGCCCTGGAGCACTTCAAGAGGGCGTAATTCCCCTTTGTGCGGCTTTTGCAGCTCAAGAGCATGGCGACGCTCGCAAAGCCTTGGACCTCTTGCGCATCTCCGGCGAGCTGGCAGAGAGATCGCGTTCTGTGGTTGTGGCAGAAGAACATGTGCGCTCAGCCCGAGATAAGATCGAGCAGGATAGAGTAGAAGAGGTGATCAAGACCCTTCCAACGCAATCCAAGCTCGTGCTCTACAGCATTGTTCTTCTCGAGGAGCAGGGCACAAGAAATATCACCACCAGTGCCGTCTACAACATGTACAAACAGCTTTGCCCCTTGGTAGAGACCGACTACTTGACACATCGCAGGATTACCGATCTCATCGCCGAGTTGGATATGATGGGCATATTGCATACAGTTGTGATCAGCAAAGGCAGATATGGTCGAACCAAGGAGATCACTTTAAGCGTCTATCCTGGCAAGCTGAAGGCCACGCTACAGCAGGATTATCGCATGAAGTCTTTGGGAAGCGTGAATGTGCCCATGCAGTCTCGGCTGGGGCTGTAAGGCATAAAAGTGACCTCCACCTCTGGCTGCAAACGATGGCCATTTTTATGTTCTGCAAATTGGCTGGGCACATGAGCAATTAAAGATCGAGTCAGAACCCAATCCCATTTGATCTGCTTTATTCATATCGAGATATCCTCCAGAACAGCAAGGAAGCCATGAATCCTCCTCCTTCTTCTTAAGGACGGATTCATCCATAGCTATTTTAAGGGTTAAATGGTGCTGGCCTGCGAAATCTTCTGAAACAAGTATGTCTGGATCCCTTGTGTTTGCTCCTTTGGAGGCGCTGTGGGATTCTTTTCTGGCTATGCCCAGGTGGGTCAGGCTGCCCGTAGATTCCATGTTCAAAGCGTAGAAGCTAGATCTATTCATTGCCCTGTCTACTTGCACCTGTGAGGGCGTCATATCAACATCGATCACTGTCCGGTTGATATTTGCTCTGTATAAACTCTCTTTGTCGAGCTTCCAGGAGTCTATCGATGTGGTTACCAAATCCCCGTTGTTCTCGTAATGCTCCGAATTGCGCACGATCGGCCCAAGGTAAGACATCTTCTTGTAATTGGCGTAGGCAGATGGCCAGATCTCATCGATGTTGATCTTGGCATATTCGGCGACCAGGGGAACTACGATAAATTTCGAAGGGTCTGTTGGATCGGGTACAGTGACGTCCTGAGTGCCACTTTGAAGTTCGAGGAGGATGGTCACCGGCCCTTCTATGGTTTTAAGGCGCTCCTTTTCGTTAAGAGATAAATTTCCTCCCCGAATCGCAGAAGAGCGCTCGTTTGATTTGATCCCCGCAACATTCTTGATCTGAGAGTACCTGGAGAAGTTTCCAGAGCCTGATATGTTTCCGTCCACGCTGAATGTCAAGTTATGAGTCTGGCGAGATATATGAAAAGCGGACCCTCCCACCTTGGCGTCGATCGTGTATCCGATGGTTGCCATGGATAATCCGACAAGCAAAGAAAACGCCAACAAAAATAAAATTACTTTCCCAAGTCCACCCTCCAAATCTGTGACCCTCCTGAATATCCCCTCAGTAGATGCAAAACCTTACATTATTCATTTAACCAATAAGCAAAATATATCTGTTTTGGTTGAGGCTACTGTCAAAACATACGTATAAATTGTACTTATTTATATTTATTATTTATATTCATTATCTATATTCATTAAATAGGATCCTTGAATGTTTATTTAATGGAAGAGGATACAATCAAGTATACAACAGGATTAATGGTGGTAAGGGCTTTGCTCAAGTTTCTGGTTTTGTTTTTTGCCCTCTCACTAGGTGCAGCATTAGCGGATGCTGGCCCAAGCTCTATAACTACCTATAGCTTTTCCTCCCTAGAAAACTTAATCGAATCAACCCCGAGTGGGAGCGCAGTGGATAAATCCTTTAGTGGAACAGGGCCCGAGAGTGTGATCCGAAATTTAAACCAGATTCTCTCCAACAGCGCAAAAATGGGTGCTCAAAGGTCAAAATTTGATTTTTCCTCTATCGACAACCAGTTCTTGCTATCTGAGCTGCTCGGAAAGTACAACGACATAATCGCCCCTGGAGATATGCAGTTCACTCTCGGATGGCCGGTCCAGGGATTTGATTTTGATGCGGCGCTTGGTGGTATGGATTCAAATATAAATCCTGGACAAAATTATTATGGCACCATGATCTGCGACTATTCATCTGATCAGACGACATGCAGCTTTGGTGCATCGTCTTCATGAATTCTGACCGGCCAGCATCTTGCTCTTATCTTTGCTTTTATTTCTCCTTCCTGGCCTCCCCTCTCGTGGCGCAGCCGATCTTCCAGCGGATGTTCTTTATTATGCCCAAAATGGTTCGCGCCTCCCTCTCAGTCAGCACAGCCCTGCCGAAGACACGTCTCAGCATGAGCACTGTGAACTCCACTTTGTGCTCAGGGTATCCGGCCTCCATGAGGAGCGATCTGGCTTTGTCTTGTAGCAGCAGCAGGCTGTCGCGGCTTGCAAGCTCGATGTCGCCGTTATCCGTCTGGGCGAGCTCATAGAATAAAATTGTAGCAGCGTGCGAGAGGTTCATGACGGGATACTCCGCGCTGGTTGGGATGGAGACGACAATGTCGCAGACCGCCAGCTCCTCGCTGTTCAGGCCGCAGTCCTCGCGCCCCAGTAGGAGGGCGACTGTTCCATCTCTTCCCTGAAGCTTTTGGGAAAGCTCGG
Organism: Methanosaeta sp. PtaB.Bin018; assembly: GCA_002067755.1. GTDB lineage: Archaea > Halobacteriota > Methanosarcinia > Methanotrichales > Methanotrichaceae > Methanothrix. Next base: position 4,031 of record MVQH01000074.1, read on the forward strand.
CGGGAGTCAGGCAAGGGGCACGCAAGTGCAGCCGCAGGTGATGCTGCGCATTCTCCAGCCTTTTGCCTGTCGTGCCCACCACAAGGTTTGCGCCCTGTAGCGCCTCTTGAAGGGTCGAAAAGCACCTTGACATCTGCAGAACATCGCGTGCGTGTGCTGCCATGGCCAGGCCGAAGTCCTCGATCTTGCAGGGATTGACGAGCACAAGGTCGCGAAAGCCGAAGTTCTTCATGCTTCTCGCCACAGAGCCCACGTTTCCCTCGTAAATGGGCTCCATCAGGACGACGCGCAATCTCATTTCAGCTCATCCTTTGGACACGCCCAGAGGCACAAGCTTTGCAACCTTTGTGGCGATGCCGAGGCTATGCACCACGTCCACCACATCGCCAGACGGCTTGTAGACCTGTGGAGCCTCCTCAGCGAGCATTCCAGGGCTCGTGGCCTTGACCACGATCCCGTCCCGACTCAAGGCGGCCTTGACATCCTTGCCGGCGAACATGCGGGTGGCCTGGCTGCGGCTCATGACCCTGCCCGCACCATGGCATGCAGAGCCGAATGTGAGGTCTAGGGCCTGGTCATTTCCGCAAAGAACATAAGAGGGCGTCCCCATGCTGCCCGGTATGAGCACAGGCTGGCCCACATTTCTGTAGGCATCGGGCACCTCGCTGCGGCTTGGGCCGAAGGCCCGGGTCGCGCCCTTCCTGTGAACGTACAGCCGCTCGCGCCTACCATCGACGTCGTGCTCCTCGATCTTGGCCACGTTATGGGCCACGTCGTAGACAAGGTCCAGGCTCGAGCCAGGGAAATACTTCTCGAAGACCTCTCTCGTCCAGTGGGCGATTATGTGCCTGTTGGCCCACGCATAGTTAGCTGCGCAGACCATTCCGCCGAAGTAGTTCTGAGCCTCGGGCGAGCCCAGAGGTGCACAGGCCAGTTGTTTGTCTGGAATGTCGATGTTGTATTTGCGCACCGCCCTTGAGAGGACCTCGAGGTGGTCTGTGCATATCTGGTGGCCTGCTCCGCGCGAGCCGCAGTGTATCATGATAGTAGTCTGGCCCTTGAAGAGCCCGAATTTTCTGGCCACGTCCTCATCGAATATCTCCTCGACTCGCTGAATCTCCAGGAAGTGGTTGCCGCTGCCCAAGGTCCCTAGCTGAGGTCGTCCTCTCTTGCGGGCTTTCATGCTCACCTGGGATGGATCAGCACCTGCCATGTGGCCACTCTCCTCGCAGTGTGCCAGATCGGCCTCAAAGCCGTAGCCCTCCTCCACCGCCCATCTGGAACCTGCTACGAAGGCCTCTGTGAGCTGCTGATCTGTGGCATGTAGCCTTCCTGTAGCTCCGAGGCCCGAGGGCACAGCCTCAAAGAGGGCGCTGATCAGTGTGTTGATGAGGGGTTGAACCGATTTGGCCTCCAGGTCGGATCGGAGAAGGCGAACGCCGCAGTTGATGTCGAAGCCCACTCCGCCCGGGCTGATGATGCCACCGTCCTCATGAAAGGCTGCCACTCCTCCGATGGGAAATCCATAGCCCAGGTGCGCATCTGGCATGGCCATGGAGTACTTCACAATTCCAGGCAACGTGGCCACATTTGCCACCTGGTCAATAGTTCCTGGCTCCACCATCGTGCGCAACTCCTGTGAGATGAAGATCCTGCCAGGAACGCGCATGCCTGGCCGATAGCCGATGGGCACCTCATAGATATTGTCGCTGATCTTGATTATATCCTCCATGAAATCACACGTCCAAGATTGCCTGAATGCACCACATGTCATTTTTAGTGACTTGAAACTGGTGCAGGGTTACGGCCTTGACCTCGTTTTCGAAGGCATGCCTTTTCAAATCTATATTCTCTCCTCCAATTCTGCCTTCCAGTCTCCAGGTCCCGTTTGCATTTTGCTTTAGCCTAACTGCGAAGGAGGCGAAGACTGCAGACTCAGTCTCGAAGAGGAAGACGATCTCAGAGAGCCACTGGTAGGCGAGCTGCTCCAGGTCCTGGGCCTCCAGCTCCACATTCCAGAACTTCGTGATGTTTATTGTGGCAGGGTCCACCATGGCCTTGAAGAGAGCTGCTGCAGCATTGGAGAGCATCTCTTCAGGGCTGTGGCCATAGGCGCGGAACTTCACGTCTGCTGTATGATCCAGGTACTCGAAGGGCATCATCCATTTATAATTCAGCCCGGCAGGCATTAAAGGATTGCTAATCCTCGAGTCAAGCCTGCCCGAGCAGCCAGGCGCACGACATCGTTGTACTCCTTTGCGCTGATGCGCCGATCAAGCTCGGGAAAGCGACAGGCTTTGTACTCCGGACGGTACTGGGCCATGACGTTGAGGTAGGTATTCGGGGAGATCTCTTCGGAGAGGAAGCGCACAACCTCTGCGCTGCCGGCCAGGCCTCCTGGAAGGACGAGGTGGCGTACTATCAGGCCGCGAGTAGCCACTCCATCCTCGTCCATAATCAAGTCTCCCACCTGGCGATGCATCTCTTTGATGGCAGTCTTCATGATGTGCGTGTAGTCAGGGGCTCCGGAATATTTGAGAGCCACATCGTCCGAGCCGTACTTGGCATCTGGCATGTAGATGTCGAAGATGCCATCCAGGAGTTGCACTGTCTTTACGCTGTCATAGCCGCCGCTGTTGTAGACCAGTGGCACGCGCAGGCCGTCGTCTATGGCCAGCACCAAAGCCTCCAGAATCTGTGGCACAACATGCGTGGGCGTGACGAAGTTTATGTTGTGGCAGCCAAGATCCTGCAGTTGCAGCATCATGCTGGCCAATGCATCCGCAGATACATCCTGGCCATGATCCTGCTGGCTGATATCATAGTTCTGGCAAAAGACGCAGGCCAGGTTGCACCCGGAGAAGAAGATGGTGCCCGAACCGCTGCTGCCCACCAGGGGCGGCTCCTCGCCGAAGTGGGGAGCAAAGCTGGCAACGCGGGCCAGGCGACCGATGCGGCAAAAGCCGCGCTCATCTTTGAGGCGATTTGTGCCGCAGCGCCGGGGGCAGACCTCGCATGACGCCAGGCGGGCCAAGGCGGCGCGGGCGCGAGCTGCAAGGTCGTCGATATGAGTGTAGGCTGGCATTTGGACATCTAAGAGCAAAAAAAATGAGCCTCTGCTTCAGAGGAACCTGATCCCCTTTGGCATCTCCCCGAAGCGCCTGCGGAACTCCTCAGGCCAGTTCACCGGGTCGAGCCCCTTCTGGCTCAGGAATGCGCTCGTCCATCTCTCCAGGCCCACTCCGCTGCAGCCTGACCAAAGGGCTTCTCCTGATTGAGCTTTCACAGTGAAGCCGCGGGGATACTTCTCGCCGTTGACTGACAGATTCTGGAACTCAATCCAGTTGCCGTTGTACGGAAGCACAGCCTCATAGTCTACAGTTCCCGCACCCTGCATCTCAGCCAGGCCGGTTTTTCCTTCTTGGGCCATGAACCATGGTGTGACCCAGGCCATGCGCCAGCGCAGCTCAAGGATGTCCTCGAAGATGTGCTTGTAGCAGCCCTTGAGCCGCTCTGCCTCCTCAAGGGTCTGCTCCTTTGTTCCCAGCCATACGATCTCGATCCTGTGGAACTCATCCACGCGCTCAATTCCGTGGATGCCGCCGGACTCATACCTGTGGCTCGTCCCTGAGCGGTCGAAGACCCTGATTGGCAGCTCATCATTTGGCAAGGTCATGCCCTGCAAGAATCCCCAGAATGTTGGGCACTGCGCATAACACATGCCGCCGATGGGCACGTCGATCTTCTCGCGGACGAGCTCCAGAGGCACCTCATGTGTGATCTTGTAGTAGTCCATCACCTCTTCCCAAAAAGCTGGGTCGCGAGTCTTGGGCGGGCATACAAAATAAATCTCCGGGTAGACTCCCTGGGCATGTCCCGACTTCTTCCAGACATCCCATGTGTCGAGCTTGGGAAAGATCATCTCTTTGTAGCCCAAAGGCCGAATGATCTCATCCAGCACAATCTGCTCAAAGGTTCTGAAGATATGCGTCGCCTCTGGCCCGTAGATCCACTGGCCACGGCTGGAGCCGTGTTTGATCCATCCTGCCTTCAGCATCTCCTCAGTAGGATCGCGTTTGAACTTGCTCTCTCGAGGCGCGCTCTCCCAGAGAAGCTCCCAGTGCTCGGCCTTGCCTCCATAAGACTCAAGCTTCTCTTCCAGGAGGTTCACAATTCTGTCAGGTATCCTGTTTTCGATCTCCGACTGCCCCAAGGTTCCATTCGGGCCCACATCGAGTTCGAGCAGTAGCCTGCCATCTTCGAATGATATGTCACGCACATATGGTATCTTGTGCGCAATGGGCCTTTCAGACTCGACCTGAATGTCGAACTTGCTGATCTCCAGGCCGCGCACGCCTATCCGGTATTTCTTGCCTAAGAGCTCGGCCAGCGGTCGGCGCAGCCTCAGCAGTGCATCATGAGCGCGAACATATCTGTCGCTCTCGATGACGATATCGATCTTGTTGCCCGTCAGCTTCCACTGAAGGATCTTTGCTCCTCGTCCCTCAGGAGCTCCCTTTTGCAGCATTGTAGCCGCTCCTGCGAAAAAGTCAGAGATGGCAGCTTGGGCATCTGTAGCATCTGCGCTCAGCCGAAAGCTTGCCTCCAAGTGAAATCTCATCTCTCCTCCGTACAGTTTAGTGTCTCTTCTGCTATTTTAATATTCATCACTAGATCGTCGACCGTGGAGAGCAAAGTACCAATCTTCTCAGTCGAAAATTTCAGGCAAAGGGTCTCGCCTTCTGCCCAAAGGTGCATATTTGGCAGGTCATCGGGCTCAATAGATCTGGCGACTTGCTCTGCGCCCTTCCCTCTGAAGAGCAGCCTGGCCGAGATCATGTCTCATCCTCATCAGGCGCAGAGCCTTTGTGAAGCTGCGATCCAACTATCTCGTCTACCATTTTTAGGAAGATCTCCTCAGTGCCCGGTGGGATGGACCCGCCGCTTGCGATGGTATGGCCGCCACCAACGCCGCCTACAGCCTCAGCGGCCTTTCTTATGGCTGCGGACAGATCCAGCCCCCGGGATATCAGCGGCTTTGTCCCTCGGGCGGATATCTTGACGGTATCATCCTTGTGGTTCAATGTGATCAAGGGCAGATCGGTGTAGAGGTATCTTATCCCAAGGCCCGCCACCACTGAGCCTGCTTCCATATTATTGCCCTTCAGGTAGCGAATGTTCTTCATCGTCTCGTTCTGCTCTCGAAGTGCATTTATTTCCTTCAGGATGTGGCCTTTGTAGTCGGAGGCCAGCCTCCTTGCCTCTCCAAGGGCACTCTTATCTCGCATGCACAAGGTCAGGCCGAGTCCTGGCACATCTCTGTTGCCGCAGGCGTTGAGAAGCTGAACCATCTCGAGGGAGTTCTCCACGACCTCATGCTTGAGGCGTATCACCTCGCCTATGACCGAATCAGCGGCAGAGCTTCCCTGCATGAGCAGCTTCAGTGTAATAGCTGTGCATAGCCTTGCCAGGTCATTCTTCTCCAGATTCTGCACATCGCCCTTTATCTTCAAACCTTCCAGGAACTCTTTGGTCTTATCAGAGTCCCCTGTAAAATCAAGCAGCGGCTCAATGCTTCGCTGGAAGGCCTCATCAACTGGTCCGTCTTCGGCAATATTCAAGCCTGCTCTCAGCTCCACAGCACCGGAGGCCACAGCTTCATCCAGGATGGAGCGATTGGCTCCTATCATGGCCTGGCGGTCTCCAATGGCACCGACCAGTGCCAGCCCGGCCAGGTCGACGTTGTCGCCCATATGGCGCACCACAGAGTAGACTGTTCCTGCTGCAGATAATTCAAAGGCCCCGTCTATGCCAAAGAGATGGGGATTGAGATGCATACAGTCCAGGGTCCCCGTCGGCCTGTGGTGGTCCAGGACAAAGCATTCGCTCCTCACGCGAGAGATGAGTTCAGGCTTGCCGCTGCCCATATCGCAGAAGATCACCGGCCCTTCCAGGCTTCTGATCGTGGATTCGTCCAGACGGTTCAATAGGGTAGCCTGAAAGGGGATCTTCGCGCGCAAGAGTGCATTGCAGATAAGCCCCGCGGATGTGATCCCATCTGCGTCGTTATGCGAGATCACCCGCACACTATCGCAATGCATTATAGATTTGGCAATTGCAACTGCTGTTTTGTCGAGATGCTTCATGAGACTAGTATCTCAGCAGCCTCGGGCGTGTAGTTCCATTCTGGTGCCAGCCGCCCAGAGTCATGGTAGTATTTCACAAGTCGCCTGATCTTATTCTCTGTGAGCTGCAATGCCCTCTTATTATGGATATCTTTCACATTAGATTTGACATGTCTTCTAATATGCAGAGCTTTTCTCATTAAGTTGCTAAGATCCTCAGGTATGTCTGGGAGGGAGTTGTTCTCCTTCAAGAAGCGGTTGATGTTTTTGCCCAGTACCAGTTTGGTGCTCGGCACTCCATATTGATCTCGCAGTGTCAGGCCTATTTTGCTGGAGGGAAGCCCGCTCTCGTGAAGCTTCATGATTGCCTTTTCTAGCTCCTCTTTTGTTATGTCAGACCACGCAGGTGCCTTAGCCGTCATTGGTGGCCGAGACCGGGAGGAGCCCTTCTTTCTGCTATGCATTTTTGCCATTTTTTTAGTCCTCGTTAACTTTCATAAGGGCGAAGGTATAAACCTCATTCCCAGGTGGAATAAAAAACTTGCGCCGTTGCTGCTAGGTAACAGGTTTATAAATCCAGGAGATGCAAACTCAAGCATGCTCCCAGAGTTCCTGGATCGGTTGTTCTATCTGGTTGGCGAAGCTGTGGTTTTGCTTGCTCTCTTTGTGTTGTTGCTGTCTATTTTTGTGGCTCTGCTCATCCTTTACTCCTTCAAGACTGGCAACTTCTTCGCAGCTCGCATAATGCTCTTGGGAACCACTCTGTTGGAGAGCGTTATCAAATCACTCTTCTGGATCGCTGGAGCGGATGACGCCGTAGTAGACGACGTTGGCGTGCGCCTTCGCAATTACATCAATCGTCGTGAGTTCATCAAGACGCCCCGAGAGCAGCGGTTTATCTTCATGCCCCAATGCGTACGCAGCACAGAGTGTCCTGCCAAGCTCACCCCAGAAGGCATAAAGTGCGTCAACTGCGGGCGCTGCAATGTCGGTGAGGCCAAGAGATATGCGGAAAGCCTCGGCTGCAGGTTCTTCATAGTCCCAGGCTCCAGCTTCATAAAGAGGATCATAAAAAAATATCGTCCACGGGCTATCGTCGGAGTCGGCTGCTCAATGGAGATAAAGGAAGGCCTGGATCTCTGCCACAGCTATGCTATTCCTGCGCAGGGTGTGCCGCTCTCGAAAGCCGGCTGCGTCGCCACGACCCTGGACTGGGAGCAGTTCTATGAGGTCATATCCGAAAACAAATAAACGCAAATGCTAGGGGAGGTCGATCAAAAAAATGTTGGAAGCAGTGCAGTCACTCTATGCTGATGGCCTCAGACGGGCAGGCCTCAACGCATGTCTTGCACTCGGTGCACTTCTCCTTATTTACGACCGCTATTTCCTCGTCGTCCAGAGTAATGGCTTCTTCGGGGCACTCCTCAACGCAAGTTCCACAGCTTACGCATTCCTCTCTGTTAACAACTGCAGGCATTATTGAATCCTCCAATTTGCCACACTGGCAAATCTTCAAGTTTAGTATATCCGATATATACCTTTCGTTGGCCTATGCCAGTTCATCGTATCTCTTTCGGTCTTTTAGCTCTTGTCTCTTGGCGCTGTTCCACCCGCTCACTGCCTGCAAGTAGCCTGTAATTCGGCTGATGTGATCGACTTCACTCGATCCGCAGCTCGGGCATTTATCTTTAAGCCCTCCTGACACCTGAGAGCAGCCCAGGCATACAGTCATGTCCTTGGTGAATGTGAAGTAGCCGATCTGCGTCTCCCTGGCCAGTCGCATGCCAAACTCCATAAGGCCTTTGGGATCCGGGGTGGCCTCGCCCATGAAAATATGGAAGATGTTGCCGCCATCAACTATGGGGAAGAAAACATGCTCCAGCTTTGCCCTCTCGAAGACCGTTACATCAGCGCTGGGCGTCAGGTGGGTGCCGTTGGTGTAATAGACTGGCAGATCGCGCGTCCGTTGCACATTTTTCCTCACAGCATCGAGATCGCCTTTTACGACGCGCTCTGCACACTCCCTGAACTCCTCGTGAATAAGATCTGAGACCGCGAATCGTTGTGCAGTGGTCTCGGCTGGTGTTCGCGCCAGTGCGATCGTCATGCCATGCTGAGCACTCAGCTTTTTGGCATAGATCTCCATCTCCGTCATGGCGCGCACCGCGAGGCGCCAGGCATCCTTGGACTCGTGCATCTGCTTTCCCGTGTGAAACTGCACCATCTCATTTACGCCCACCACGCCTATGGTGTAAACCAGCCCCTCGAGGTCGACAGCTATTGAGCCCTTCTCGCCTGTGATGGGGTCGCGTGGCTGCTGCGTGGCGAATGGCATGCGATGGTTCTTGATGATCTGGTTCATCCACTCGCGCTTTACCTTGAATACCTCTACCGATGTGTCCATCAGCTCCCTGAGGTACTCGAATAAGAGCTCGTCGTCGCCGCGAGCCAGGTATGCTGCACGTGGACAGTTGAGAGACACTACCTGCCAGGAGCCCATGGAGAAGTGCAT